>JAFVRA010000074.1 GCA_017504545.1 Clostridia bacterium | reverse complement strand
TAATGACACCTCATCCGCCTCGTTCCTCGGCACCTTCTCCCACTGGAGAAGGCTTTTGGTAAGACTACGCCGAGCAAACGGGACTGCCAAGGATGGCGTCTCCTACAAAATGGGTGCGAATTTTTATGTTTTGTCCGTAGGGGCGGATTCCATATCCGCCCTTTCTTCTTCGGGAGCATATTGAATGCTCCCCTACAGGCAAATATGAGAACAACTATTAAACCCGTAGGGGCGTGCATTGCACGTCCGATTTTTAGGACCGCCGAGGACGTCGGTCCCTACAATCAAAAATATCAAACGCGCACAAACCCGTAGGGGCAGGCGTCCCCGACTGCCCGTGCAAATCGCAATGATATTTTTATAAATGGCGGGAGGATAATATCCTCCCCTACAAACGAATTTTAGGACTGCCAAGGATATCGTCTCCTAAAATCATAAAGATGACACCAAATAATAAGGCGAGGACAAAAAACGAGCCCCGACGGTGTCGGGGCTCGTGGTTTTTATGCGTTACGCTTTCTTTTTGCCTGCCATTTTGACTATGAGGACTAATCCTGCGAAGAAAACGAGAGCAGATGCCCACATGATCACGCCGCAGAGAACGCCGCCGAGGCTCGCGCAAAGTCCTGCTATAACGTAGGAGACCGCAGCTATTGCGGCTACCGACATAGCATACGGTAGCTGGGTGTTTACGTGGTCAACGTGGTTGCACTCAGCGCCCGCAGAGGCGAGAATGGTGGTGTCCGAAATGGGAGAAATGTGGTCGCCGAATACCGCGCCGCCAAGGGTTGCGGAAACTGTGAGAAGAACCATAGTTCCGCTGCTTCCGAGAATGGTTACTGCGATCGGAACGAGCACGCCGAAGGTTCCCCAGGACGTTCCTGTTGCAAACGCGATAGCGCCTGCGAGAACAAAGAAGATAGCAGGGAAGAGGAACTGCGGGAATGCGCTGTTGGCGAGATTCTCTGCAACGAAGGACTGCGCGTCAAGGTATCCGCCCTTAGCGCCCATAATGCCCGAGATAGACCATGCGAAAGTAAGAATAAGTATCGCGGGAACCATTGCCTTGAAGCCCTCTGTGAAGCTTCCCGTGATCTCCTTGAAGGAGACTACGCGAGCGATCATGTAGTAGATAGCGATAATGATAAGCGCGAATGTAGAGCCGATAGCGAGCGACATACCTGCATCACAGTTGGAGAACGCCTCGATGACGTTAGCAGACTGAAGCTCGGAGCCGATAAGGCCTGTATCCCAGTTGTAGAAGAAGCCCGTGAAGAGCATTCCGCCGATACAGCAGATGATAAGAATGATAACGGGGATAACGAGGTGGTGTACCTTACCCTTGGGGTTGGCAATTATCTCAGCGCTGCTCTCGGAGTTTTCCTCAGCACCTGCGTGGAGATCGCCCGTGGTCTCTGCGATAAGCTCGTTCTTCTTCATCTTGCCGAAGTCAAACTTAAAGATGCAGAGTGCAAATACCATAATGAGAGTGAGTATCGCATATACGTTGAAGGGGATGGTGCTGATAAATACCATCAGACCGTCGCCCTCAAGCTCACCTGCAACTGCTGCCGCCCAGCTCGAGATAGGAGCGATGATGCAGACGGGCGCTGCGGTGGAGTCGATGATATAAGCGAGCTTTGCTCTCGAGATCTTGAACTTATCGGTAACGGGACGCATTACAGAGCCGACTGTAAGGCAGTTGAAATAGTCGTCAACGAAGATAAGGCAACCGAGTGCCGCGGTAGCCGCAAGAGCGCCGCCCTTGGACTTTATCTTCTTGCCTGCCCAGTCGCCGTACGCCTTAGCGCCGCCCGACTTCTGCAAAAGAACTACAAGAATTCCAAGCACGACGAGGAAAACGATGATCGGGGTGTTAGAGCCGACCTTCTCGCTCATTACCTGGAAGAGTGTGAACATCGCGTTGAGGGGATTGCCGCCTGCGTACATCATCGCGCCGACGAATATTCCCAAGAACAGAGAAACGTAAACCTGCTTCGTTACCAGCGCAAGCACGATAGCAATGACCGCCGGCAAGAAAGCCCATAAGGTACCGTCCATTTTAACTCTCCTTTGTTTTTTGATTTTTGTAAATAAAAAACCGCAAGAGCGGAGCTCTTGCGGTAAAATTACCGATGCAAGTTAAGATAGCGCTCCACAAAATGTGACAGTGCAAGGCATATTCTGCGATTGCACCAGCGATATGCAAAACGGCTTTTACATAAAGCTTCGGCAAGAAGACCTTTCACCCGACGGAGCCGCCCGTTTGCTCGGCGTACTTATCCTTCCCGCACCTCTATCATTAAGTTAATTATATGTTATCATATAGTTCGACAAAAATCAATAGAATTTTTAACTTTTTTTAAAAAATATTTGAATTTTTAAAACTTTTTGTACCTTTTGACCTTCTTTTGCACCCTTCCGAGAAATGAACCCGCAATAGAGAGAGGCAAAACGAGTATTCGGAGGACAAAAGCGTTGCTCGGCGCGCTCTCTGCGCCCGTCGGGATCAATAAAAGAAGCGCGCAAAGGGCGAGCATAAACGTCAAGCCCGTCAGAGCGCCGCACAGAAGCGCGTCGCACTTGTGATTCTTTCTGACCGATGCAAAGCCTGCCGCGAGGGCTGAGAGATATATAGCGGCAAGGCTGAGCGCAAATGTGAGTGAGTGGGGGTTCTCAAGTGCAAGGCAAAGACCTGAGAAAATAAGTATTAAAAGAAAAAAGCAGATCAGACCAAGCCCTGCGCCTGTCGCAATGCTGACGATCAGCCCACCGATGCGGCTTCTCTCGCGTGAGCTATGGGGATTTTTTGGTGCTTTGTGTGAAGAGCTCGTATTTTTCATACCGTTCTCCTTTTTTTGTTCTGAATGTTGGTTTAAGACATATATATTTGGTTTATAAGGCGTATATGAGGGAATAATATCTGTATATACCAAAGTTCACATAAAATTAACAAATATATTTTGCCACTTTGCTTGAAAAAGTGTACGAATTGTGGTAGAATTACATTAAAATTGGGGTAATGTGGTAGATTGAAAAACCACTGACAAAAAATACTCTCAAAAGATGAAACGGAGGCACATTATGGTACAGATTGACGAAAAAATGTACGGTCAGTCCAAGGCAAAGCTTGAGGCGATATTTGACGCCGGAACCTTTGTCGAGCTTGGCGCATATACGAAGCGTCAGGGCAGTGAGGCTGATTTTGAGGGTGTCCTTTGCGGCTACGGAGCGGTGAGCGGCGAGCTTGCCTTCGCATTCGTTCAGGACAGCGGCAGAACCAAGGGCGCGTTTGGCGAGCGCCATGCAAGAAAGATAGCAAATCTCTACTCTCTTGCAATTAAGAACGGCGCACCCATCATAGGCGTGTTTGACAGCGCGGGCGCAGTTATCTACGACGGCGCGGCGGCTATGGCGGCTTACGGAAGATTTATGAAGTGCATCTCAGATGCTTCGGGAATAGTTCCTCAGATAGCAGTTATAGACGGCGTTTGCGGAGGATCCTCTGCTGTTGCGGCTTCTATGTTTGATTTCGTAGTGACCGTTAAGGATGCTTCCAAGCTTTACGTAAATTCTCCCTTCGTTGTAGGAGCTGAGGCAGGCAAGGCTGATTTCGCGGCTGAGCACGGTCTCTCCGCATACAACGCGAAGGACGAGGCAGACGCTTTTGCTTACGCGAGAAAGCTCATCGCTCTTCTTCCCGCTAACAACGCGAGCGGCGCTTACACCGAGTGCGCTGACGATATGAACAGAGCGGTTGCAGTTGATGCAGATAACTACAAGGCAGAGGAACTCGTTGCTACTCTCGCTGATAACGGCGCGTTCACTCGCATTTATGCTGATTACACCAATAACTTCGTTCTCGGATTTGCTTCCTTTGGCGGCATCACCGCAGGCGTAGTTGCTTCTAACCCCGAAAATAAGGGAATTCTTGATATCAAGTCCGCAAGAGCTATCTCGAAGCTCGTCGGTCTGTGCGACAGCTTCTCGATCCCCGTGCTCACTCTCGTTGACAGCGAGGGACTTGAGGTAAGCCTTGAGGCTGAAAGCGCGGCTTACGCGTCTGAGCTTGCAAGACTTGCTTACGCTTACACCTCTTCTGAGAACGCAAAGCTTACGGTAGTCGTAGGCAAGGCGTACGGCGCGGCGTTCACGCTTCTCGGCTCTAAGTCGGTAGGCGCTGATATGGCTCTCGCACTCCCCACCGCTTGCATCAGCGTTCTCTCGCCTGAGGCGTCTGTTGCATTCGTTTGGAACTCCAAGGTTGGCGAGCAGAGCCGCGAGGAGCTTGAGAACGAGTGGAAAGAGAAGTGCGCGTCGGCATCTGAGGCTTGCGACTGCGGCGAGATAGACGACGTAGTTGCTCCCGAGGAGCTTCGCGCGAGAATTTGCGCTTCGTTTGCAATGCTCGCATCCAAGGCAGAGGGCAACCCCACTCGCAGACATGCGAATATGCCTCTCTGATTTCGGAGGTAGCAAATGTTTATAAACGGATTTATTCAGCCGACAGCGGCAGCTATCTCGGCTGAGACCTTAGAAATGATGTGGCAGATGCCGCTTCTCGGTATGGGAATGATATTTGCCGTTCTCGCTATCCTTTGGGCAGTGCTTGTGCTCTTTAAGTTTATCTTCGCAAAGCCCGAGCCCAAGAAAAAGAGCGAGCCTGCCGCTCCCAAGGCAGAGCCCGTAGCAGTTCCCGAGCCGGTGGTAGCACCTGCGGCGAATAACGACGCAGAGCTTATCGCAGTTCTTACTGCTGCTATCGTTGCTTACGAGGCAAGTCAGGGTAATGAAGTCGCCCCCGAGGGCTTCAGAGTAGTGTCCTTCCGCAGAACTAACGGCGGCAAGGCGTGGAATTCTAAATAATTTAACTTATTTGAAAGGTTTGAGGTATTAATTATGAAAACTTATAACATTACCGTTAACGGTGTTACCTATACTGTTGAAGTTGAAGAAGTAGGCGCAACCGCTTCCGCGCCCGTAGCAGCAGCTCCCGTAGCAGCTCCTGCAGCTCCCGTAGCAGCTCCTGCCGCAGCACCCAAGGCAGCTCCCGCAGCTCCTAAGGCAAGCGGAGCAGCAGGCGCAGTAAGCGTTAAGGCTCCTATGCCCGGCAACATTATGAAGGTCAACTGCAAGGTTGGTGCTTCTGTAAAGAAGGGCGACGTTCTCATAGTTCTCGAGGCTATGAAGATGGAGAATGACATCTGCGCTCCCCAGGATGGCGTAGTTGCAAGCGTTGAGGTTGCTCAGGGCGCAAGCGTTGAGACCGATGCTCTTCTCGTAACTCTCAACTGATTTTCTCTCATTTGCCAAATTTAATGAAAGGAAAACAGTTGTATGCTTGAAACGATACAAAATTTCTTGAACACTACGGGAATAGCGCGAATGTTTGCAAGCAGCGATTGGTGGCAGACCTTAGTTATGTTTATCATCGCGTTCGTTCTTGTCTATTTTGCAATAGTCAAGAAGTTCGAGCCGCTGTTGCTTTTGCCTATCGCGATAGGTATGCTTCTTACCAATCTTCCCGGTAGTGGAATGTTCCATCTTGATTTCTTTATTCCTCCTCAGGAGGCGGTTGACGCGCTTGAACTCGCCTTTAAGGACGGAATTCTCTCGGTAGCTGAATACACTCAGCTTCTCGAGCACGGTGTAGGCGTAGATGCGATCTTCTCGGGTACCTCTGACGTGGTATTCACCCAGGAAGCGTACGACAGCCTGATGCACTCGCTTACCGAGATAAACTACGGTGCGGTGCTCAAGAACGGCGGTCTTCTCGATCTCCTTTACCTTGGCGTAAAGTTTGGAATCTATCCTTGCCTTATCTTTATAGGTATCGGCGCTATGACCGACTTCTCCCCCCTTATTTCCAACCCCAAGAGCCTCTTTATCGGTGCAGGCGCACAGCTTGGCGTATTTATAGCCTTTGCAGGCGCTCTTCTTCTCGGATTTACTCCCGAGGAGGCGGCTTCGATCGGTATTATCGGCGGTGCGGACGGACCTACGGCAATACTCGTTACCAAAACTCTCGCTCCTCACCTGCTTGGCGCGATAGCTATCGCGGCGTACAGCTATATGGCTCTTATTCCTATGATACAGCCTCCCTTCATGAAGCTGTTCACCACCAAGAAGGAGCGCATGATCAAGATGAGCGCACTTCGTCAGGTATCCAAGACCGAGAAGATACTTTTCCCCTTGATCGTTACCTTCGTTGTAGGACTTATTCTTCCCGATGCAGCTACGCTCGTAGGTTGTCTTATGCTCGGTAACCTGCTCAACGTTTGCGGCGTGACCGACAGACTTTCCAAGACCGCTCAGAACGAGCTTATGAATATCGTTACCATATTCCTCGGCATCTCTGTAGGTGCTACTGCAAGTGCGGCAAACTTCCTGCGTCTTGAAACCATCTTTATCATCTGCCTTGGACTCGTAGCCTTCAGCATTTCTACCTGCGGCGGACTTATCACCGCGAAGATAATGAACTGGCTTTCGGGCGGCAAGATCAATCCCCTTATCGGCTCTGCGGGCGTTTCCGCAGTTCCTATGGCGGCAAGAGTTTCACAGACTGTTGGTCAGAAGGAGGATCCCTCGAACTTCCTCCTTATGCACGCGATGGGCCCCAACGTTGCGGGCGTTATCGGTTCTGCAGTAGCGGCAGGCGTGTTCCTGTCCAGATTTTAATTGAACGGAGGTTAGTATAATGGCACAGGTAAAAATAACAGAAACAGTTCTCCGCGACTCGCATCAGTCGCTCGTCGCTACGAGAATGAAAACAGAGGAGATGCTGCCTATTCTCGCAGCTCTCGATAAAGTAGGCTACCACTCTCTTGAGGCGTGGGGTGGCGCAACCTTTGATTCCTGCCTTCGTTTTCTTAACGAGGATCCCTGGGAGAGACTCCGCAAGATCCGCGCAGAAGTCAAGAACACAAAGCTTCAGATGCTCTTCAGAGGACAGAACATCCTCGGATACCGTCATTACTCTGACGACGTAGTTGAATACTTCGTTCAGAAGTCTATCGCTAACGGTATCGATATTCTCAGAATTTTTGACGCTCTCAACGACGCGCGTAACCTCGAGACTGCCATCAAGGCAACTCAGAAGGAGGGCGGACACGTTCAGGCGGCTATCAGCTACACCACGGGTCCCGTTTATACTCTCGAGTATTTTACCGACTACGCAAAGCGCCTTGAGAATATGGGTGCAAACTCTATCTGTATCAAGGATATGGCAGGTCTGCTCAAGCCTTACGACGCGTACGAGCTCGTAAAGGCACTCAAGGAGACCGTAAAACTTCCTATTCAGGTACACACCCACTACACCTCGGGCCTTGCTTCTATGACGCTCCTTAAGTCTATCGAGGCAGGCGCTGATATAGTTGACACCGCGATCTCCCCCATGGCTATGGGTACTTCTCAGCCTCCCACGGAGTCGCTCGTTGCAACTCTCAGCGGCACTGAGTACGATACCGGCATCAGCCTCGAGCAGCTTGACCAGATCACAAAGTATTTCGCGCCTATCCGCGAGAAGTATCTTGCAAGCGGTCTGCTTGATCCCAAGATGCTTAAGGTTGACGTAAACGCGCTTATCTATCAGGTTCCCGGCGGAATGCTCTCTAACCTCGTTTCTCAGCTCAAGCAGGCTGGCAAGTCTGATAAGCTTACCGAGGTTCTTGAGGAGGTTCCGAGAGTAAGAGCCGACGCGGGTTATCCGCCTCTCGTTACTCCTTCCTCGCAGATCGTTGGTACTCAGGCAGTATTCAACGTTATCGGCGGCGAGAGATACAAGATGGTGACCAAGGAGTTCAAGGGACTCGTTGAGGGTCAGTACGGTAAGACTCCCGTTGACATCGACCCTGCATTCGTAAAGAAGATCATCGGGGACACTCCAAGAATCGACTGCCGTCCCGCAGATAAGCTCGCTCCCGAGCTCGACGCTCTCCGCGAGAAGATCAAGCCCTATATGGAGCAGGACGAGGACGTCCTCTCCTACGCTCTCTTCGAGCAGGTAGCACTCAAGTTCTTTGAGTACAGAAAGGCAAAGAAGTACGGACTTGATGCCGACAACGCTGATGCGGCTCTCGGTATTCACAACGCGTAATTGAATAAAAGCAGCTCCGAGTGATCGGAGCTGCTTTTTGCTTGATATGGGAATATTTGCGCTAAAGCTCTTTACAAATTTTCGTTATCATGGTATAATTATCTTGTTGTGGAATTGCTATCCTTGGGATGCTGACACGGCAAATAATTTTTTGGAACGGTTAATATGAAAAAATACGCTTTGAGAGGAATTTCTCTCGCTCTCGTGGCAATTATGGCGATCTCTTGCTTGAGTTTTACTACCTTTGCCGCAGAGGATGAGGAGAAAGATACTATCACTTACGTAAAGGGCGCAAATTACGCGTCCGACTCTTACATAGCAGGGAAGTATTATAGAAATCTTACCTCGCTTCCGCTTACGGGAGATAACGTTACCGACCTTCTGGCAGTAGCGCTTTCTCAGATCGGCTATATGGAAAGCGACACGCTTGACGATATCAGCGGTACGCTTGGCGGCGGAGACAATTTCACCGAGTATAACTGGAATATGGGCGATTTCGGCTCGGGATACGGCACGGGCAACTACGATTGGTGCGCTTCCTTCGTTTCCTTCTGCCTGCTTCAGTCGCGTTCTACCGAGCTTAATAAGATCAGCGATTGGTGCAGAAATCACATGGGAGACCCCGATTACATCTGGCGTGAGGTAGGATGTCCCAAGTGGGCGCAGAACCTTACAGAGACGGGTTATTTCCAAAAATCACTCGCAAACGGCGGCAATTATACGCCTAAGAGCGGCGACCTTATCTTCTTCCGTTGGTCGCCCGAGAAGGCTATCGGACACATCGGTATAGTGCTTTATTCCGACGGTGAGAGAGTATATACCGTTGAAGGTAACACCAACGGCGGCTCTACTATGGTCTCCAACGGCGGTGGTGTGCATTTCAAGAGCTACGCGCTTGATTACTCCTGCATAGAGGGCTACGGAACGCCCCCTTACAAGACGGACGATGAGGTATCGAAGATAGATTACAGCGGAAGAAAGGTGACTCCCGGACTCTACGTTGCGGCTACGGGCAAATATCTCTATGCAGACAGCTCGCTTGAGGGCGACTACGCGCTTATCCCTGCAGGCACTCTCTTAGAGGTAACCGAGGTTGTGGAGAACGGTCTTGGCGGTATGCTTAAGGCAGTATGCGAAATAGACGGCGAGGTGCTTGAGGGATATGTGGTCAACAATGATACCGATCGCGTTATCCAAATAAGCACTTCAACACCTATCGCTCCCCCGATCTCATTCCTTCCTTTCGATAAGACCGAAGGATATATCGGCGGAAGGATCACCGATTATCTTAACTCCGAAGAAGCACACGACGGCGTGGATATGAAGGTCGAGGAGGGCGGCTCTGTGTCGCTCTGCGGTTGGTTTGGATTTGAATATAACGTAGTTGAGGCAGGATATTACCTTGACGGCAACAGAGAGAATATAAGATGGGTTTCGGATGCGCTTCTTGAGGACGAGCTGAGTGAAGATCAGATAAGTATCGGTGGAGAGAACACCGTGCTTTGCAAGATAGACGCCGAGCTGCTTGACCTTATGCGAGGAAAGCATCAGATAACCTTCCTGCTCAAGCTTGATAACGGCGTTATTACCATTCTTGATACGCTTGACTTTACAGTCGTAGCAAAGCGTAAGCCTCCGGTTGAAAAGCCTACTGAGGAGCCTACCGAAAAGCCTACCGAGATCGATAGCGCCACAGACCCCGACGCAAGTGAGTCGGAGAGCGGCGACGAGACCGAGCATAACGAAACGAGCGGCTGCTCGTCGAGCCTTGGCACGACGGTAGTAATAGTAGCGCTCTGCGCTACGGCTTGCTGCACACTCGCAGGCAGAAAAAGAGAGGAATAATTGTTAGAATATAAAAAAGAAGCAGTTCAGAGCGTCTGCAAAAATAGCGGTAAAATTGAAATGAGCCACCATGTTTTTTCGTGGTGGCTTTTTGATATGCAGAAAGCAAAGAAATGCCCCACACGAGGCGGGGCGAGAGATTATTCAAAGCATTCGGCATATTTGGGGATTTGGCGGAGCTCGGCGAGAAGGGAGTCGGGCATACCGTTCAGAATTCCTTTCCAATAGTCATCCCATACGGCAGGAAGTCTGTCGCCTGAAACTGTCACCTTGGATACAAGTGGGGCTGAATACTGGTAATCACCCTGCCCGCAGATATCCTTGTATGCTTTGTAGTGGGCAAAACTCTTATCAAAATTGGCAATGGCTTTTTGCACATTTCCCCCATTGATGAACTCCTGTCGGGACAAAATGAGATACAAACGTCCGAGTGTCCAGTGCTCACACCCACATCTTCCGTCGTTGAACACCAACTCATACATATGGGCGATGGTCAAAAGAACGCTTCTGTCGTACTCGCTGATCTGAGCGTCTGGCTTGTGTGTCACCGCATAGGACAGTACCCAATTCAGCACGTGCAGACACGCAATAACGCTTTCCCCTTGGGTTTTATCTATTTCCTCGCCAACCACGGCTCGCGGCAAAAGTGCTTCTTTGGAATAATGCATAGAGTCTTGTGCGCAGGCAAGTGCCTTGGCTTTTTCGTATTCACCCATGCTTCTGTAGATCATCACGGTCGTTAGTACGATTTCTCCGTGGCGTTCGGATGAAATATCCATTTTTAACAGTTTTTCATATACCTGTAATGCCTCCCACCAATAGGTGTTTTGCGTGTTGTATTCCACATTTTCATAAAAATGCTCTTTGTCGTCATCTTTCATGCGTATGGCACGACCGTGCTTTTGCCATCCAAGCCGATGCAACGCTTCTGCGAGCTGGAAAAGAATCTCGGGCTCGTTAGGAAATTCCGCAACAGCTTCGCGGAGCATTTGCACACATCTCTCATAGTCTCCGTGGCCCCTTCCCAAAAGGTAGCCTTGAGCATTTATTTGGTTCTTTGCCTCCTCCAGAATTCGCTTGATCCGCTCTTCCCGATCGTTCTGGTACCCGAACAGTTCATCTATGGATACATGGAAATAATTCGCGATAGCAGGGATCATTTCCATATCGGGATAACTACCACTCGACTCCCAACGAGAAACAGCCTGCGCAGTTACGCCGAGAGCTTCTGCAAGATTATCTTGTGTGCGTCCATCACGTCTGCGCAGTTCTCTAATTTTAGTACCTAAATTAAGTTGCATAAAAACTCCTCCTTGAAATAGTTATCACCGGTGTGATTATATTATAGCATATATTTGTGAAAAAACAATTATCAAATAGTTGTTTACGACTCAACCAATGTTTGTTTTTGCTTTTCCCGACGCTCGCGTCTGGGGCAAGCATAGCGCGTGGCAGTCCGCGCATAATCGGGCAGAAGCCCGAACCCACTATCCGCAGAAGAACGGCGCATATAAGGCTCCCTTGTGTAAAGGGAGCTGTCACCGGAGGTGACTGAGGGATTGTTTTGTGGTATAATCTTGCTTTTACAATCCCTCCGTCTCGCTTACGCGAGCCACCTCCCTTTACACAAGGGAGGCTTTGGAAAGCTACCGCCAATAGAAAAACACCACCAAAGAGATTTCCTTGGTGGTGTTTGTGTTTTCTTCGCTAAGAATGCAGAGGTGATGAACTGCTTCTTTTTTAGTTTATTTTACAAGGAAAGAGATGAGAGTAGCAACGCCGCCCGATACCATCAGACCAGCGAGAGCCCAACAAAGAGCTCTTACCCAAAGCTTTGTTTTCTTGTTCATAGTGGTATTTCCTTTCGTCTTAGTTTTCGCTTATTCCGTGTATATGCTCAGTTGAAGCGCCGAGAGATCTTCGTCGGGAATAGTAACTCCCGAGGCGGGGATCTTCAGCTTCTTATATCCCTTCGTATATGCCTCGGGGATATTGTCGGTAGCGTATTTGAGCTTGTTGCCCTTCTTCATAGTCATCAGCGTTACGCCGCCCGAGGTACGCGTGGTCTTTATCGGGATAAGCGAGGTTTTGATCGTGATCGCGCGCTCAGCATCGCTCACGAGAAGTATCTCGTAGGGATCCTTTTCGATCTCGTAGAATACCGCGCAGATAGGCGAAGCAGAGGAGAAGGCGTTGACGAGCTTCTTTCTGTTGCCCTTGGTCTCGTAGCAGCTTGCGGGCACTCTTACGCCCTTACCGTTTTCAAAGATATAAACGAAGTGCTCGTTGTCGGGATAGCTCTTCTGAATTCTCATAAATACGGGGCGCTCGCCCTCGTCCATAGAGAGCTTAGCGGGCAGGAAGTCGCCCATTGCCGATGCCTTGCAGCACTCGAAATCCGCAACCTTCGCTCTGTAGATCTGCTGCTTGTTGGTAACGAACACAAGGTCGGCGAGGTTGTCGGTGTCAGCCGTGAAGGTAAGGAAATCTCCGTCCTTGAACTTCTGCTCGTCGTTTCCGCGGAGCGACTGAAGCGTTATCTTCTTGAAGTAGCCCTCGCTCGTCATATACAGACGAACGTTGTAGTTCTCGACCTCGTCGTCCTCGCTGTAGATGACTACGTCGTCGATGTGGATTATCTGTGAGCGACGGGGCTGACCGTACTTCTTCTTGATCTCGGTAAGCTGAGAGGAGATAAGCGCCTTCTGCTTGAGCTCGTCGGCAAGTATATCCTCTATCTTCGCAATCTCAGCCTGAAGTCCCTCGATCTCGTTGATACGGTTGATGATGTACTGCTTGTTGAGGTTGCGGAGCTTGATCTCGGCGATGTATTCTGCCTGGATCTCGTCAATTCCGAAGCCTGCCATAAGGTTGGGGATAACGTCCTCTTCCTTTTCGGTGTGTCTTATTATGCGGATAGCCTTGTCGATGTCAAGCAGTATCTTTCCAAGACCGAGAAGCAGATGGAGCTTGTCCTTCTTTTTCTTAAGGTCAAACGAAAGCTCTCTCTTGAGGCATCCGAGACGGAATTTGATCCATTCCTTGATTATCTCAACGACTCCCATCTGTCTTGGGTTGGAGTCGATAAGCACGTTGAAGTTGCACTTGAAGCTGTCCTCAAGGGGAGTCATCTTAAAGAGCTTGAGCATCAGCTTGTCGGGATCAACGCCTCTGCGGAGATCGAGCGTGAGCTTAAATCCGCTGAGGTCGATCTCGTCGCGGAAGTCAACTACTTCCTTGAGCTTGCCCTCTTTAACGAGGTCGGAGATCTTGTTGAGTATCGCCTCAATATTGGTAGAGTAGGGGATCTGAATTATATCTATGCAGTTCTGCGCCTTGTCATAGTTGTAGCGCGAGCGGATCTTTACAGAGCCCGAGCCGGTCTCGTAGATCTGTCGCATATCCTCTCGGTTGTAGAGTATCGCTCCGCCGCCGGGGAAGTCGGGCGCTTTGATTATGTCCATTATCCTGTCGGTGGAGACTTTGGGGTTCTTGAGCACCGCGATAGTGCCGTCGCAGACCTCAGAGAGATTGAAGGAGCATATATCAGACGCCATACCTACCGCAATTCCCTTGTTTGGAGTAACGAGAATATTCGGGAAGGTGGTGGGGAGGAGAACGGGCTCCTGCATAGTATTATCGTAGTTGGGAACAAAATCTACCGCGTCCTTGTCAATGCCCTTGAAAAGCTCAGCGCAGAAGCTGTCAAGCTTTACCTCGGTGTAACGCGATGCGGCAAAGCGCATGTTAGAGGAGTACTGCTTACCAAAGCTTCCCTTGGAGTCAACGAATGGGTGAAGGAGCGACTCGTTGCCTCTTGTGAGACGAACCATAGTCTCGTATATAGCCATATCTCCGTGAGGATTGAGCTTCATCGTCTGTCCTACCACGTTCGCGCTTTTGGTGCGGTTACCCGTAAGCAAGCCCATCTTGTACATAGTGTAAAGCAGCTTGCGGTGAGAGGGCTTGAGACCGTCTATCTCGGGGATAGCGCGGGCAACTATAACGCTCATAACGTAGGGCATATAGTTTTTTTCAATGGTATCTGTGATGAGCTGCTCCTGCGCCGGAGCGTATATTATTTCGCTGTTTTCCTTGGATCTGGATGTTTTCTTTGCCATTTTGGCACCGTCCTTATCTTTAGAGTTGTTTGTTTCTTAGGAGTTGACCTTCCTTACGGTATGGGCGGCGGCTCTTATAAGTCTGTTGTAGAGCGCAAGTCCCAAGCCCTCTTGCACGGGCAGGTGGGCGTAGATTATGTCGCACCCGAAGGTATCTGCCTTTCTAAGCGCGCCGAACAGCCTTTGCGCCTGAGCCTTGAGATCGCTCTCGCTGCCTATATCGATAATGTTTTCATTTTTAAGAAGCGCCTTTTCCTCGCTGTAGCAGAGGATCGCGCAGTTCTCGCTTGCCTGTGCGGCAGAGAGAAAGCTTGCAACCGCCTCGCGCGTTCCGTCGAGCAGCACGAGGGGAGATGAGGGCGCGTAATGTCTGTATTTCATTCCGGGGGAGAGCGGACGTTCGTTCTCGCCAAGAGACTCGGTGACCGCGCTCGCTATCTCGACCTCGTCACACACGCAACGAAGCGCGTCAGCCGTAATTGCACCGGGGCGAAGCATCACGAGCTTCTCGCCGATTATTTTGACTATCGTGGATTCAAGCCCTATCTCGCATTCACCACCGTCGATGATGGTCTCTATGCGCCCTTGCATATCCTTGATGACGTGCTCCGCGCAGGTCGGTGAGGGAGAGCCTGAAATATTAGCCGAGGGTGCGGCGATAGCCACGCCTGCGGCAGAGATAAGTGCCCTTGCGATAGGGTGCGAGGGGCAGCGGACAGCCACAGAGTCAAGTCCGCCCGTGACCTCGTCGGGAACGATTAGCTTCTTAGGCATTATCACGGTCAAGGGCCCCGGCATAAACGCCTTTGCGAGCCTTTCGTAAAGCTCGGAGACCTCGGCGTAGATACGCGCGTCCTCGGGAGAGGCTACGTGGATTATCAGGGGATTATCCGACGGTCTGCCCTTTGCGGCGTATATCTTCTTAGCCGCGTTTTTGTCGGTAGCATCAGCTCCAAGACCGTAGACCGTCTCGGTAGGGAAGGCAACGAGTCCGCCTGCCTTGATCACGCTTGCGGCTGAGCGGATAGCCTCTGAGTCGATGCTGTCGGGATATATCTTAAAGATGTCGGTGTTCATATTCTTGAAGTACCTTCTGAATTCTTCAGCTTTTGCGCCGTGTCGGCGGTTATAAGCGCGTCCATCATACCGCCGATATTTCCGTTTAGGAAGCTCTCAAGCGAGTAGAGGGTAAGACCTATGCGATGGTCGGTAATGCGCCCCTGAGGATAATTGTAGGTGCGTATGCGCTCGCTTCGGTCTCCCGTTCCAACCTGGCTCTTGCGGTCGGACGCTATTTTTTCGTTCTGCTCGGTGACCTTCATATCGTAAAGCTTGGTCTTGAGCATTTTGAGTGCCTTGTCGCGATTCTTGAACTGGCTTCGCTCCTCCTGACACTCTATAACTATTCCCGTGGGCTTGTGTGTAAGTCTTACGGCAGATTCGGTCTTGTTGATGTGCTGACCGCCCGCGCCGCTTGACTTGCAGGACTCGATGATTATATCGGTGGGGTTTATCTCCACCTCGACGTCCTCAGCCTCGGGAAGCACCGCAACTGTTGCGGTGGAGGTCTGTATCCTACCCTGAGACTCTGTCTCGGGGACCCTTTGCACGCGGTGAACGCCGCTTTCAAACTTAAATCTTGAATAAGCGCCGTCGCCCTCTATCATAAAGGTTATTTCCTTGAAACCGCCAAGCTCGGTCTCGTTGGCGTTCATCAACGAGACCTTAAAGCCTGCGGATTCAGCGTACATAGTGTACATACGGTAGAGAACTCCTGCAAAGAGTGCGGCCTCTTCGCCGCCCGCTCCGCTTCGGATCTCGACCATAACGTTCTTATCGTCGTTGGGGTCACGGGGCAGAAGAAGTATCTTCAGCTCCTCAAGAAGAGCCTCAAGCCTCGGCTTTATTTCCTTGTATTCCGCGTTCACGAGCTCTCGCATCTCGGGGTCGAGCGAGTCCTCAAGCATAGAGCGAAGATCCTCGCCCTCGGCAGAGACAGACTTATATTCGCGGTATTTTTCAATTATGGGAGTCAGTGCCTTATACTCCTTCATAAGCGCGGTGAAGCGCTCCTGATCGGAGAATATATCGGGGGAGGCAAGCTCGCCCTCAATGGCAGAGTAGCGGACCTCGGCGTCCTTCAGCTTTTCTAACATATAACCCTCGCGAGAAGATGATCAATCGAAATTATAAAATGCCTTTATAGCCTTGTGCGTTTCGTAAACGTCAACCTTTGCAACAAGCTCGTAGGGAGCGTGCATAGCGATGATAGCAACGCCGAGGTCGATGGTCTCGATGTTGTGCTTTGCGATGAACTTAGCAACAGTTCCGCCGCCGCCAACGTCAACCTTGCCAAGCTCGCCTGCCTGCCAGATAACGCCGTTTTCTGCCATAGCCGCTCTGAGCCAAGCGATGAACTCGGGGTTCGCGTCATTGGTAGAGGACTTGCCGCGAGCGCCCGTGTACTTAGTGAATACCGCGCCACATCCGACGAATGCGGAGTTTCTCTTCTCAAATACCTCTGCGAAATTGGGATCGTAGCCGGGGCAAACGTCAGCCGAGAGGCACTTGGAATTTGCTCTTACGAGAGCGGGAGATACGCCGAAGGAAGCGGCGATAGCGTCGATTATATCAAGCATAAGATCGCACTGCATTCCGCTCGCACCGTCGCTGCCGATCTCTTCCTTATCTGCGAGAATGCACATCAAGGTATGGGTGGAGTCCTCGGACTCAAGGAGAGCTGTGAGAGAGGGGTAAGCGCAAACGCGGTCGTCGTGGCCGTAAGAGCCGATGAGAGAGCGGTCAAAGCCTACGTCGCGAGCCTTAGCCGCAGGAACTACGCAAAGCTCGGAGGAGAAGAAATCCTCCTCAACAACGCCGTACTTGTCGTAGATGAGCGTCATGACCG
Organism: Clostridia bacterium; assembly: GCA_017504545.1. Taxonomy (GTDB): domain Bacteria; phylum Bacillota; class Clostridia; order Oscillospirales; family CAG-272; genus HGM12713. Next base: position 24,479 of record JAFVRA010000074.1, on the reverse strand, counting down.
CGTTCTTTACGGACTTTTCGTCCTCCTCGGGAATGTTTCCGAGAATTACGTTGAGCTGCTCGCCCTTGATACCGTCAGCGAGGGGAAGCTTGTTCTGGTCTGCGCTGAGGTGGGGGAGAAGGTCGGAGATGTAGAATACGGGATCGCTGTCGTCCTCGCCGATGCATACGTCAATAGTCTTGCCGTCCTTGGTGATAACGACACCGTGGAGAGCGAGAGGGGTTGCGACCCACTGATACTTGCGAACGCCGCCGTAGTAGTGAGTCTTGAAGTAAGCCATACCTGCATCCTCATAGAGAGGGCACTGCTTGAGGTCTATTCTGGGAGCGTCAACGTGAGACGCTACTATGCGGATGCCGTTTGCAATACTTTCGCTTCCGATAGTGAAAACGAAAAGGTTCTTGCCGCGGTTGTTGTAGTAGAGCTTGTCGCCTACCGCAACCTTGTCTCCAAGAGTGTACTCCTTAAAGCCCTTTGCCGCGAGCATTTCGATAGAGACCTTTACAGCCTCACGCTCGGTCTTAGCGGCGTCAAGAAAGCTCTTGTAGCCCTCTGCATAAGCAAAAGCTGCCTCGGTAGTCTCCTTGCCGAGCTGCTCGTAAACTGTTTTCTTAGAGTAAAGAATGTCCTTGTTCATTTTGTGTTTGCCTCGTTTCTATAGTAAGTATTTTTATAATAATCAATAGCTTCGTTGATCTTTTTCACATGAGCCCTCGTCTCCTTGAAGGGAATGTGAGTAAGCTTTCCGTCGCTTGAATACTCGTCGTCCTTAAGCCACTTTGAGACGTTGCCCTCGCCTGCGTTATAGGCGGCAAAGACGGTGTCCCAATCGTGAAATTTTTCAAAGAGATACGAAAGGTAATAAGTACCGTATTTTATGTTCACCTCAGGCTCGTAAAGCTCGTCGGGCGAGAGATCCTCGCCAAGATGCTCGGCAGAGGTCAGCCATTCAAACGTGTCGGGAACCATCTGCATAAGCCCGCGCGCGCCTGCCTCTGAGGTGTAGTAGGGCTTGAAGTCGCTCTCAACGTCTATCACCGCAAAGATAATATATTTCGGCACGTTGTATTCGGCTGAATATTTATCTACGTATTCCTCAAAATCCGTAGGGTGCATCTGCTTCTCTGCAAGAGAGGCGAGCGCGTCAGCTCCCAGAGCTATCAGAAAGGCTACGGCAATTATTATCAATATCGCCACGGGGCGCTTGAGCTTAGTCATTGTCAGCACCTCCGAGGACGTCGTTTTCTTTAAGAAGCGCGTTCAGCGCCGCTTCAAGCTCATCGCGCGAGCCGTCGTTGCAAAGGATTGCATCCGAGTGAGAAATATAAAATTCGTCGCTCTTTTGCGCCTTGATGCGAAGCCACGCCTTTTCCTCCGAGATAGAGTCGCGCCTCATTATTCTGCCCACGCGCACGTCGGGGGACGCTAACACCGAGATCACGGCGTCGCACTCCTTGTCAAAGCCCGATTCAATAAGCGTCGGCGCGTCTATCACGACCGCCGCCTCGCCCTGAGAGGCAAGCTCGGCTATCATAATTCGGAATTTTGCGAGAACGAAGGAAAGAACGGTCGAGTTGAGCAGCTCAAGCTTGTCGCTCTCGGCAAAGACTATCCTTCCGAGCGCCGCTCGGTCAAGCGAGCCGTCGGGACAAAAAACGCTCTCTCCAAAAGCGGACTTCAGAGCGTCAAGACACTCGGATGGGGGAACGAGCAGAGAATGATATACGGCATCAGCATCAATGCACACGATCCCGCGCTTTTTGAACATCTCGCAGAGCGCGCCCTTGCCCGCACCCGACGGGCCCGTTACGCCGATTATCTTCATAATTCGCGCCTCTCTCCTTCCTTCATCTGAATATAATCTATCAATTTATATTATACCGCACTTTTCTTTTTTTTTCAAGTACCAATGCGTATATTTTTTATTTTGTTGGTCGCGATTGACAGACTTGGATGAGGGTGGTATAATTGAATTGCAAAAAAATTAAAAAAATTTAAAAAATTTTTATTTTTGGTGTAATGTAGACGGCATTTTTGTTGTTTATTAGGGTGAAGGACCTTCAAAGAAAGGAGATTTGAGATGGATGACAGTAAAATATTAGATCTCTTTTGGGAACGCTCTGAGGATGCCATCGAGGAGACCGACAAAAAGTACGGTCGCTATTGCAAATACATAGCCGACCGTATTCTTGAGAACGAAGAGGACTCACTCGAGGTAAAGAACGACACCTATCTCGCCGCCTGGAACACTATTCCCCCCAAGCGCCCCGAGCCGCTCAAGCACTATATCGGCGCGCTCTGCCGAAATATCGCCATGAATCGCAGAAAGGCGCAGAAAAGGCAGAAAAGAGAAGGGAACGTGTCACTTATACTTGACGAGCTTGCAGAGTGTATTCCCGAAAAAGAGGGAGAGGAAATGGTTGACAGCCTGCTTTTGCGCGACGCGCTCAACCGATTCGTGCGCTCTCTCCCAAGCCGCACGCAGAAGGCGTTTTTGCTTCGCTATTGGTACGCATGCACGATAGCCGAGGTCGCGAGCGAGCTTTCGATAAAGGAAAGCAACGCCGCAGTTCTTCTCTTGCGGACACGAGAAAAGCTTAAAGAGTTTTTAGTGAAGGAAGGGTTTACAGTATGAAAAATAAAGATATTTTTGAGGCTCTCGGCGGAATTGACGCCGACGTAGTCCTTGCGGCAGCACCGGAAGGTGCAAATGGAAAAAAGAATCTGCGAAAGCCGCATAAGCATGGCTTGATAAAATGGATAGTCGTAGCAGCGTGCCTGAGCTTGCTCGTTACTACCGCATTCGCGGCGGGGTCGGGACTTCCGCCCTTTGAAGAGCCTGTTGTCAATAACGGTACAGAGCTTAAATCCGAGGATGCGCTTATTATCGCCTTGGTTGAATATTTGAACGAGCTTGAGGTTGACCACGATATGCCCGCGATCACAACGGCAGACAAAATGGATGCAATAAGAGACGGACAGCAGGCGCTGCACGTCGCGTTTGATCCTTCAAAGCCTTACTTTGTTTGCGCGTATTCGGCTGACGGTCAGCAGAGCGGCGAATACACTTGGCTCAAATATGCAAACGTCGGCGATATTACAAAAGAGTACGAAGATCTCCAAATGGCGTTAGCCTTTCAAATTAATCCCTCGCTCTTCGTCAAGGACATTATGACAGAGGACGCGGCGGTGCCGACTATGGAGCATTTTCAGCCCTATGAGCCTCAGTTTAACGAGGGCGTAAACACAAAGGCAGCCGATACCTTTGACGAGACCTTTATCTACCTCAATTCGTCCGAGGAAAATGCCGTTTATTACTCCACCACGGCGTATGATCACGAGTGGGTGACGGTTCCTTGTAGATACTTGGACGGCGAGTATTACTATGTGAGAAAATCACAAAAGAGGTTTACAGACGGCTTTATTTTAGATTATGACGATAAGGAACTCGGAGATTATTATACCGGCATGCAACTTGTAACAGATTCGTATCATTATGAGACTATCGAGCATGATGATGGCACATCTTATATTGATATGGTTAAAGTGGATTGGTTTGCAGATGTTATTGAAAGCGCTATTGTTAAGGATGAAGAATTGAAGAACTTCTTTGATTTTATGGAGAATGAAGAAGAAACAATAGACAAAGTAGGCTTTTATAAAAGGAGTCAATTCCGCCATTATGCTGAGAGTAAAGGTGATAAAAGCAACCTTAACGATGAATTCTGGGTTCCCGCTAAAATTATAATATTTGTTTATTGTGATTATGATCTTGCCACAGAGGAAGAGTGGTATAAGGCATGTGAGGACACCAAACTTATAACTCTTAACACTGCTTTCTTTAATGAATACAGTTCTGAACTGTCCGATGAACACCTTAGCTTGGGAGATTATATCTCTCATCTACGCTTCTTTTATTCGCACGCTGATGAAAATTGCACGGATGAAGAACCGTTATCAAATGCATTGGCAGACTTTTATGCCGATTATGATGTCATCAAGAATTTTGCAGAATTGGAATATGTAACTCGGATAGAGGTTATATATAGCTATAGTTTTTACGAGGGGTAATTGAATTTTTATTTTAAAAATATTAAAAAACAAGGAGAAGAAAGATGATTAAGAGTTTGTGTTTAGTATTGGCGATATGTTGTATTTTCCCCTTTTATGCGCTTCAGGAGACTGGTTCGATTTTTAATGATGCAACCGAAGAAAGCGTTTCAATTTCTATTGATTTAATGAGTATATCGGATGTCTATAAAAAACTGGAAGCGCAAGAAATTAGCGCTGAAAGTTCTGACGAATACGATATATGTTTGCTTGTTGAAGCAAGAGAAGATCCTTCGCTTGATCTGAGCGCATCAAGAATTGTTGCTGATGATGATAAAATTGATGAAGCGTTATATCAGCACAGAGCGAATGTAAAAGAACATTATCTTCAGCATAACCAACAGTTAGTTGACAAAATGTCATTGAACGAGTGCAATTACACCGTAAGCTTTTTCGCTCCGTACGTTGAGGTCATATTCGATGACGTATATGAGTATGAGATATATGAGAGTTCTCTTGTAGGTAAAGCAGAAGCTAATGAAGATATTATTGCCTCTATATGTAGCTTTATTACAACACAGGGTACCGATGATGCAACGCAAAACAGCGAAACGTCTACTGTTAACTATCCGTTTAGTGAAGCTATTGAGGATATTGGAGCGGCTGATTCTGAGTTTACCGGAGACGGAATAAAAGTAGGTGTTATTGAGGAAGGACGTCCGCATAGTACTGTCAATTTAAAAGAAGGGTTATATACTTTTCTGGGAAATAATGTAACGGATCATTCTACTAAAGTAACTTCTATTATTGGTGGTAATTCCGGAATAGCAGAAGATGTATATTTATATTGTATGCCTTTAGAGAGTGGTCTACTTTCAGCTTGCAATACTCTAATAAACACGTATGGAGTACACATTATTAATATGAGTTGTGGGATAGACCCTTTAGGATATTACTCAAAATATGATGATTATATTGATAGTGTAGTTTCAAATTCTTGTTGCACATTTGTGAAATCTTCAGGAACTGAAGGTGAATATGATTACTATAGTCGTGTTACTTCTCCTGGCTGTGCTCTTAATGCTATAACAGTTGGGGCAATAGATTATGACAAGAACATATCTAGTAGCTCATATTGGGAAATTGTTGAGATAGGTAATGAATTCTTATTAAAACCTGATATTGTTGCACCCGGTGGAAAAATTTCCGGCATAGAAAACATAGAAGGGACTTTTGGTGGCACAAGTGCAGCTACACCTATGGTTACAGGAGTAATAGCATTGTTGATGGAGGAATTTCCCAGTCTTAGAGTTAATCCGGAGTTAGTAAAGTCATTGGTACACTTGAGCGCCGAAAAGCTTCCTACTCAGACAAGTTATTTTGACGAGCAGGCAGGTTTTGGATTGATAAATTATCAGAATATGAGAAATTGTATGCTGAACGGCGAACATTCGGATTTTGTTATTTATGGTGAATGTCAAGGGGAGGATGTGCTTGAAGAGTCAGTAACAATTCCATATTTAGATACCATAATGATAAATGCTAATATAACTATAAACTCTGTGAGCGATTACAGTAATATTACTGAAGGAATACAGAACCCCAATGCTTCAGCACAGCCCCAATATACTGATTATATAATAAAGATCTTTGATTTAGGAACATCTACGTACGTTGCGGAGAGTACTGTTGATTCAAGCGTTGATTATTTGACTTTCACTAATCAAAATGAAAACAATTCATCATTTAGAATCGATATTGTCTTAGCGGAAGATGCGCAAAGCTATCTGGGTGAATTTGGAGCTATTGCTTATAAGGTTGTACACGATCATTCATATACAGATCACTATACGTGGCAATCGGATGGAAAGCATAAGTCTTATTGCAGATGCGATTCGTACGTAACTTCATCTCACGTTGTTGCCCCCGGAGGCTTTGTTGGTCCTGACGGCTACGCTATTTGTATGCTGTGTCGCGGCCGTGCGTTTATGGGAACCTTGCAGAGCGTTCCCGAGGGACTTGCTCATACAGACAACGGCAGTTATATTCTTCCCAACGGCACTATAGTATTGGTAGAAGAGGACGTTGAGGCGTATCTCGCAGGAACCTTGGAGTTTTACTACGGCGAAAAGGAATAACCACATTTATTATATATTGTCTTGATATAGTATTAGATTACCGCCTGCTTGCAGGCGGTTTTCTTTTTAATTTTTCTAAAACAGTTATTGCAAAAGTGCGGAAAAAATAGTATAATATAATTAATACGATATGGAGGTGCTTTATGCCATACACTACCGTGCTTTTTGATGCCGACGGAACGCTTCTTGACTTCTCTCGAAGCGAGGACGAGGCGGTGCGCGCGACTATGCTTTTTGCAGGAGTTCAGCCCGATGACGAGAAGGTCGCGATCTACAGCAGAATAAACGACGGGCTCTGGAAGATGCTTGAGCGTGGAGAGATAGAGAAGAGCGTTCTGCTCTATCGCCGCTTTGAGCTTTTCTGTGAGCATTACGGCTATGGCGGCGTTGACGCGCGTGCTATGGCGCGCGAATATATGGAGCAGCTCTCACAGCGCGGATATATGCTTGACGGTGCGAGCGCGCTTCTTGACTCGCTCTACGGCAAGGTGAGAATGTACATCGTTACCAACGGCGTGGATTTCATTCAGCGCCGTCGCTATGCTCATTCGGGTCTTGACAAGTATTTTGACGGGCTATTTATCTCGGGCGAGCTTGGCTTTGAGAAGCCCGATAAGCGCTATTTTGAGGCGGTCGAGGCGGCTATCCCCGATTTTGACGCGTCATCGACGATAGTTGTGGGCGACTCGCTCACCTCTGACATCAAGGGCGCGAACAACTATGCTCTCGACTCCTGCTGGTACAACCCCAAGGGCAAGCCCTGCACCGACGTCGCAACGCCCACTTACACCGTTTCTGATTTTGATGGCGTTTACAACGTCATTATGGGCGTCAAGGAGAGATGATGAAGCAGAAAACAGAAAGAATTATCGAGGCACTCGCGGCGGCGGGAATAGAATACGCCGCTGATTCTTCGGTGGCGGCACGCTCGTCCTTTAAAATTGGCGGTAGTGCGGCTCTCGCGTTATTTCCAAAGAGCGAGCGCGAGCTTGTCGATGCGCTTTCGCTGATAGACGGCGAGGGAGTCAGATGCGAGATAATAGGCAACGCCTCAAATCTGCTCTTTGCCTTTGACTACTTTGACGGGGCGCTGATATTTACCTCGGGGCTCGGCGGAATATCGGTTGACGGCAACAAAATATTCTGCGGCGCGGGCGTCTCACTGACGCATCTTTCGTCTGTTGCCGCCGAGCATTCACTCACGGGACTTGAATTTGCTTACGGTATCCCTGCGCTCGTCGGCGGTGCGGTCTATATGAACGCGGGCGCTTACGGCGGCGCGGTCTCGGACGTAATTGAGTACAGCATCGCGTACGACAGAGTCAGCCAAAGGACTTTCCGCCTTTATGATGGCGATTTTTCCTATAGATACAGCAAATATATGCGCAAAAGCAATCTCGTTTGTCTTGGCGCGGTCTTTGCACTGCCTTTCGGGAACGAGGAAGAGATAAAAGAAAAAATGGCGCAGAATATGGCTTCGCGCAAGGCAAATCAGCCGCTTGAGTACCCGAGCGCAGGCAGCTATTTTAAGCGCCCCGAGGGGCATTTTGCAGGCAAGCTTATTGAGGATTGCGGTCTTAAGGGCTTGAGCGTGGGCGGCGCTCAGGTGTCAGAGAAGCACGCGGGATTTATCATCAACCGCGGCGGCGCGACCTATTCCGACGTTCTTGCGCTTGAAGAAAAAATTAAGGAGAAGGTTTTCTCTGAGTTCGGCGTCGAGCTTGAACGCGAGGTCAGAGTTATAATGAATTAGTATGTCCTTTACACACGAAGTGATTGACGAGCTTATCGCGGCGGGAACTGCCAAGACCTGCTGCAGAAAGGCTCTGCTCTACGGTCTTTTCTTTACGGCAAGACCTTATGAGAGTGTAAAAAACCGAATATTTCTTGAGCTGAGGACCAAAAGAGCGGCAGACCTTGCCGCTGAGATACTCGCAAGGCAGTTCTCAGCCACCGCTGAGATCAGGGAATACGTGCGCGTGGGCAGAGAGTACTTCTCGCTCACGGTCGTATCAAAGGCACTCTATTCTTACGTGCGCGCGCTTGGTGATAGTGAGGACGGGCGGCTCTTTCACGAGCTCGTAGGCTATCGGTGCGACGAGTGCGCGGGTTGCTTTATTCGCGGAGTGTTCATCGGCTGTGGCTCTATGAACGACCCGCAAAAGAGCTATCACCTTGAGTTCTCGCTGCCCGACGAGGTCAGGGCAGAGAAGCTGATGTCAGCACTCGGACGGGTAGTTCCTACGCCCAAAAGAGTAACTCGCGCGTCTAAGTTCGGCGTGTACTACAAGCACAACGAGCTGATATTCCATCTGCTCAATTATATGGGCGGAGGACAGTCGCGCTTCGTGCTGACTAATACCTTTATTGAGAGGGATATACGAAACGCCGAGAACAGAGCCACCAACTGCGTGACTAAGAATATCTCTAAGGCGGTGGCGGCGTCCAACCGTCAGATAGAAGCCATAGAGCGACTTGCGGAGAGCGGAAAGCTTTTCTCTCTTCCCGAGGAGCTTCGTTACACGGCTGAGCTGAGGCTTGAGAACCCCTCGGCAACTCTCTTTGAGCTTGCATATATGCACGAGCCCCCTATCTCAAAATCAGGACTCAACCGCCGACTTACGAGGCTTCTTGAAGAGGCGGATGAAAAAGAATAAACTAAAAGCTCCGAATTCCTTGCGAATTCGGAGCTTTTAGTTTATAGGAAAAAGTACATCAAAAATGCGTTTTTGTTACTTTTTGTACAAGTTGAATGTTATAAATGTAATATTCGGAGCTAACATAAAGCCTCGCCCTTTGGGAGAGGTGGCGGCGTATGCCGCCGGAGAGGGAAAATCAGTTTAATTAAAAAGACCCTCTCAGTCTGCATTCGCAGACAGCTCTCCCGGAGGGAGAGCCTTTTATTTTTGTGCAACTTTTTGCACCGGCTATTCTACGGTGATTTTTCTATAGACAAAAAAGCTCCGAATTCCTTGCGAATTCGGAGCTTTTAGTTTTATGTTAATTATTCAGCCTCGCCGTCTGTTGCGCCGTCTGTCGCGCCTTCAGTCGCGTCCTCGTCCGTAGTGGGAGGAGTGAAGCCTGAATCGTATCCGGGAATGAAGCAAGCGTCAAGAACTATATCAAAGGTCTTGCCGTTGGAGGTGTAGAGAAGCTTTGTGTCTCCGTTGGAGTCAACGAAGTAAGCATATCCCTTTTCACCTGCGCCCATCTCAATGGTGAGAGGAGTTTCAAAGAGTACCTTCTTAAACGTTACCTCTTCCTTGGTTGCACCGTCGGTAGAGGAGTAGATCTTGATCTCGCCATTTGTGGTCTCGGAGAAGTAGATCGTGCTTCCGCACAGGAACATAGAAGCGGAGTCGGGTCTCGAGGATACAGCCTTAGACGTGCTGTCAGAAGCTTTTCTGAAGACTATCTTGCCGCCTGTAGAGGAGGTAGGCTTGCTGTAGGTGTAGAGGTCGCCCTTCTCGGTGAGAACGAAGGAGTCGATAGCCTTTGCTACGGTCTTAGCGTCCTCTTCGAAATTCTTGCTTCCGAGAGGAACTCTTACGAAATCAGCCGTCTCTTTGTCTATGTAGTAGAAGTACTTACCGTCGGGGGAGAACTGACCGAGCTCGTCAGCGAGCTTGCGAGCGCTCTTGCCGTCATAGAAGTACGTGGAGGTTACCTTAGAGGTGTTGCCCTCTTCATCGGTTACCGTTTTTTCAGCGGTAAAGTAAGCGTCGATGAGAGAAGCGGGACATACGGTCTTATTGTCGGAGGGGAGGTACTTGAATACGCCCTCGCCGATGCCTACGGGCTTATTGTCTCCAACCTGATAGATCCAAGATACCAGCTTGCCGTTGGTGTGAACGTAGCTGAATACTACCTCGGTTCCGTCAGCGTTGAGCGCGTTGACAGAGCTGTAGGTGTAAGAGGTGGAGGCAACGATGGGCTTCTGCTCGAAGCTTGCTCCGCGCTTGGAGACCTCGATGTAATAGAGTGCATTGGTCTCGTCGTAAACGTAAACGTAGGTACCGTCGTTGGAGATAGCCGTGGGAATGAGGCCCTCGGTCTCGCCGATGTCGTTAAATCCTGCGTTGCGGAAGTATTTAACGGTGGTGGTATCGCGGTCTCTGCCCGAAAGCTCGGTGTATACTACCGTGCTTGCGTCGCCCGATACTATGAAGTTAGACGCGGAGGTGTCGCTGGAGATGTCCTCAAACGCATCCTCGGAGTAGAACTGAACCACGTCGCCTTCCTTGAAGACGATACCGGGCTCGTAATCTGCCCACGCGATGACCTTGTCGGCGTCAGCCTGAACGAGATCGAGATCCTTGCCGTCGAGTATGTACATTCTGGTAACGGTGTTGCCGTCGTCGGTGATGGCTTCCTCGAATACGTACGCAAAGGAGTAGTCCTTAGCGGGATAAAGCTCGATCTCGCCGTCAAATACGTGCTCGACCTTCTTGCCGTTTGAAATGATGCCGTAGCTTGCGCCGTCCGCGGTCATATAGACCTTGTAAACGTTGTCTTCCTTCTCGATAGCCTTATTGGGAGAGGAGAACACCGCAACGAGAAGACATATAAGCAGGATAACCGCAACGAGTGCCGCCACGCCGATGATGATTACCTTAGGATCCAGATTGGAAAGAGGGTTGCTTTTTCTTCTGGGGGTATTAGAGGGGCGCGGTCTTCTTTGCTGCTGCTGTCTGGGCCTTTGAGCTGATGCGCCTGATTTAGCGGACGTGTCTCCAAAGGAGTTGAAATCGTCCTCTACCTGTCCTGCCGCGAAGGAAACGTACTCGCTTGCCGACACCTTGCTGCCGTTGCTCTGCGAGCCGACAGTCGCGTATGCAGGGCGCATAGAACTGTTTTTAAGCATAGATACCTCCGAAATTAGTATATGTAATGTGAATAGATACAACTGTAAAATGCACAGCATTATACACCATACAATATTCTACCATACTTATATACAATTTACAACAATATATTATTAAAAAACTATTAACAAACCGTGAACGGCACAACATATAGTGTCAAAATTTTGATAAAAATGCCGTATTTTGCGGTACGACACAAATGTCGCTGTAAAAATAAGGTAATATACACATCCCGTCGCGCATAGAATCTTTACAGATGATTTTTTGAAAAAAGGATGGGGATACCCCGTGAAAATACGTAGAGGAAGATTATGGCGACTGTTATTTTGCAGAATAAACTAAATCGCTCGGTGGAGCAAGGGTCAAGGGCGGAGGGCGAGGCTCTTTTCCGTGTTCTCCCGTTCCTTCCCGTCGGACTTGCCTCTGAGCTTCGGGATTTTGCATCGGTCAGCGGACGGCAGATAGAGGAGATAAGGCTTCGCGGCGGGCGGCGAGTGTATCTGACGGTCGGCGCACGCGAGGGAAAGAAAAATATCATACTCGAGAGCTTTATCGGTGCGGGTGAGCTTGCCCCGATACTAAAGCAGATGTGCGGCGGTTCGCTTTACAGCTACAGCGAGAGCATCATAAAGGGCTTCGTGTCACTCGGCGGTGGAATCAGAGTAGGAGTTTGCGGACGCGCCGCGACTGAGAGCGGCAGGATACTCGGCATTTACGATGTATCCTCGTTGAACATCCGTCTGCCGTGCGCCGATGTGCCGCTTGATGAGAGAGTGCTGTCTCGCATACGGCGGAGCTTACGACTTGGAGAAGGCGTGCTCGTCTACTCGCCGCCCGCAGAGGGAAAGACGACAGTGCTGCGCTATCTTGGCAGAGCTCTTTCCTGCGGTGCCTCGCCGCTTCGCACGGTCATAGTGGATACGCGTGAGGAGCTCGCGCCGCACGCAGTATCAAGCGAGCTTTCCGCGGACGTGCTCATAGGCTATCCCAAGGCGCAGGGGATAGCTATAGCGACAGCGTTTATGAACCCTGAGGTGATCATTTGCGACGAGATCGGCTCCGAGGATGACGTTTCTGCCATCTGCGAGGCGCAGAACTGCGGTGTTCCGCTCATCGCCTCGGCACACGGTGAGTCGGTGGGGGCATTGCTTCGGCGCCCATCGTTGCGCTCCTTGCACGATGTTAGAGCATTCGGACTTTATCTCGGCGTCCGTATCTCAAGGGGCGGATTTGATTGCGCCGTACATTCTCGTAAGGAGGTTGAGGATATACTTGAAGGCGGTAGGAGCTCTGATCCTTATTCTGAGCGGAATATACCTCTGCTCACACAGGCTTAAGGCTATCAGTAAAAGGCTTGCGGTCGTAAGAGGACTTTGCGCCCTTTTGCGATATGTTAAGGGGCAGATAGAGAACTACTCGATGCCATGCGCGGAGATACTTAGCAGGTGTCCGCACGAGATACTCACGCTTTGCGGATACGAGGGCAATGAGCCGCCGAGCGATTTTTTGGAGCTATGCCGCTCGATAGAGATAACTGATGCCGAGGCAGAGAGGCTCTTTTATGATTTTGCAGAGGACGTCGGGAGCAGCTACCGCACCGAGCAGGTACGGCGGTGCGAGGAATTTTTGATACTGATGAGCGAGCGCGAGCGGGATATAGCCTCGCGCCTGCCGATCGAGAAAAAGCTCACGCTCGTGCTTTCGGCGTCTGCGTTGCTCGCTGTGCTCATACTCGCGCTGTGAGTGTGAGAAGGAAAAGGAAGGGTGGACATGGATATAGATATCGGACTTGTACTTAAGATAGCAGGCGTAGGGGTGTTGGTGTCGGTGATATCCTCGATACTGACTAAGTCGGGAAAGGACGAGCAGGCGATGCTCGTGACCGTCGGGGGTATCGTGGTGGTAATGCTTATGCTCGTTGAGGAGATAGGCTTGCTGCTTGAGACGGTACAGAGCGTTTTCGGACTCTGAGAGTTATGGATAGCTTTGAGATAATGATGCGAGCCTGCGGCGTCGGAGTCCTTGTGGCGCTCTGCCTTGCTGTGATAGGAAGGGTTGCGGGCGGATACGGATTTGCGCTGAGGATAGGCGGCGCGGTACTGCTTTTTGGAATATTTCTGCTTATATTCGGCGAGAGCGTGGACGCGCTTCGCGCGGTGGCGACTACGGCTTCAGGCAACGGCTTTGCGGCAGATGCCTTCGGGGTGATGCTCAAGGGCTTGGGGGTTGCTCTGCTCGGAAGATTTTGCGCGGATATCTGCAGAGACTGCGGCGAGCAGACCTTGGCGTCGGGGGTGGAGAGCGTGGGACGGATAGTTATCTTCTCGCTTTCTCTGCCGATGCTCAGTGACATTCTCTCGCTCGCGGGTGAGATACTCGGGATGAGCCGATAGGCAAAGAGAGGTAGAAAAAAGAGAAGGGAAGGCGAAAAATGAGAGTATTAAAAACGCTCGGTACCCTAATGTTTGCAATGGTACTCGCGCTTTTTTGCATCTTCGAGATATCGGCGGAGGGACAAGCGATAGAGAGCGACGAGAAGCTCTGGAGCGACTTTTTTGAGAGCATTCCGCCCGAGTCTGCAGAGCGCCTGCCCGACGGCGCGCTTGACAGCAGCCAGAGCTTTGGTGAGGCGGTGGAGGAGATGAGTGGTGCTGAATATATTCTCGGGGAGATAGCGAGAGTGTTCGGGATAGAGCTTGAGGGAGCGCTGAAGCTGGCGTGCGGAATATGCGCGATACTCGTGCTCGGAGCGGTATTTTCCTCGGCGGGCGCGTCTATTGGCAACGGTGCGCTCGGCTCGGCAGTGCGATTTTGCTCGTCGGGCGCGCTATTCGTCAGCGTAATATACGCTCAGTACTCGCATTTTGAGGCTATCGAGCGCTTCTTTTCATCGGTGAGCTCGCTTATGGAGGGAATGATACCGATAACCGCGAGCGTGTGGGCGATGGGGGGCAACGTCAGTACCGCCGCGAGCGGAAGCGCGTCTTTTTATCTCGCTCTCGGTATATGCAACAAGCTTTTCGCTAAAAGCATAATACCGGTAGCCGCGATAATGAGCATTCTCGGTCTCTGCGACGCGTTGTCAGATGAGATGAGGACAGGCAGACTTCTCGCCGCGATAAAAAAGATCTACGGATTTTTCCTCGGGCTAATTATGACCGTGCTTCTGTCCTCAATGTCGGCGCAGACCGCCATAAGCTCGGCGGCGGACAGTACCACGGCGCGCACCGCGCGTCTCGTAAGCGGAAGCGTTATTCCCGTGCTTGGCGGTGGAGTAGGAGAGACATTACGCACGGTGGCAGGGGGAGTCACGTATCTGAAAAGCGTTCTCGGCGTCGGTGGGATAATTATGATCCTTCTGCTGCTTTTGCCCGTGGGGCTTTCGGTGCTGCTCACCCGCTTCGTTTTTTTGCTTACGGGAGGTCTTGCCGATATCCTCGGCTGTCCTGCCGAGGCGAGATTGCTTGAAAATCTCGGCGAGGTCTACGGATGTATGCTTGCGGTCATAAGCGGAGTTGCGGTCACCTTTGTCCTCTCGCTTTGTATATTCACACAGACTGTGGTGGCGGTGGCGTGATGAAGGAATATTTTGCTGTAGTCATAACTGTTATCTTCATAGGCGGAACTCTGGTATCGCTCGCCCCCGAGGGAAGTGGGCAGAGGTATCTAAGGCTTCTCGTCTCGCTCGCCGTCACGGGATGTATAATAATGCCTCTCTTCTCGTTTCTTGACGGATGGGAGATGGATGCGGACGGTATATCTGAGATGCTCTCATGGGGCGAGGAAAATACACAAAATTATGAGGAAATTTACAATAATGCGATTGTTGATGCGGGTACTCGCGAGGCGGAAAATAAATTAAAAAGTGAGATATTACAAGCGCTTGGCGGCGATGGTGAGGATATAGACCTGAAAATAGTTGCAGGTCATAAAAGTGGCGAAATATACATAGAGCGCACCGAGATAATAATATACCCATCGGGACTTGCGCTTGATCCGCATTTCATGGAAAATTATATCTCCGAGCGCCTTGGGTGCGAATGTGTGGTTATTTATAAAAGTGATAAATAATACAATATATAAATCAAAGAAATGGTGTATTAAAAAGAAAGCGTAGGTACAGATGTATGCAGAAAAATACAACTAACGGCATTTTCGGGAAGCGAGCGGTGACGGCAGCGATCCTCTGCGCGCTCGTAGGCGTTCTTCTTATATTTATGAGCAACTGTCGGGACGATAACTCTGAGAAAAGTTCAGGGGTTGGATTTGAAGCGCTCGATCCCGAGGCGTATGCCCGTGAGATAGAGGAAAAGGTGGAGGAGCTTTGCAATAAGATCGACGGCGTCGGCTCTGCCTATGCGGTCGTTACGCTTGAGGGCGGCTACAGGGCTATCTACGCGACAGACAGTCAGGCAGGCGGCTCGGCGTCAAAAAAGCAGACAGTCACTCTCGGTAGCGGATCGGGCGAGCGCGCCCTGCTTATCGGCTACGAAAATCCTAAGATCGCGGGTATCGGTATCGTCTGCTCGGGCGGAGACGATCCTCTCTGCCGTGAAAACGTCATATCGGTAGTGTCATCGGCGTTTGACGTCAGCACCAATAAAATTTTTGTGACGGGAAGCTGAAGCGACTGTCATATTTGACGGACAAAGTCCATATAGTGTAGCGTAGTACAAACAAACTTTTGGAGGAGCTTATTTATGAAAATGGAAAAACTAAAGGAAAAATTCACGGGATTCTGCCGCAAGGTAGGAAAGAAAAATATGATGATAGCAGGCGCCTTCGTTGTCGTTGCGGTGGCGTTGATCGTGGCTATCAGCATATTTGGCGGTGCTGACGACAAGGGCTTTGATTATAGTCAGGGCACAGGACTCAAGCCCGATTCTACCGACAGCACCCCCACGGGCACCGATGCAAATAACACCGACAGCTATTTCTCGACCGTTCAGCTCAGCCGTCAGCGAAATCGCGACGAGGCTCTTGAGGTACTTCAGTCGGTAGTTGACAACGATTCAGCGACAGAGACCGCAAAGAACGAGGCGCTTGCCGAGATCAATAACCTCGCTCGCGTGATGGAGGCAGAGGCAAATATCGAGACTCTCATCGTTGCCAAGGGCTTTGAGGAGTGCGTGGCGGTCATCAGCGGAGAGAGCGCAAGCATCGTCGTAAGGAGCGACGGTCTTCAGGCGTCTCAGATCTCGCAGATAAACGAGATCGTCTACGAGCAGGCGGGCATTATGCCTACAAACGTCAAAATAATAGAAAGATGATCGGAATATATGCGGCATAGCGCTTTGCCACGTGCTTTTTTGCGCTTTGCCGCATCACTTTTTTCACCACACGGGTGGCAGATGCATATTCTTATTGCAGAGGCTGGTACGCCTTGCGATAGGAGGGTTACTATGGATGAGAATGAGCACGTAAGGATAAAAAACGAGAGAACGAGGGCGTTTTTTGCTGCGGCAAACAGCGGAGAAGGCTTCAAAAGCTTCTACAGGGAAATATTCTCCCCAGAGAAGCTTTTGCGGCGCTATCTTATCAAGGGGGGCGCGGGAAGCGGCAAGAGCACGCTTATGCGACGGGTAGCGGAGTACGCGAGTGAACACGGACATCGCGTGGAGTATTATTATTGCTCGTCCGACTATACATCGCTTGATGGCATAGTCATAGACGGTCGGGTAGCGCTGGTGGATTCCACCGCTCCGCATATACTTGAGCCCGAGCTTGCGGGGGCGACAGACGAGATAGTGGATACGGGTCTTTTCTGGGACTCTCGTGCACTTTCTGCGCAAAAGGATAGGATAGCCGAGTTGAGCGCGAGAAAGGGCGAGTGCTACCGCGGTGCTTATAGGTATCTTGAAGCCGCCTTGGCACTCGACAGACGGAGCAGGGAGCTTATGTGCCGATACGTCAAGAGCGATAAGCTTCGCAGAGCGGCGGCGAGAGCGGTGGCGTCGATACCCGACGGAAGTGGCTATTCCTTGGAGGTAGGCATTCGTTCCTCTGTTGGAATGAAGGGCAGATACAGCCTTGACACTTACGAGAAAGAGGCAAAGCGGCTGGTATCTGTGAGTGACTGCTACTGTGCAGGCGGACTTTTCATATCTGCGCTCATAGACGAGGCAAGGCGCAAGGGCTGCCGCGTGCGAGTCTCGTTTGACCCTGTGAGCACCGACGTACCCGATGCTGTTTTGTTCGAGGAGAGCGGTACCTGCTTCGTTGTCGGCGTAGGTGAGGCAGAGAGCAAAATAAATATGAAGAGATTTTTCAGCTTTTCTCACTCATCTGCACAGGCGCGTGTCGCAAGGGCTGAATTCCGCGCAGACAGGCGCTTGTACGACGGGCTTTTGGAGTATGCGTGCGAGAGACTCGCGGAGGCGGGAGAGGCGCACTTTGAGCTTGAGAGGATATACGGCGAGTGCATGGATTTCGAAGCAGAGAGCAGATACTGCGAGAGCCTTGCGGCACGAGTGCTCGATATGATTGAGGAGAAGTAACGAGAAAAAAACGGCGCGAAAATATGCTTTTGCGCCGTTTTTTTGTTGTTTTTTGTTAATAATGCACAAAAACGAGGATTGATTTTCTACGTTACATTGTGATTTTGGTGTTGAAAACGATCTGAGAATATGGTAAAATAATGTATAAGCTTATCGCAGAATAGCATGCGATCTGGCAGACACATTTTTATTTGGAGGAAAACAATGAAAAGAACAATTTCTATTTTGGTGCTCATCGCAATGATGCTTGCATCTGTTCTTGCTATTCTTCCCGCAACGGCTGAAGAAGCAGCTCCTGCTCGCAAGAACGTAATGTATTGTAGTCCTACTGCCGCAGACACACAGTTTGCAGGCGAAGGCAACGTATTTTATTTCGACTATCACTATTACACGGCCGCAAGAGGTCAGACATGGCCGATAACAGACAAGGGCCCATCCATGAGACACGGCAATAACAACGGCGGCGGCTCTGCAAGCGTTAGCGACGGCGTTAAGTTCAGCGGCGGTATGGACCACGATTTCAGCTCTAACGGTGCTACTCTTGAGCTTGACGACGGAACAAGCGTTACTCACAACCATATTTTCGGTTACAGCTTCAAGGAATCCGTAACTATCGACGGCTTCAAGCTCTGGGCCGCTACCGCTGAGAAGACACCTATCAACAAGGTTACCGTTTACGGCGCTGTTGTAGATCCCGCAAAGGTTGAGGCAGCGGCAACCGCAGGTGAGTACAAGGCTCTTAATTACTGCTACGCAGCTCCCACTCTCCTTTTTGAGATGGCAGATGGTGAGGATCTTCAGGATACTACTGAAACCGAGGGCGATAAGACTGCTGCGGTTGTAGCTGCTGATTTTGAAGCTATTACTATCGACTACATCCTTATCGGCGTTGATTTTGGCACAGAGCTGACCAGCGGCGATTACAGAGTATATGAGATCGAGGCTTACGAGGCTCCTCTCGTTAAGGATTACGACAGCGCAGTTCTGGGTGATCTCCTCTACACCTTTAATTTCAATGGCGACGAGGCATTTACTCCTGCAAAGCTTAATGCAAGTGCGGACGAAATGGAATATATCGTTAGCGATAACGGTAAGACAGTTACCATTAAGGCTAAAGAAGGCGCAAAGGACCAGTCTATCAATCTTTGGGGTGGCGAGGTTGCAGGACTTACTGCAAGCCTTGACAGAACCTACTCCTTCAGATATAAGGCGAGATCTAATAGCGAAGGATATACCTCCGGTCAGGCAAAGAACAACTCGGTAGGTATCGGCGGTTGGGGTGTTGATCTTACACTCGATAAGCCCGAATTCTACAACCACTACGGTAACCACACAACGGCTGACGTTGACGGTAAGATCGATATGCGCCGTTCCGTAATTTCTTGGGGTGGCAACGGCTCTAAGCTTGCTGATTACGTAATGTGGGAGGATACTCTCAATGCGTATGCAGTAGATGCTGATGGCTTTATGGACGTTCTCGTAGTATTCGACGGTCCTACAAAGATGATCACCGCTTACGTTCTCGACCAGGCAGGCGTATGGCAGATCATTCAGCAGGTTGAAAAGCTTGAAAAGGCAGGTAACATCTGCTTCGCATCCTACGCTTACTACAACACGGTAAATACCACCATTACTAATGTAAGAGTTTACAAGGGCGACTATACGACCTATGTTCCCGAGGCTATTGAGGAAGCTACCGCTGAGGAGCTTGAGACACTTAAGCTTTATATCGATCAGGCAGAGGCTCTCGATGAAGCAAACTATACCGCAACCTCTTGGAGCCGTCTCGTAAGAGCTCTCACTCGTGCAAAGGAGATCTATACGGCTGACGTTAAGCCGAAGACCGAGGTCGAGTCACGCACGGTTGCTCTTATAAATAACCTTGGTAAGCTTGAAGCTGATACATCTGCACTCAATACTCTCGTTACCGAGTGCAGAAGACTTGTCAAGGATGATTATACCGCTGATTCCTGGGCAACCTTTGAGGCAGCTCTCAATGCGGCAAAGAACAACGAGTCTGTGGCATACGAGGACGTTAAGGCTCTCTATGATGCACTCGTAGCAGCTAAGGCAGCTCTCGTAGTAGCGCCTGCTGATAAGAGCGAGCTCGGCGAGCTTCTTGAGCTTGCAGCTCTTCTCGAGGAAGCTGACTACGCAGCTGACGACTGGGCAACCTTCACAGAGAAGCTTGCGGCAGCAAAGGCAGTATTTGATGCTGAGGGTGTAACGACTTCCGACGTTGAAAGTGCAGTTAAGGATATCACAAGAGCTATCAAGGCTATCAATGGCGGCGAGCTTCCTAAGAAGCCTGTTGAGGATCCCACCGAGGAGCCCACTGAGGAGCCCACAGCAGCTCCTACAGAGAAGCCCACAGAAAAGCCCACCGAAGCTCCCACGGCAGCTCCCACCGAGCCTGCTAACGAAGGCGGATGCGGCGGTATCATCGGTGCTTCTGCAGTAGTAGTTGCAGTAGTTCTTGGCGCTGTCGTGCTCAAGAAGAAGGAAGACTGATTTAGTCTGAATTTGAATAATTAGCGAAAGCTATAGCCCCACCTTGAAACGAAGGTGGGGCGATTTTTTGATATATTTTGTGAAAAATACACAAAAGAAAGGCTTGAATTTCTACATCCGAAGAGTAATTTTGTCTTGAAAATGAATTTGTTTTGTGGTAGAATTAACACAAGGAGGTATCGCAGGCAACGCTTGCGGTCCGAACTTACACACTTTTTTGGAGGAAAAACAATGAAAAGAACGATTTCTATTCTGGTGCTCATCGCTATGATGCTTGCATCCGTTCTTGCAATCATTCCCGCAGCGGCTGAAGAAGCTGCAGCTCCCGAGCGCAAGAACGTAGCCTTTTCTGATGCTGATGCAGCTAACTATCAGTTCGACGGAAAGGGTAACGTATTTTATTTTGACTATCATTACTACATCGCAGCTAACGGCGAAACATGGCCGATAACTGATAAGGGTCCTTCCCTCAGACGTGGTCAGAACTCCGGTAGCGGCTCCGCAAGTGCAACCGACGGCGTTAAGTTCTCGGGCGGTATGAGCCACCAGTACGGCCAGGATTGCGCAACTATGGACCTTGCTGACGGTACTTCCGTAACTCACGACCACATCTTCGGCTATAGCTTCAAGGAATCCGTAACTGTTGATGGATTTAAGATCTGGGTATCCAGCGGTCTTGACAGTAGGGACGATATCTCAAGAGTTACCATCTACGGTGCTGTTGTAGATCCCGCAAAGATCGAGGCAGTAAAGGCTTCCACCGAAGAGAAGAAGTATGTGGCCAACACATATTGCTATGCTGATCCCGTACTCCTTTACGAGATGGCACCCGGCGACGACCTTCAGTACAACGTTATTACCGAGGGTGACCAGAAGGCAGCCGTTACAGGCGGCGATTTCCCCGTTATGACAGTTGACTACATCCTCGTTGGTGTTGATACCGTTGAGGGTGCATCCAAGGGTAAGTACGCGGTTTATGAGCTCGAGCTTTACGAGGCAGCTCTCGTTAAGGATCCCGCAACCGCAGTTGACGGAGACGTGCTCTATACCTTCAACTTCAAGGGCGACGACGTATTCGCACCCGCTGAGCTTGCTGCAAGCAAGGGCAACATGGAGTACATCGTAAGCAACGATGGTAAGTCTGTTACCATCAAGGGTAAGGCAAACGGAACCGACAAGACAGTTAATATGTGGGGTAGCGAGGTTGCAGGTCTTCCTGCTGCTCTCACCGATGTATACACTCTCAGATATAAGGTAAAGGCTGAAGGCACTCCCGCAAGCGCTGACGATGCGAAGAACAACTCCATCGGCGTAGGCGGTTGGGCAACCGATCTTACCGCAGAGCGTCCTCAGTTCTACAACAACTACGGTAACCACAATACCGCGTTTGGCGATGACGTTTCTATGCGTCGTACCGCTATCTCTCACGGTGATACAAAGTACAACAGCAACTACGTTAAGTGGGATACTCTTACTGCAGCTTTTGCAGAGGATCTTGATGGATTCGTAGATATGCTTCTCGTATTCAACGGCCCTGAAGGCAAGATCTCCAGCTACGTTCTTGACGCTAACGGCGCTTGGATGTTCATCGAAGAGCAGGCACAGCTTACCACAGCAGGTAATATGGGCTTCTTCGTATATTCCTACTATCTCGCAGTAAACAGCACCGTTAAGGATGCTAAGATCATCAAGGGTGATTTCACCAAGTACATTCCCCCTGCAGTAGAGGAAGCTACTCAGGAAGAGCTTGACGGACTCAAGTTCTACATCGATCAGGCAGAGGCTTATGCCGCTGAGGACTTCACAGAGACCTCTTGGGGCAGACTCGTAAGAGCTCTCGACAGAGCTAAGGAGATCTACTCCGCAGACGTAAAGCCGAAGACTGAGGTTGCATCCCGTACAACCGCCCTTATAAACGCTATCAACAGCCTCGTAGCTGATCTTACCAACCTCAATGCTCTCATCTCTGATTGCAGAAAGCTCGCTAAGTCTGACTACACCGAAGATTCTTGGGCAGCATTTGACACAGCTCTCACCGCGGCAAAGGCTAACGAGTCTACAAACTTTGAGACCGTTAAGGCTATCTACGATGAACTCGTAGCAGCTAAGGCAGCTCTCGTAGTAGTTACCGCTGACAAGACCGAGCTTGCAGACCTTCTCGTTCTCGCAGCTGTTCTCAAGGAAGAGGACTATGCGGCTGACGATTGGGCAGATTACGTTGCAAAGGTAGCTGAGGCTCAGGCAGTAATGGATGCTGATAACGTAACCGTTTCTCAGGTCGCAGATGCAGCTAAGGCTCTTGCAAGAGCTATCAAGGCTATCAACGGTGGCGAGCTTCCTCCTCCTCCCGAAGAGGAGAAGCCCACTGAGAAGCCCACTGAGGAGCCCACAGCAGCTCCCACTGAGAAGCCCACTGAGAAGCCCACTGAGGCTCCCACGGCAGCTCCCACCGAGCCTACTGACGATGAAGGCGGATGCGGCGGTATCATCGGCGCTTCTGCAGTAGTAGTTGCAGTAGTTCTTGGCGCAGTTGTGCTCAAGAAGAAGGAAGACTGATTTGTCTGAAATTCAATAATTAGCGAAAGCTATCGCCCCGCCTTGAATAAGGCGGGGCAGTTTTTAGTTTGTAAATTTTAAAAAAGGTATTGCTTTTTTTTATGTAATGTGATAGAATATATGTACTGTAATGCATTTTCCGTGGAAAATGTAAAAAACAAACAGAAAATATGGAGGAAATTATGAAAAAGACAGTTTCTATTCTCGTGCTTCTTGCAATGATGCTTGCAAGTGTGCTCGCGATAGTTCCTGCTGCTGCAGAAGAGGCAGAATCGCCCGTTTATGCAGTTGAGGATTCGCTTGCTATTCCCGTTAAGTGGGAAGAATTGACCTTCAAGTCTCTCTACGACGGTGCAGAGAGCAACAAGAAGTTCAATGAAGAGTACACCGTTACCATCGACGGTACCACTTTCTCTACAAGAGCTAATTCGACTACCAGCACCGAAAAGTCTGACAACCTTGGTTATGCTGCTCAGACTGAGTACGCTATCACCGCTGACACCTACTACGTATACTAGTTCAGAGCAAAGCTCAACAGAGATACCGGTTACGCAGGTGTTGTATTCGCTATTAACGGTAATGACCACTACTTTGCAGGCGGCGCGTTTGCAAGCGATGGTGACCATGACAACGAAGACGGTACACGTGCATCCCACATCGTTCTTTACAAGGGTAGCTGGAGTGGTAACTTCAACTCTACCTTCGGCGACCATTTCCCCGTTCCTACCCTCGCTGATGGCGAAGGCTACGGTTCTTGGAGAATCATTTACGACGGACTTGACGTTTATGTACAGTACGTTGCAAAGGACGGCGACTGGGCATACCTTACCAACGACAGCGGTTCCAACTCCTTCATCACCCTTCCCGAAGGCTCTTTCGTAGCATTCGGTGCACACAACAGAGGTGGCGGAGTAGGCGGTGAGAGAACCATCACTATCAACAACGCAGTTCTTTACGATTGCAAGACTCCCACACAGGAGGCTGCTAAGCCCGCTGATAAGACCGCTCTTAACGAGTACATCATCTACGTAGAGGCTACCTTTACTGAGACTGATCTCTACGAAGCTACCTCTTACGCTGCTCTCCAGACTGCTCTTGCAGCTGCAAAGGAAGCAGTAGCTGATGAAACACTCACACAGGGTGTTGCTGACAGAAAGCTCACCGCTCTTATGAGCGCTGCTAAGGCTGTTAAGGCTGATACCACTGCTCTTAACGCTCTCGTTCAGGAATCCAGAAAGCTCCTTAAGGATGACTACACTGCAGATACATGGACTGCATTTGCAGCAGCTCTTGACGAGGCTAAGAACAATGCTGACGCAACCGATGTTACTACTATCAAGACTGTTTACGACGCTCTCGTAGCAGCTAAGAATGCTCTCGTTACAGTTGAGCTCAACAAGGCAGCTCTTGAGGAAATGCTCGAGCTCGCAGCTCTTCTCGTAGAAGCAGACTTTAATGCTTATGACTGGGCTAAGTACGCAGAGAGAGTAGCTGCAGCGCAGGAAGTTCTTGCAAACGCAACTCTCCAGAGCGAGCTTGACAGTGCAACAAGCACTCTTGAGAAGGCTATCAAGGTTATCAACAATGGCGAGCTTCCTGAGAAGCCCGTTGAAGAGCAGCCCACTGAGGAGCCCACCGAGGAGCCCACTGAGGAGCCCACAGCAGCTCCCACTGAGAAGCCCACTGAGAAGCCCACTGAGGCTCCCACGGCAGCTCCCACCGAGCCTGCTAACGAAGGTGGATGCGGCGGTATCATCGGCGCTTCTGCAGTAGTAGTTGCAGTAGTTCTTGGCGCAGTTGTGCTCAAGAAGAAGGAAGACTAATTTGTCTGAAATTCAATAATTAGCGAAAGCTATCGCCCC
>JAFVRA010000073.1 GCA_017504545.1 Clostridia bacterium | reverse complement strand
ACTGGAGAAGGCTTGATTACGGTTCTCACTTTATTATTTGGTGTCATCTTTATGATTGTAGGGGCGACCAGCGATCGCCCGCGGACGTGCACTTGGCAAGCCGCAAGTTTTCTTCGAAAACATTGTGCACGCCCCTACAAATTTGTGCGAAATTTAATCTTTTGCTCGTAGGGGCGATTCAAGAATCGCCCCTTTTCCTTTGTTGGAGGGCGATTCGTGAATCGCCCCTACGGGTTTAATTGTTGTCTTAAATTATTATCGGTAGGGGAGGGGTCTCCCCTACCGCCTTGCCTAACGCAATGTTACAGGGAAGCCTTCCCCAGCGGGGAAGGTGGCAGACACGGAGCGAAGCGGAGCTGGCTGACGGATGAGGAGAAAAAGTTAGTTTAATATCAGGCTCTCCTCATCCACCGCAAGCGGTCCCCCTTCCCCGCTGGGGAAGGCTTGATTACGGTTCTCACTTTATTATTTGGCGTTATCTTTATGATTGCCCGCCGTTTATAAAAATATCATTTTGTTTAAAAAGGACCGCCGCAAGATAACACCAAATTATAATGCTAGAACCAAAAAATCCTCTCTTGCTCGCGCAAGAGAGGATTTTGCTATAAATATATTTTATTTATCGGTCAATTTCTTATATATCTCGCGCTCGGTGCGGTCGAAGCAAAGCGGCATTATCGAAATGCACTTATCGTGAAGCACGGTATCGGTGTCAAGTGTGGGATCGCCGCGGTATTCGTATATGCACTTGCCCGTCGGCATATAAAGCGTAGGATCCTCAGCCGTAGGAAGAAAATCGTCCGAATAGAACGGGCCGCCCTGACGGGTTATGCGGATCTTCCCTGCCTGTTCGCGCGGAATGTTGATATTATACGCCGAGTGAAGCTCAAAGAGCCCTCTATCGTTTATGTACTCCATAACCCTATCCATCTGCGCCATAGCCTCGTCGTAAGCGCCCGGCTCGGTGGAGAGAGCTATCGCTCTCGCGCCAAGTGAGACCGCCTCAAGCGCGGCAGAGACCGTACCCGAATAGAGAATATCCGAGCCGATGTTAAAGCCGTTGTTGATGCCCGAGATAACGAGGTCGTATCTTTTCTTGAGCCCAAGCAGCGCAAAGCGAACGCAGTCCGCAGGAGAGGAGTCAACGCTATACGCGACTATTCCGTCCTCTCGCTCGACGCTCAGCACCTCAAAGGGCTTGTGAAGCTCGATAGAGTGGCTCTTGCCGCTCTGCTCGTATTTAGGCGCGATTATCTCGACCTCGCCCCATCTCTTTGCCCATCGCACCACAGCCTCAAGGCTCTCAGCTCTGATACCGTCGTCGTTGGTCACAAGTATCCTCATAGCCAACCCTCGTTCTCGCTCTTGTATTTCGCAAGGCGCGCGTCAGCCTCGGCAATAAGCGCCTTCATCTCCTTTTTGGAGTAAACGGTAGCACCTGCGGCGCAATCGTGTCCGCCGCCGCTGTACTTCTCTGCAAGCGTGTTGACGGTAACGAATCTCGAGCGCAGTCTTACTCTGATAGCATCGTCGCCCTTCTTTCCGTCAATAAATGCAAGCCAGATAAGGCTGCCTCTGATAGAATCAAGCGAGGAGATGACGTTGCTCGCCTGCTCGCTCGTAAGCCCAAAGCGCTTCTGCATCCTTCTGTCAACGTAGATATACACCACGCCGTTGTCGGTCATCTTCATATTGTTATAGACGTAGGCTTTGAACTTGAGCGCGTTATACTCGTCAAGGTAGAGATTTGCGTAAAGTCTGTCGGTGTCTATACCGAAATCAAGCAGCATACCCGCAAGTCTCAGCGTGTCTCCCGATACCGAGCGGTAGCGGAAGCGTCCCGAGTCGGTAACCATACCCGTATAGATATAGGTCGCGCCCTCTTTATCAAGAACGAGCTCGTCTCTGAAGGCTTCGTAGAATTTAGCTATCATCTCGCAAGAGGACGATCTCTCCTCCTCTACCCAAGAGATGTCTCCGTAGGGCTTGATGTCGATGTGGTGGTCTATCTTTATGATCTCACGACAGAGCGAGAATTTCTTGTTGGAGGCTCTGTCGGCAGTACCCGTATCGACTACTATTCCGAGCGCGCTCTCGTAGAGAGACTCGTCTATAGGCTCGTCCTCCTTGCCTAAGAACGCCATATAATCGCAGTAATCGCTGTTCTGGAGATATATCTCCTTCTCGGGAAAGCTGAGCTGAAGAATTCTCTGCAAGCCCTTGGTTGAGCCTACCGCGTCACCGTCGGGGCGGTAGTGGCGGAAGATGATGATCCTCTGATAGCTCTTTATCTTCTCAATTATTGATTTCATAAGCTCGTAGTTTTTCATACTCTGCCTCCCTCTCTTCCGAGCGCGTTGAGATCCTCAAGCAGACTCATCGCCTCTTCTCTGTCCTTAAGCGTAGCACCGCTCGCCATCTGATGTCCGCCGCCGCCGTATTTTACTGCGATGGGGTTGATGTTGTAGAGCGACGAGCGTATCTCGCAGAGCACGCCGCTCTCGGTCTCTGTAAAGTTTACCCAACTGTCGATGCCCTTGACCTCGGACATCACGTTTACCATTCCGCGCGAGAGCGTGAAGCTGTCAGCACCGTACTCAGCCGCCTCTTCTTTAGTGGTGTAGATATATCCCACTCTGTCGGGAGTGACGTTTATGCGAAGCACGAACTTTGCGCGGAGCTGGATAAAGAAGAGCTCGTCGGAGTAGAGATTTCTGTAAATATCAGCCGTATCAAAGCCCTTATCAATAAGGAATGCGGCAACTCTGAACGTATTTGCCGTGGTGGAGCTGTAGCGGAAGCGTCCCGAGTCGGTTATCATACCCGTATAGAGCGCCTTTGCGGATGCCGCAGAGACAGAGAGCCCTGCCTCCATAGCCATAGCCGCCACGAGACCGCAGCAGCTCTCAAAGGACGAGTCTGTAACCTCCTCGTCTGCTATCTTCTCTACGAAGAGATGGTGGTCAAGGCGCGCCGTTGCCTCTGCCATAGTGTATCTCGAGTCGCTGATAAGCTCCTTAGCCGAGGTGTCGAGTATGATAGCGAGTGCGCCCTCGTAGGTCGAGTCGTCGATCTCGTCCATGGGAGCAGACGCCATAAAGGCGTATCGGGGAGTCATATCGCCAACCGCATATACCTGCTTTTCGGGGTAGCTGTCGCGGATTATGCCGAGAAGTCCAAGCTGACTTCCGAGCGCGTCGCCGTCAGGCTTCTGATGGCGGTGTATTATGATCTTATCGTATTTTTCTATGAGCGCGATTATCTTTTCAAACATAAATATACCTTCAAATTCCTTCTTTTATTTTCTTCATATCTATTATAACACATCAAGCGCAAAAAGGGAAGAAAAATATTTTATTTCGCATAAATTTTCGCTATTACTATTATTTGACAAAGTAACCAATAGAGAGGGTCGTATTTTGTTGAATTTTACACCTTGACATAGCAGGTACGGTGTGGTAAAATATCTATTAAGAGCGTGAAGAGTAAGACTTCTCTCTCCTCGGTATAAAATCTTCGGAGGGTACTGCTATGAAGGAACGGGCTTTTCTTAAAGCAAGTGAATGCTTTCCTGCCCATACTATCCCTTCCTATCTCTATCTCTTCTTTTCCTGACGCGGCGTTTTTTCGTCCGTCAGATTTTTTATACCTATCAGAGAATAAGGCACACTCTTTGCAACAATAATTTAATTGCGGAGGTTTATCTATGAAGCTTGTTTACAACGTAGACGCAAAGCCCAAGCAAATGGGCTATTGGAACACCGTAGTCTTCGCCATTCAGCAGCTCCTTGCTATTATGGCGGCAACTCTGGTGGTTCCTGTTATCATCAATTCCAACATGATCGATGCAGGTATGGAGTCCCCTGCTATGTCCTCGGCTGCCGCTCTCTTTGGCGCAGGCGTTGGTACTCTCGTTTATCTCCTGTTCACACGCAGAAAGAGCCCCGTTTTCCTTGGCTCCTCATTTGCATTCATCGGCTCTATGACCGCTGCCTTCGCAGGTGCGGCTACAATAGGACTTGGCTACCTTGGTCTCGTTATCGGCGCTGCTGTTGCAGGCCTCGTTTACGTTATCATTGCTCTTATCGTTAAGCTTTGCGGCGTCGCGTGGATAAACAAGATCATGCCTACCGTCGTTATCGGCCCCACGGTCACCATCATCGGTCTTTCTCTCGCTAAGAACGCCGTTGGCGATATGACCAAGAGCGGCACGGGAACTGCTTCTCCCTACGTTTGTCTTATCTGCGCTCTCGTTACCCTCGCAGTCACTATGATCGCATCCGCATACGGCAACAAGAAGATCCGCCTTATCCCCTTCATTATCGGTGTCCTCGCAGGATATGCAATGGCTGCGATATATACCGTAATGGGCATCCTCTTCGACGATCCTGCTCTTATGGTTATCAATTTTGAAAACATCACTTCTCTCTGGGAAGGCGGCATCGGTCTCCACACATTCCTTGACGTCGAGCCTCATAAGTTCACCTTCGTGAACGCTCTCGGCGGCTTTAAGGATTTTAATCTTTCCTACCTTGCTACAGTAGTCATCGCGTACGCTCCCGTTGCATTCGTTGTTTTCGCTGAGCATATCGCTGACCATAAGAACCTCTCCACTATCATCGAGAAGGATCTCCTCGAGGAACCCGGCCTCTCCAACACACTTCTTGGCGACGGTATCGGCTCTATCGCGGGCGCATTCTTTGGCGGATGTCCCAACACCACCTACGGCGAGTCTGTCGGTTGTGTAGCTATCAGCGGCAACGCGTCGGTATGGACCATCATCTACACCGCGATCGGCGCGATCCTCATCTCCTTCCTCGCTCCCTTCGTTGCCTTCGTTAACTCGATCCCCTCTTGCGTAATGGGCGGTATCTGCGTAGCTCTCTACGGCTTCATCGCAGTTTCGGGACTTAAGATGGTACAGAAGGTAGACCTCTCCCAGAACAAGAATCTCTTCACCGTTTCGGTAATTCTTATTACAGGCGTTGGCGGACTCGTGCTGACATTCGGTCAGGTCACCATCACCACCACCGCTTGCGCTCTTATTCTCGGTATTCTTGCAAACCTTATGCTCAAGAACGCAAAGGAAACCGACTGACAGAAAGGAAAAACAATGGGTAACGTAACAGTTTTTGATCATCCCCTTATTCAGCATAAAATAGCGATCCTTCGCTCCAAGGATACCACCAGAAAGGAATTCCGCGAGCTCGTTGACGAGATCACTATGTTTATGTGCTACGAGGCGCTCCGCGACCTTCCTCTGACCGAGGTTGAGGTCGAAACGCCTATCACAGCTACCAAGTGCAATATGCTCGCAGGCGACGCGATCGCAGTAGTCCCGATACTGCGCGCAGGTCTCGGTATGGTAAACGGTCTTCTCAATATGGTTCCCAACGCCGCTGTAGGACACATCGGTCTTTACCGCGACGAGACCACCCTTGAGCCCCACGAGTATTACTGCAAGCTCCCGCCCAGGATCGACGAGAGACAGATAATCGTGCTTGATCCTATGCTCGCAACAGGCGGCTCTGCGGTTGCGGCTATCAACTTTATCAAGGCACACGGCGGCAAGAAGATCAAGTTTATGTGCATGATCGCCGCTCCCGAGGGAATGAAGGCACTTCAGGAAGCTCACCCTGATGTCGATATCTACTGCGCACATATGGACGAGCGCCTCAACGAGCGCGGATACATCGTACCCGGCCTTGGCGACGCAGGCGACAGACTCTTCGGAACTCTCTGATATTCAGTCAAATTAATAACTATCAAACCCAAAAGGGCGGATTTTATATCCGCCCTTTTTATTTTAATAAGCATATTGAATATTTACCTATAGGCAAATATTAAGGCAAGAATTGAACCTGTAGGGGTAACCACAATGTTTTTGAAGAAAACTTGCGGCTTGCCAAGCGGTCGTCCGAGAATAAACAAAAAAAGGGCGATTCGTGAATCGCCCCTACAAGCAAAACGGCAAATACCGCACAAACCTGTAGGGGCGACCAGCGGTCGTCCGCGCAAAATGCAATAAATTCTTCATAAACGACGGGAGGATAATATCCTCCCCTACAATCAAAATATCAAAATTTTCACCAAAACCTGTAGGGACAGGCGTAGCGTAGCGACGCGAGCGTAATGAATGACAACACGGTGTGTTGTCAGAACATGAGCGCTACCGAGCCGCAGCGAGACCCCCGACTGCCCGCGTAATACGCAATGAAACCTTT
>JAFVRA010000072.1 GCA_017504545.1 Clostridia bacterium | reverse complement strand
GTCTCGCTGCGGCTCGGTCGCGCTCACGTTCCCGCAACGCGTTGCGTTGCTTTTCATTACGCTCGCGTCGCTACGCTACGTCGTCCCCTACAATCAAGAAAGATAACACCACACAACGTCTGTAGGGGCGACCACCGGTCGTCCGCGCAAAATACAATGATATTTTTATAAACAACGGGAGGATTATTTCCTCCCACACATATACTACCGCGAATCTCAAAAAGCCTTGAAAAAGCGCTGATTTTATGGTATAATCAATCAAAAGAAAATTGGTATGGTGATAAAAATGGAATTACAGAAAATATTAGAACAGATCAATGCCGTCTCTATACCCCTTGATGCAACGATAACACAGTTAAAGCACGAGGAAGATAACGAGCTGTATCAAGTTTGGAGAATAGATACGCGTGACGAAATATATATCCTTAAAGAAGCCAAGGGCGACGAAAGGTATATTTATGCGGCTATTTCGGGTGTATGCAAGAATAGTGTTCCTAAGATATATCAGACTGTAACGGCAAATGAAAAGACCTATCTTCTTATGGAATACGTTGATGGTGAGGATCTCTGCCATAGCGACCGCAAGAAGCTGACGCTTGCGTTGGATTCTTTGATAGCTATGCAGAAAGAAACGTGGGGGATGCAGGAGATCGACGGACTCGAGAATTCCTTTGAGAAAAGCCTCGCCAATCGCAAAAATCGCGGAAAATATCTTGGAGACCCCTTACTTGAAGAAGCCTACGAGAAATTTTTGGAGCTATATCGATCTACACCTAAAGCGCTTTGCCACGACGATCTGCTCCCTTTCAATATTATTGTTGCCGAGCAAAACGCTTACTTAATCGATTGGGAGACGTGCGGAATGCTGCCCTACCCAACGCCCTTTGCGCGACTTATAGCGCATACACAAGAGGATGAGAACGCTCTCTTTTATATGACAGATGCTGATAAAGCTTTTGCGATAGATTACTATTATGAGAATTTGCTAAAGGAAAAAGGCGTTCTTTATCAAGAGTGGTTGCATACCTTAGAATACTTTTTATTCTATGAATACTGCGAATGGGTGTTCGTCGGGAATAAATATCAGGAGACCGACGGCGAATATTATAAAAAATACCTGCCGATCGCAAAAAAACAGGCGGCTGAAATATTGAATTCCAAGCAGAATTAAACTTATAAAAATTCCCCTTTCTCTGCTCTCTTTTGCCTCAAACGTATTGAATTTTTTAAAGAAATGTAGTATAATATATGCGGAAAGAAAGGCGAGGTGAGAAAATGGCTCAAAAAAAGAATTTTTGCAAAATAATTCTCGCGCCATCACCCTGTTTTTTTGATGACGCGGACGCGCTCATATCTTCTCTTCCCTTTGGTGAGGGCGAGAAGCTCCGCCTTTCTGAAATAAAAAATCAAGAATACAAAAACAGCTCGCTCTCTGCTCTTCTCTGCCTTCACGAGCTTTTGACTGTGTCGGAAGAAGCGCAGAACGATCTTTCTATCTGCCGCACTTCTGGGGGAAAGCCGTATTTTTCCTCGCAAGAGCTATTCTTCAGCATCTCACATGCTAAAGACATAGTCGCGGTGGCACTATCGGACACACCCGTTGGCATAGATATTGAATTTATTGACGAGCGTCGGGATATTCTCTCGCTCTCGCGGCGTTTTTTTGCCCCTGACGAGCATAAAGTTTTATCCGAGAGCAACTCTCCCCTTGATGATTTCTTCGCCCTCTGGACGAAAAAAGAGGCACTCGCGAAGATAACGGGCGAGGGACTTGCGGCTATCTGCCGCGCGGACAAGCTTGATGAGAGCTATGGCTTTTCTCTCTTTTCGTTAAACGTTGGCGACGCGCGCGCGTATATTTCGGTCTGCCGCAAAAAAGGTGACATTACGCCTACGCTAAGCGAGGATTTTTTGATAAAAAAGAGGTGCGATATTTATGAAATACAGAATTGAACACGACTCTATGGGAGACGTTGAGGTGCGCGAGGATCGCCTTTGGGGCGCTCAGACTCAGCGCAGCTTTGATAACTTCCGCATCGGCGCAGGACTTGAGCTGATGCCGATCGAAATCATCCGCTCGCTTGCCCTGCTCAAGCTCGCCTCTGCCGAGGCTAACGCCGAGCTTTGCCCCGAAAGAATGACTGCCGAAAAGCTCTCTGCAATCCGATCTGCCTGCGAGAAAATAATCTCGGGCGAGCTTGACGATCACTTTCCGCTCGTAGTATGGCAGACGGGCTCGGGAACTCAGACAAATATGAACGTCAACGAGGTGATAGCGAATTACGCCAACAGAGAGGCGGGCAAGAAGCTTCTTCACCCCAACGACGACGTAAATATGTCGCAGTCCTCAAACGACGTCTTCCCCTCCGCAATGCACGTCTCAGCACTTGTTTCTATAGAAAACGCTCTGATCCCCGCGCTCTCCGAGCTTATCGGCGAGCTTCGTCGCCTTGAAGAAGAGAACGAGGGAGTGATCAAATGCGGCAGAACTCATCTTCAGGATGCAACGCCCATTCGCTTCTCGGCTGAAATATCGGGTTGGCGCTCCTCGCTTGAAAAAGATCTGCAAATGCTCAATTACGCTAAGGAAACCTTAAGCTCTATCGCGCTTGGCGGTACGGCAGTAGGCAGCGGACTCAACGCCCCTCGCGGTTTTGATACGCTCGTGGCGACGAAGGTATCCGCGCTTACGCATATTCCCTTCCTCAGCGCAGAAAACAAATATCACGCGCTCTCCTCAAAGGACGAGCTCGTGTTCGTACACGGCGCGCTCAAGGCGCTCGCCGCTGACCTTATGAAGATAGCCAACGACGTCAGATGGCTCGCCTCGGGCCCTCGCTGCGGTCTTGGAGAGATAACTATTCCCGAAAACGAGCCCGGCTCGTCTATAATGCCCGGCAAGGTCAATCCCACGCAATGCGAGGCGATGACTATGGTTTGTCTTCAGGTAATGGCAAACGACGTTGCCGTCGGTCTTGCCGCATCTCAGGGCAACTTCGAGCTTAACGTTTATATGCCGGTCTGCGCTTACAATTTCCTGCAATCCTGCCGTCTGCTCGCGGATGCAATGCGCTCCTTCAGAGCCAACTGCGTTGCAGGAATAAAGGCAAATACGGACAGAATGCAAAGCTATCTTTCAAGCTCGCTTATGCTCGTGACCGCGCTCAACACCCACATCGGCTACGAGAACGCCGCTAAGATAGCAAAGCTCGCATATTCCGAGGGCATCACGCTCAAGGAAGCGGCAGAAAAGCTCGGACTTCTCACTCCCGAGGAGTTTGACGCTATCGTCCGCCCCGAAAAAATGGTTTAAATTTATTTGTAATATATAAGGAGAACAAAAATGGACATCAGACAAGAATCACTTAAGAAGCATTACGAATGGAACGGAAAGATCGAGGTCATCGCACGCTGCCCTATTGAAAGCAGACAGGACCTCTCTCTTGCATACACCCCCGGTGTTGCAGAGCCCTGCCTTGAAATACAGAAGGACGTAAACAAGTCCTACGAGCTTACAAGAAGAAACAACCTCGTTGCAGTAGTTACCGACGGTACTGCTGTGCTCGGTCTTGGAGATATAGGCCCTGAGGCAGGTATGCCGGTTATGGAGGGCAAGTGCGCGCTCTTTAAGTCATTTGCTGACGTTGACGCATTCCCCATCTGCGTTCGCTCCAAGGACGTTGACGAGATAGTTCGCACCGTCTATCTCATCTCGGGCAGCTTTGGCGGTATCAATCTTGAGGACATTGCCGCTCCCAGATGCTTTGAAATAGAAAAGAAGCTTAAGGAGATCTGCGACATTCCCGTGTTCCACGACGACCAGCACGGTACTGCTATCGTAGTTGCGGCGGCTATGCTCAACGCGCTCAAGATAGTAAAGAAGGACATCGGCAAGGTAAGAGTAGTTATCAACGGCGCGGGCTCTGCAGGCTGCGCTATCGGTAAGCATCTGCTCAATATGGGTGTTACTGATCTCGTTATGGTTGACCGCTTCGGCATCATCAGCCGCGACGACGAGAGCCTTAATTCCGCTCACAAGGACATCGCTATGCTCACAAACCACTCGCTCATGCACGGCACTCTTGCCGACGCTATGCGCGGCGCTGACGTGTTTATCGGCGTTTCCGCACCCGGTGTCGTAAGCGAGGAAATGGTTGCTTCAATGGCTACCGACGCTATCGTTTTCCCGATGGCTAACCCCACCCCCGAGATCATGCCCGACCTCGCTAAGAAGGCAGGCGCGCGCATCGTCGGAACGGGACGCTCTGACTTCCCCAACCAGATCAACAACGTTCTCGCATTCCCCGGAATCTTCCGCGGCGCGCTTGATTGCAGAGCTACCTGCATCAACGAGGAAATGAAGGTCGCAACCTCTCTCGCACTCGCTTCTCTCATCTCTGACGAGGAGCTTAACGAAGAGAACATCATCGCTCCCGCGCTTGACAAGAGAGTTGCAAGCGTTGTTGCAGAGGCTGTAAAGGAAGCGGCAAAGCGCACGGGAGTTGCAAGAATATAACGAGGCAAAGATGGATTTTTCTAAGATCTTAACCGATTATCCTTATAAGACCGAGCTTCACGCGCACTCCTTCCCCGTAAGCTCCTGCGGAGACTTCTCTGCCGAGGAGGTAGTTAAGGTGTACGCCGAGGCAGGCGTTGACTCGCTCGTGCTTACCAATCACCTCTCGCCCCACAACTGCGACGAGGGAGTTGAGCACTATCTTAGCGACTACTACAAGGCGCTCGAAGCGGCAGAGGGAAAGCTCAACGTGATTCTCGGCGTTGAGATGCGCTTTACCGAAAACTCTAACGACTATCTCGTTTACGGCGTATCCCCCGAGGATATTCCTCACTTTATCGAGCTTATCCCTTACGGGATTGAGAACTTCTACAAAGAGGTCAAGAACGAGCGCAACGTCATCATTCAGGCGCATCCGTTCAGGAAGAACATCGTTCTTGCGCCCGAGGATTCTATAGACGGCATCGAGAGCTTCAATCTTCACCCCGGACACAACTCGCGAGTTGGAATCGGTGCGAGATACGCAAAGCTCTGCGGAAAGCTCGTAACTGCAGGTACCGACTTCCATCACGCAGGTCATCAGGCTCTCGCGCTTATGAGAACCAAGGAGAAAATGAAGGACTCCTACGATATTGCCTCGGCTATCAAATCGCGCGACGTGGTTTTTGACTGCTCGGGACATATCGTAATACCTTATCTTTATTGAGGAGAACAGTATGGCTAAAAAATACACCTGGGAATACAGCGAGCCCGAGACCGATATGGAAACGGGCAAGGAGACGGGCAACACGCTCACTCACACTATCTCGCTTACCTGCTCGTATCTTAGCGGCAAGGCGATAGTAACTATAGACGGAACCGAGTTTGACATAAGCGAGAAGCCCTTCTCTCTAAAGGGCACCGAGCAGGTCTTCCGCCTCGGTGACTCGGCGGCGCTCCTTCGCTTTGAAAAGGACGCCCCCACTATTACCGTGGACAACGAAGTCCTCACCCCCATAAGCAAATAAGTTACGCATAGAAAAAACGGCTGATCTCTCAGCCGTTTTTTCTTTTCCATTAAGTTTACTTTTCAATATCCATCATCGTTCCTATAAAGAACGGAATGTTGTTCTCGCAGTCAACGAGCATATAAACGAATGGTCTGTCGAGATATACTCTCTTGGTCTCGTCGGGGTCGCTCGCGCCTTTACCATCCATTTCAATAGCAGTCACCGCGCCTGCCTTCGTTCCCTTCTCGGCTACCGAGATAAAGGTCTTGTGTATCACGCGGCTGATGTATATATTTCCCGCGCTTGATCTGCCAAGACCCGAGAAATCTGCATTGTCCTCATCAAAAGCGAGCGGCATTCCCATAGACTTGAGTATTTCAGACATCTCGGTGCTGTACTCGGTCTCAAACTTCGGTATTGCAGCCTGTACTGAATTCCCCTTCGGTGCTGACAAGAGAGCGCTAAGAGCCTCTCCGTCTATCGAATTCAAATACTCCTTGACGGTTACACCCTCGTTGGGAAGAAGCGCTACGAAGGCGTATTTGCTTCCTCTGTAATACTTCATAAATCCCGTAGCCTTTTCGTCCTCAAGATAACGGTGCTCTTCGCTATACATAAACTCAGCGCTCTGCTTAGTGCCGTCCTCTTTAGTAAAAGTGCCGTCGCGCACCTGAGTCTTTTTATATATATCAGACCACTCGGCTTCAAATGCAAGCGCGTTAACGAGATACATAACTGCCTCAGGCGGTATCTCGTCAAGCACCTCGGGGATCATTCCGTCGGTATTTTCCTTTACCCAATTATTGATGTCCTTCTTGGTAGATTTATCAAAGGGCGCTTTGTATGCACCCGCGCCGTAATAATCGGCGTTGGTCTGCAGGAAATCCTCGTTTACCGTAAATCTCTCGTCATCTCTGAACCAGATCGAGTTTGCAAGACTAAGCTTATACTTCTCACCCGTCGGCAAGGAGTTCATATACGAGTAAAGATAGAGATTGAGCTCCTCGGCGCTCATTCCGAGCGTTGCTTCCATCTGCTCTCTCGTCTCTCCCTTAGCGCCGTTAGTCGTCATTGCGAGGGCGCAAAGCACCGAGAGGGGCGAGATAAGCGTGTTTTTGCCACCGGCATTAGTCGCCTTAAAAAGACGAAGCGCGAAATCTGTAACGGCGGCATTATCCTCGCTAAGCTCCTCGCGCACTTCTACCTCTCTCGGAGTCACTCCCTCCATAAGATCGGCAGCCTTGACTTTAGTGCAGGAAACGATATTAAACAGCATCGCGCACAGAAGCAACAAGGCAGATATGCTAAGATAAAATTTTTTGTTTTTCATTTTCTTCTCCCTCAAAGCCTTACGTTCGACTTATTTCTCAATGTCCATCATCGTTCCTATAAAGAACGGAAGATTGTTCTCGCAGTCAACGAGCATATACACAAAAGGTCTGTCGAGGAATACGCGCTTTACTTCCATAGGAGCAGACTCATCCGTAACCTCAACTACAGTTGACGCACCTGCCTTTGTTCCCTTCTCGGCAACCGATAGAAAGGTCTTGTGTATTACGCGATTTATCCTAAGATTTCCCGCACTTGAAGTACCAATACCAGAAAAATCTGCCTTATTTCCGTCAAACGCGTCGATCATACCCATAGATTGAAGCACCTTTGACATTTCTACGTCATATCCCGTCTCAAACTTCGGCATTTTTGCGGATACAGAGGTATTCTTAGCGTTACTGAGAAGCGCGTTCAGCGACTCGCCGTCAAGAGAGGCGATATACTCGTCAACGCTGACACCCTCGTTGGGCAGCAGAGCCACAAAGGCATATTTCCTATCCTTGTAGTACTTCTTAAAGCCGATAGCCTTATCGTCCTCAAGGTATGTGCTTTCGTCGCTGTACATAAATTCAACGCTCTGCTTCGTGCCGTCTTCTTTAGTAAAAGTGCCGTCGCTAACAGCGTATTCATTGTAGATCTCCGCCCACTCAGCCTCAAAAGCAAGCGCGTTAACAAGATACATAACTGCCTCGGGCGGTATCTCGTCAAGCACCTTGGGGATCATTCCGTCGGTCTCTTTCTTCACCCAATTATTGATATCCTCAAGCGTG
The DNA here is from genome assembly GCA_017504545.1 of Clostridia bacterium. Taxonomy (GTDB): domain Bacteria; phylum Bacillota; class Clostridia; order Oscillospirales; family CAG-272; genus HGM12713. The sequence continues at coordinate 15,153 of JAFVRA010000072.1, read as the reverse complement.
GAGTCATCAAACGGAGCCTTGTACGCACCTGCGCCGTAATAATCGGCATTAATCTGCAAGAAGTCTTCATTTACCGTAAAGCGCTCGTCATCTGTAAACCAGATAGAGTTAGCCAGATGAAGCTTGTACTTTTCAGTATTAGGGAGGCTATTCATATAGTTGGAGATATAAAGATTAAGCTCCTCTATAGGCATTCCGAGAGTAGCTTCCATCTGCTCTCTCGTCTCTCCCTTAGCACCGTTTGCGGTCATAGAGAGTGCGCAAAGCACCGAGAGGGGCGAGATGAGTGTGTTTTTGCCTTTTTCGTTGCTCGCCCTAAAGAGACGAAGCGCAAAATCTGTAGCGGCGGCATTATCGGCAGCCTTCAAAGTAGTAGGCTCGTCGAAGACGGGAGGCTTGTCGGTAGGATCTCCTGATGCCGTAGGAGGCTTAGGAGAGGGCTTTTGCGGCGTCTCGTTCGGAGTTATTCCCTCCATCAAGTCTGTAGCTTCCATCGAGTTACATCCAAAAAAGCTTATTGCGATAGCGCAAAGAAGAAGCGCGCTTATCAATGAAAGAGTTATTTTCTTCATTTTGTTCTCCTTTCGATGACAAATAGGGCATTTGTGCCTTCACTATATATGTCGTAATTTTTCTTGAAAGGTTACACGTTTTATAAAACTTTTTTAAAATTTTAAAGCTCCACGAGCGTGGGCGTGTGGCGGAGCGCGGGGATAAGCTTCTCGACCATATCCGAGGTCTTAATTCTGAGGCTCGAGGTGTTTATACACGGATGACAGCCGATATACTCGCCCGAGAGCACGTCCTTGTCGATAAGCAGGCGCACCCTGCCCTCCTTGTCGTTCATAAGTCCGAGAATACTGAGCGAGCCGGGGGTTATATCAACGAGCTGCTCCATATACTCAGGACTGCCGAACGAAAGTCGAGACGAGCCTATCTGGGATGACAGGTCTTTCGTCTTGAAAGGCTTGTCGCCCGGCATCATCAACAGATAAAAGTCGGTCTCTTGTCTGTTGCAAAGAAAGAGATTTTTGCAGATAGTAGCGCCAAGCACTCTGTCTATCTCCTCGCATACCTCCATAGTCATTGCAGGCTCGTGGTCGATCCTGTCGTACTCTATTCCAAGAGAATCAAGCAGATCGTACGAGCGTATTTCCTTTTCAAGTCGCCCTGCGGTGTCCGCAGGGCGTCCTTTCTGAAGCACCATTTTAAAATTCCTCTGTTAGATATCGTATTTTGCAAGTATCTCCGCGGGTGAACGGCGAAGAAGCGAGCGTATAGGCATCTGTCCGCATATCACGGTGATGATGATTATTCCTATAAGCGTGATTATTCCGAGCCACCACGGGTAGTAGACCAGCATACCCATAGTCGATATAAGGCTCGTGAGAAGTCCCATCAGTATACTTGAGAGCAGGAATCCTACGAAGATAGTCATAATAAAGAGCATCAGCGTCTCAATAAGATATCTGTAGGAGAGATTTCTCTTGCTTACGCCGATAGCGCGGCTGATTCCGACCTCCTTGATGTCCCCCATAAGAGACGAGCGCATGATGAAGTAGAGACAGAGCGACATTATCGCGCTGACGACTATAAGAACTACCGTGAGAGATACGAAGGTGCCGTAATACTCTGCGCGCAAATAGTCGCGAGAGGACTTGGGTGTGATCACGTTATCCTCGCCGTATTTCTCGATCATGCTCTCGCCGAGCGCCTTCGCATCCTTTGAATAAAAGACGTAGGTTCCGCCCTGATAGATGCCCGAGGTAAGTCCCTCGGAGTCTTTGCCGATCGAGTAGGAGGTAGCCACTCGCTTCATATCCTCAAGCGTCATTATTACCTTAGGAACGTTGTTTCCCTCGCGCATAAGGCACTCTACCTTGGCTCTTTCCATAAACGACTGATACTCCGAGTCAAGAAGGTTCTTCGCTTCTTCCTTGCTGAGCCCCTCCTTGCCGTAGTAAGTTGCCGCCCAGTCCTCAAAGCTGTTAAGGCCGTAGTAATATCTGAGATACGCTTCAACGCCCTCGGTAAGATCGTAGCCGTAGTAATCTTTGCAGTGCTGACTTAACATCTCATCTGTCACGGTGACCTCGTAAGTGTCGGCAACTCTGTAGCTTTCACCGCCAATGACCGTCTTTTCATAGCCGCCGTAGGTGTAGTAGCCCTCAAGGGTGTACACGCTTCCGTTCTCAAGCGCGGGAAGGTCAAAGCCCGAATGCTCAAGATCCGAGAAATATCCCGCGTTTACGCCGTAAAGATCGGTAAGAGTCTTCTGCAAATAGGTGTACTCGTGGTAGAAAGCCTCCTCGTCAGAGCCCGACACTACGCCAACGACCTTGAGCTTACTGTTCTGCGCTCTGCCGCCGGGGGATATCATATCCATACCGTCGTAATAGTAACCGTATCTGCCGCCGCGCGAGACGTTTGCGTGGATAAGATCCTCGTATTCCTTTACGTTGGAATTGCCCATCGCCTTTATTATGGTGTCTGCAACCGCAGCGGTGATAATGATCTCGTTTTCAGCCTTGATCTCGTCACTGCCTGCAAGCAGTCTTCTGCCCTCAAGCAGAGAGATCGGAAGAGCCTGCACGTTCTCACTTCCCGCATTATCGTAGCGGATGCCGTAGGATGCGGTATCGTAGCTACCAAACGAGAAATTGAGATAATCGTGAACGTTGGGACGATATTCGCTGAAGCTTCCGCTGATCACGAAAAGCTCGGCGTCTCCCCTGCTCACTACTTCCCTTGCCTCTTCGTTGCTCATATCGTTGGCGTCAACGCCTACTACGTTTGAGTTGAAATACTGCTCAACCGTCGAGAAGTTATATATCGCCGCACCGAAAAGACCTACGACGAATACGATTATCGCCGCAAAGCACATCATAGTGAGTATAAGAAGTATCTTTCTCTTGCGCTTCTTGGCAAAGTTGCTGTTAAATCCGCTCTTGAGTGCGCCCTTGAAATTATAGAGCCGTCCGCTCTTGCCCTCGGGTATCGGAGCTTTGAGCTCAGACGGAAGCTCCTTTGGCTCGCTCTTGGGCTTCTCGGTATACTTGCCCTCGTGAACTATAAGCTCGGAGGACTTATCGACTATCTTCAGCTTGACGTCGTCATCGGCAGAGACGTAAAGCACGCCGCCCGAGGAGATGATGCGAAGCTTTGTCGGCTTGTTCTCGCGGTCGCCGTAATACTCAAAGGTAAGCTCTCCGTCCGAGAGCTCGTCGCGCTCCATATCGCCAAGATAGACCTCGTTTGCCTTCTTGCCAATATAGCCCTCGGTTACGCTGTTCTCTCTCTCCTCAAATATCTTTCCGTCAGAGAGACCGATCACCTTGTCGCAATAGCTGTCAACGAGATGCGCCTCGTGAGTGACGAGAAGCACGAGCCTGTCGCGCGAGAGCGACTTGAGAAGATCCATAACCATGACCGTGTTCTGCTCGTCAAGGTTGCCCGTAGGCTCGTCGGCAAGGATGAGCGAGGGGTTCTTCACTATTGCTCTTGCAATAGCAACTCTCTGCTGCTGACCGCCCGAGAGAGCCGTCGGCAGACGCTTGCGGTATTTCTCCATATCAACGCTTCGGAGCGCCGCGAGAACTCTCTCCTCTATCTCGGCTTCGTCCGTCATACCGCAAAGGCGGAGCGAGACCGCAACGTTATCGTAAACGCTCATTCTCTCGGAGAGGTTGTAATTCTGGAATATATATCCGACCTTGAGATTTCTCGCGCTGTCGGAGTCGGGGGTGATCTTCTTACCGTCAATGAGCACCTCACCCGAGCTTGCCTTGTCAAGACCTCCCACCATATTGAGAAGCGTAGTCTTTCCGCAACCCGATTTACCGAAGATAGCGACCATGCCGCTATCGGGGAGAGTAATAGAAACGTCGTTTACGGCGTGCACCTGATTTGCGCCTCGGTTGCCGTAATATTTGTTAAGCTTATCTATCCTGATCATTCCTTAGCTCCTCCCTTCAAAGTTTTGCGGACGCTTTCCTTGAACATCTTTTTGTTATACTTTCTCGAGATATAAAGATTTATAAGCACCATTCCGAGAAGTATCAGCGCGTACTGATGCGCGTGCATAAACGGGAACATCGGGTTGAGCCACGGCGACGTGTAGATCAACACAGCCGTAAAGAAGAGCACAACGAATGAAGGTATCATCGCTATTGCCGTCTGCGCGTACATAGATATCTTGATGACCTTATTCTCGATTCCCATTGAGCGAAGTATCGCGATGTCGCCTCTCTTGGCAACTATCGCTCTTGCCGAGCAAACGTAGAGGAAGAGTCCTAAGAAAAGAAGAGTTACGAGCCAGAAGCCTATCATAAAGATGTTTATAAAGAGCGAGAGTATGATGTCCTCGCCTCTCTCGTAGGTATGGCTTGAGAGCATCGTGAAATAGCCCTTGTCCTGAAGCTCCTCTGCCGCCTTCTCTGCGCGCGAGTCGCTGCCAAAGAAGAGAGATGCCTGCATATAGTTGGGCTCTCTGAGGTTTTCAAACATAGCGTCGGCTATATCACGCGAGATATAAATATCTACCGAGCCGTTGGGAGCGTACTTATCGACGATGAGAACGTCCTCGTAGACGATACCGCCGTTGTAGCCGTAATCGTACTCAAGGTAAGGGGTATCATTGCTGCTTGTAACAACCTTGCATCTGTCAAGGTTGATCTTAGCGTCACCGTAAGGATAGCTAAATCCTTGAGACATACCCGTCTTGCTGTTCTTATTAAAGTCAAAGGTAAGAGCGGCCGTGTCTATATTTTCCTTTCTTGCCGCGACCTTGATGTTCTCGATAGTCCTGTAGTCGGTGCTTGTAAAGTAACATTCGTTCTCTCCGAGCGTATCGTCTATATAGATATTCGTCACGTAGTCAAAAAGAGCGGTGTCGGTAGCAAATCTCGGGGTAAGAGAAATAAATCCGAACTGATAGCCGTTTATGAAGTTAGAGTCGATACACTCCTCAAAGCCTTCCTCGCTGAATATCGCCCTGCCCGTCTTGGTATTGTCGAGATAGTAGTGTACTCCCGAAATAGTGTAGGTCCTGCCGCCGAGCTTGATAGTGTCCTCTTCGTCAAGCGACGTACCGTACACCAAGAGCCACTCTATCGGAAGAGAGAGCATTACCTCGTTTTCGTTCTCGGGCTCGTGTCCGACAGTCGCACGCACGCTTCCGTCGTCAACGTAGGCGTAGACCTGTGCAAATCTGTGGTTGCCCGTATCTGATATATCATTCACGCCGAAGGACGAATCGTAAAGATAATCATAATGGCAGAAGTCCTTTGCATCAAGCTCCTCTGCGAGAGCTTTAAGCTCATCGTCGGTTATCGGACTGCCGTCCTGACGGGTGATAACGAGTCTGCCGTCTCTGTGGACGAAAATGGGATACGACGTCTCAAGATCCACCGAGAACAGCAGAGTTGAGAAGAAGGTGCCGAGTATTGCAAGCACCATAAGAGCGCACATAAACACCGAAAGCTTTGGCATAGAGCGAAATCTCTGCCAGCCAAGCTCAATTCCGCGCCTGATATTGTGCGGCTTTGCGATCTTCTCGCTTATATCGACCGTCGATCTCTTTTCTGCCTTGCGAAGCGTCTCGTCTCGCTCAACCGTACCGTCAAATATTCTTATCTCTCTCGTCGCATACTTTTGGAGCTCCTCTACCGTGTGAGTTACCACGATAACGAGCTTATCCTTGGATATCTCGGCAAGAAGCGCAATTATCTCCTCAGAGGTCTTAGCGTCAAGATTTCCCGTAGGCTCGTCGGCAAGAATTATTGGGCTGTCCTTTGCGAGAGCACGCGCGATGACCGTTCTCTGCTTCTGTCCGCCCGAGAGCTTAGAGCCCTTGTGGTTCTTGAATTTTGTAAGACCTACGCGCTCGATAAGCTCAAGCGCTCTTGCGCGCCTCTCACTCGGAGAGTCGATATAAGAAAGCGCAAGCTCAACGTTCTGAAGCACCGTGAAGCTGTCGATTATGTTGTATTCCTGAAAGATAAACGATATATACTTCTTACGATAGTTCTCCCACTCGAGCTGATCGTAATGCGAGGTGGGCTCGCCCTCTATATAGAGCTCTCCCTCCTCGTAGGTATCCATACCGCTTATCATATTGAGAAGCGTGGTCTTACCGCTTCCCGATTTGCCCGTTACGGCAATAAATTCACCGATATCGAAATCAAGATTGACGCCGCGAAGACCGACCGCTACCGATCCCTCCGAAACGTATATCTTGCCGATATCCCTGAGCTTAAGTAAAGACATTTTTATCTCCTTTCGTTTACTAAAGGCGAGGGTACTTGTGCCTCTATATTATATGTCGTAATTTTTCTCAAAAGGTTACATGATTTTCTTAAATTTATTATAACATTTTTTTATTTTCATTGCAATATATTTTCATTTATTTTTCAGCTGATAAATCTCACTATTGAAATAGTGAAAATATTATGATATAATGTTCTTGTAAAGATTATTTACCCAAAAAGGAGACATGTATATGGAAGCTAAAAAGAAATACGTTCTTGCGCTTGACGAGGGTACGACGAGCGCGCGCGCCATACTCTTTGACAAAAGGGCAAATATAGTAGCTATGGCTCAGCACGAGATCCCTCAGATATACGCAAGACCCGGCTGGGTGGAGCAGGATCCTATGGAGATCTATGCAAATCAGTACGCCTCACTTATTGAGTGCATCGCCAAAAGCGGAATATCTACCGACGAGATCGCCGCGCTCGGTATAACCAATCAGCGTGAGACGACTATCGTTTGGGATAAGCGCACGGGCAAGCCCGTGTGTAACGCTATCGTCTGGCAATGCCGCCGCACAGCAGAGATATGCGAGCAGCTTGAGAAAGAGGGCAAGAGCGAGTATATACGAAAGACCACGGGCTTGCGACTCGACCCCTACTTCAGCGGAACTAAGCTAAAATGGATACTTGACAATATCGAGGGTGCAAGAGAGAGAGCCGAGGCAGGCGAGCTTCTGTTCGGAACTGTTGATACATGGCTTCTCTGGAAGCTGACAGACGGCAGAGCTTTCGTTACCGACCGCACTAACGCATCAAGAACTATGCTCTGCAACATCCGCACGGGCGAGTGGGATGAGGGCATGCTCTCGCTTCTCGGAGTTCCCCGCTCTATGCTCCCCGAAATAAAGAGCAGCAGCGAGATCTACGGAAGCTTTGAGTGTATGGGCTCGGAGATAGTTATATCGGGCATCGCAGGTGACCAGCAGGCAGCTCTCTTCGGACAGTGCTGCTTCGAGCGCGGAAGCGCCAAGAACACCTACGGTACGGGTTGCTTCCTGCTTACTCACACGGGCAACGACGCCGTCAGCAGTAAGCACGGTCTGCTTACCACGATAGCTGCGACAGAAGCGGGCAAGCCTATCGAATACGCTCTTGAGGGCAGCGTTTTCGTTGGTGGCGCCGTGGTGCAATGGCTTCGCGACGAGCTTAGAGTAATAAACGAATCAAAGGACAGCGAGTATTTCGCGCGCAAGGTTTCTGACAACGGCGGCGTTTACGTCGTTCCCGCATTTGCAGGCCTTGGCGCACCCTATTGGGATATGCACGCGCGCGGAAGCATACTCGGGCTTACGAGAGGAACGGGCGCAAACCACATCATAAGAGCCGCGCTTGAGTCTATCTGCTATCAGACCGAGGACGTTCTCGCGGCGATGAGAGAGGATATGCGCTCACTTCCCTACTCAAGCGACGTATCTCGCCTTAAGGTAGACGGCGGCGCTTCTGCAAATAAGCTTCTTATGCAGATGCAGGCTGATTTCTCAGATCTCTCGGTGGTGCGCTCGGCAAATCCCGAGGCTACCGCCACGGGTGCAGCGTACCTTGCAGGACTTGCGGTAGGCTTCTTTGAGAGCCGCGACGAGCTTCGCGCACTTGCCGCAGACGCCGACGTATTCGAGCCCTCTATCGATGCAGAGACTCGCGCAAGGCTTCTTGAAGGCTGGCACAGAGCGGTCAACGCTTGCAGAAATTTCTGATTTTCGGAGGTAATTATGAGCTACACGGTAAATTCCTTTACACACCCCTCATCTGACGGTAAGCACACTCTCACGGGCGTTGTCTATTGTCCTGACGGTGAGGCGCGCGGATATTTTCAGGTAGTGCACGGAATGTGCGAGCATATCGGCAGATACGAGCGCTTTATGTCGCAGATGGCAGACGAGGGCTGGATATGCTTTGGATACGATCATCTCGGTCACGGAAAAACTGCGGCAGATCCTTCTGAATTCGGATACATTGCCGATAAAAAGGGCTACGAACTTCTTATTGATGACGTCAAGCGCTTTGCCGATGCCGTAATAAGCAAGTATACCGCCGAAAAGGGCGTGAATGGTCCTTACGTTCTTATGGGACACAGCATGGGCTCGTTTATCGTAAGACTTGCCACGGCAAAGTACAAAAATCCCGACAAGCTGATTATTATGGGCACAGGCGGCAAGAATCCGCTTGCCACCCCCGGAATTGCGATAATATCGATGATCAAGGCGTTTCGCGGCGGTCATCATATTTCTCCCCTCGTGCAGAAGCTCGCATTCGGTAATTACACCGAGCGCTTTGAGGGTACCGATCCTTCGCGCTGGCTCTCCACGAACCAAGAGCGCCTATCGGCATTTCACGAGGACAAGCTCAGCGGATTTTTCTTTACCGTCAGCGCTATGAAGGATCTCGTCAGAATGAACAGAGACTGCAACCTCGGGCGCTGGTACAAGGCTATGCCCACCTCTCTCCCCGTACTGCTCGTGTCGGGCGAGGACGATCCCGTAGGTAACTACTCTAAGGGTGTTCTTGAGGTTGAGAAAGGACTTAAAAAGAAAGGCATTCCCGTAAAGTGCGTGATATACAAGGGCGCACGTCACGAGATACTTGAGGACTTCACTCACGACGACGTTGTGAGAGATATTCTCGCGTTCGTTGAATGATCTTGGATATGGAGATAAAGATCTACACCTCTCTTCCGGACGAGGCGATGCAGATAAGAACGACCGTCTTCGTCAAGGAGCAGGGATTTGTTGACCTGCCCGACGAGACCGACCTTGTCGCGCTTCACTTCGTCGGATATATTGGCACGCTCCCCGTAGCGACCTGCCGCGCCTTTAAGGGTGACGGTGATTGCTATATTCTCGGACGCTTTGCGGTGCTTAAGGCACACAGAGGCAAAGGACTTGGCTCAGAGCTTCTCGGCGCGGTGTGCGATTCACTCAAAGAGCGAGGAATTTCCTGCCTTAAGCTTCATTCGCAGTATCCCGCAAAGGATTTCTACGAAAAGAACGGATTTGAAGTCTGCGGAGAGCCCGAATACGAGCAAAACGCCCTCCACGTCTGGATGAAAAAGATGCTGTAAATAAAAAAGAGCAAACACACTTCTCTCTGCATTCTTAGCGGAGAAATGACAGACACAAAAATTTCGGCAGAGATATTGTTTTCTCTGCCGATTTGTGTTATAATGGGATATCGTAGGGCGGGGGCTTGCTCCCGCCGTAACATAGGATCTAAGCCAACAAGGCGGGAGTAAACCCCCGCCCTACAAGGGGTATGGGCTTTGCCCGATGCCTTTGTAATACAAAGGCGAAACTTGAGATAAACAGAACGATAAATAAGAATTTGACAAAGGAGTGTGATTGTATGAATTGCCCTTATTGCAATGCAAAAATGAAATTAGGACAAATTGAAGCCGATAATCTTTTATCTTGGAAACCCGATGGCGAAAGAAGCACAGGGGGCACAAGATGGGCAAAGAGCCCCAATAGCATTGTGTTGGCAAAATACTTTCTATTGGCTCCTGCATCAGTAGATGCTTATTACTGCAAAGAATGTAAAAAAATAATCATTGACATATCGGAAGAAACAAATAGGTAAATTCCAATTTGCCGAGCAGAATATAATTAACCCCGACAGACTTTTGAAAATCTGTCGGGGTTAATTATTTGTTTACTGCAGAGCAATTTTTTCTATCCGTAGGGGCGTTCTGTGAACGCCCGCGGGCGAACACAGTTCGCCCCTACCGTGTGTTAGATAATTTCTCCGCTAAGGACATCTCCCCTTGTGCTTGCTCTTTTTTATTACTTTTCACTAAGCTGTTTATTTATTCTCGTAATTATCATATCAAGTGCCGCGGGGTTTGAGCCGCCACCGGGAACGATAACGTCGGCAAAGCGCTTGTAAGGCTCAACAAAGGCGTCGTGCATCGGCTTTACCGTACTCAGATACTGATCTACAACAGAGTCAAGGCTTCTGCCTCTCTCCTTGGTATCGCGCAATATACGGCGCAAAATGCGCTCGTCGGCATCGGTGTCAACGAAGATCTTGAGCGACATTCTGTCTCGCAGACGCTTGTCCGAGAAGATCAGAATACCCTCAAGCACGATAACTGCGCGAGGCTCGACTTTTTGAGTCTTATCCGAGCGGTTATGCACCGTGTAATCGTATACGGGAATATCAACCGCCTCACCTCTCGCAAGAGCGTCAAGATGCTCGCAAAGCAGATCTGTCTCGAATGCATCGGGGTGATCGTAATTCTGCTTGCATCTCTCCTCGTAGGTCTTATCGTTCTGCGCGCAGTAATAGCTGTCGTGCGTGATCACGGCGACCTTGTTGCCAAAGGCGCTCGCGATATTCTCGGCAAGCGTGGTCTTTCCGCTTCCCGTGCCACCCGCTACGCCTATTATCATTATCTCGCCGCTTTTATCCATATCACTTTTCCTCGCTCTTTTTCTGAGCCTTGATAGCGTTTACCCAGCAGCTATGGCACATAGCAACGTAAGAATCGTTGCCGCCGATAAGTATCTGTCCGCCCTCGGTAAGTACCCTGCCCTCGCCGTCTATACGCGCGTTGACTATAGCCTTCTTACCGCACTCGCAGATAGTCTTTATCTCGGTTATAGAGTCTGCAACCTCAAAAAGGCGGTGGCTACCTTCAAAGGTGTGAGTAAGGAAGTCTGTCCTCAGACCAAAGCAAAGCACGGGAACGTCAAGCTCGTCGACTATACGTCTGAGCTGATCTATCTGCGCAGGGCTAAGGAACTGACACTCGTCGGCTATAATTACGTTGCAGTCGGTTCTTTTAGCGAATTCCGCAAAGAGATCAACGTCGGGTGTTACGACGTAGGCATCAGCCGAAAGTCCGATGCGCGAGCGCACCGCGGCTGCTCCGTCACGGTTATCGGTAGAGGGCTTTATCAGCCACACCTTCATTCCTCTCTCCTCGTAGTTGAACTTTGTTATAAGTGCGTTAGCAGTCTTTGATGAGCCCATCGCGCCGTATTTGAAATATAATTTTGCCATATCTTTCTCCTCTGCTTGTCTTTATTTCAACTTGAATGTCATCACTACGGGATTGTGGTCTGAATACTCAAAGCCCGTCTGGATATTTTCAACGACAACGCACTCAACGTTATCCGAAACGAAAAAACCGTCGACTATGATAGTATAATTACCTTCCTCGTAAGGAATATCGCAGTTTCTGCAGGACGGAAGGATCTCTCCATCCTTATAGTTTTCACATTTTGTAAAGCCCTCGGGAACGAGATCGTCGGGAAAAGGCTGAGCCCAGCCATATTCTGTCTCACTTCCGTTAAGCGTAAGGCTTGAGTCTCCCGTGAAATCGTGGTTGAAGTCACCGCCGCAAACGATATAATTGCCCTTTTCGTATTCGCTCTGCATATCCTCGAAAAGCATAGTCAGCTGCGCCGTTCTGACGCTGTCGTCGCTTCCGTATGCCGAGGTATGTACGTTGTAGAGCAGCAGCTCCTTTCCATTTTCAACCGGTATTCTCGTAACGCTGTAGCATCTGTCAAGATCAAGCAGCTTTGTGACCGAGTCGGTTATCGGCAGGCTTCTGCGAAGCGAGGAGGTCATATTTATATTGCTGAAGGTCGCAATAGAGCTGTTTGACGCCCCGTGGGGAGAGTTAAAGGGATAAAAGAGATAGGGTGAATCGTAATTTACCGCAGAGGTGTGTGAGTACCCCTCAAAAATATCCTGAAGCATCAGGTACTGATCAACGTGGTGGCTTCTCGTTGAATCGAGATCCACCTCTTGAAACAGAATGAAATCGGGAGAAAAGCTGTCTACCTTCTCAGCTCCTGCCTCAATGCAATCTATCACGCTTTCCTTGCTTCTCGCCCTCGACTCCTTTCCACCATCCATAAAGAAGGTGAAGTCCGCGGTATAAGCTCCAAATCCGAGATTTTGTGAGACTATCGTATATTCCTTATTCAGCACAGCGCTGTCCTCTTCCGCCCTGTTTTCAACCTCAAGGGAGAGATTGTCTTCAATGCGATAATAGCTTATAAAGACGTATGCTACGTAAATAGCGGCAACGAGAATAAGTGTTGCTACAAGCGCAAGAAGTATCTTTAATATGATCTTGAAAGCCTTCATAAGCCTACCTCCGTAAGTATGACAGTGTATAAAATACTACATCTACATTATACAACAATATTCATAGCTTGTCAATGGTATCAAAAAGTATTTTTAAGTACCAAGATATCCGTACTTTTTAAAAAGCCTCGTATTTTCCGCATTTTTTGCTCTTTTACGACAAAAAACTGTTGAAATTATCAAAATATATGTTATAATAAAATTAAATACTACAGTACCGTGCGAGTACCGGTACCGAGCAGGAGGTACAGCAATGGATATATGGGATAAGCTTTACAGAGCCGCGCTTGAGGTGCAGGATCCAAGAGTAGTTTCTCCGTTTATAGAAGCGGGCGGCGTTGCCGCCGCAATAGAGTCTGAGTCGGGCAATATTTACGTAGGCGTTTGCATAGATACCTGCTCTTCTCTTGGAATGTGCGCCGAAAGAACTGCTATCGCGAGCATGCTGACACACGTCGAGAGCCGCATCAGGCGCGTGGTCGCGGTAATGAGCAACGGCAAGGTCGGCTCGCCCTGCGGCGCCTGCAGAGAATTTATGATGCAGCTTGATAAGGACAGTCCGAGCATAGAGATACTGCTTGATATAGAAACGAAAAGCACTACCACCCTCGGCGCTCTCTGCCCTGACTGGTGGGGCAAGACTCGCTTTGAATAACAGCAACTCAGCGCAAGGCAAAAAAATATAAATCAATCCCAAAAGGAGATAAAAAATGAACTGGAACGAATTTATGGAAAGACACGGCAGATGGTCGGGCGCAACTCTCCGTTCAAGGATCTATGCGCTTAAGGATATTGGCACTAACGAAGAGGTTATCGCCATGGTTTACGATATGCCCGAGGAGAGATACAAGATCCAGCTTATCCGCAAGGCTATGAAGTTTGGCAACGTCTTCACAGAAGAGGATATTGAAAAGCTTCAGGAAATCCTTGCGGCATCCACCTACAACGAGCTGTTCGTCTCACCCTCAGACAAGGGCGAGGCGGCTATCGCAATTCAGAAGACCGTCGATGATGACGAGGATGATCTCTGCGACGATTGTCATCTGATTGACGACGAGCCCTCAAGACACAGAGTAAGAATATTTACCAAGCGCAACAAGGTCATGGACTCGCTTGCAAAGCTCTTTGGCCTTCCCGTTCCTCCCGAGAAAAAGACTATCCTCTGCGGTTGCCCCTACAACTGCAACGAATGTCCGAGAAAAAAGTCAAAAGCGGCTAAATAACTCTCGCGCTACTACATATTTCTCAAGGAGAACGACATGAATTTCAAAATAGCAATTATTATTTGCGTGCTGCTTAAGTGCGTGTACTCTGTCGTGCTTAATATAGTGCGCCTTCGCTCCGCGAACAATCCCACGCCCGATAATCTCTCGGACGTTTACGACGCCGAGACTTACCAAAAGTGGAAGCGCTACAGCGCTGAGCACAATAAGCTGAGCATAATCTCTGACCTTGCTTCCACAGCCGTAATGGTCGCGCTTCTCGCAACGAACGCGCATTCCGCGTTTGCCTCTCTCTTCCCCAAGGGTGGCGAGCTTTTCGGCGTTGTCATACTAACGGTCGTAGTCGGCTCGGTGCTTGATATTATAGAAAAATATATATCAACTATGGTCATCGAGCAGAAATACGGCTTCAACCGCTCGACCGTCAAGACCTTTATCTTTGACTGCATCCGCTCCCTTCTGCTTGAGTTCGTGCTCTCACTCGCGCTCGTCGGACTTATGATGCTTCTGCACAAGACGGTCGGCGACTGGCTGATACTTCTCTTTGCAGGCGCGGTATTCGCGATAACTCTGATCATCTCCTTCCTCTACCCTATCTTCAGCCGCCTTGGAAACAAGTTCACTCCCCTTGAGGACGGTGAGCTTAAGAATAAGCTTATGGCTCTGCTTGAGAAGTACGGCTACAAGGTCAAGGCTATCGAGGTAATGGACGCGTCAAGAAGGACCACCAAGCTCAACGCGTATTTCACGGGCTTTGGCAAGCTCAAGACTATCGTGCTTTACGATAACCTGCTGAACGCTATGACCGAGGACGAGATATGTGCCATATTCTCGCACGAAATGGGACACGGACTGCACAAGGACGTGCTTAAATCCCAGATACTCAACGTGGGTAACCTCTTGCTGATGGGCGTTCTCGTATGGCTTACGCTCCGCGAGCCCGCTATATACACTGATTTCGGCTTTGCCGAGATAAATTACGGCTTCTCGTACATCGTTATAGGCGTGGCGCTCGGCCTCGTTCAGCCGCTTACGGGCATCATCACAAATCTGCGAAGCAGAAGTGCCGAGTACCGCGCCGACAGACAGGCGGTCATCGAGGGCTACGGCGAGCCGATGATAGTCGCGCTCAAAAAGCTTGCGAAGGATAACTTCTCAAATCTCTCTCCCTCGAAGATAAACGTGGTGCTTGAATACAGCCACCCGCCGCTTGACAGGAGAATTGAAGAGGTCGAAAAGGCAATTAAAGATCAAAAAGTAGAATAGCAAAGAAGAACTCATCGCTCGGCGAAATTTGTCCTTTAAGGATATATCGCGCCATTATTGCAAACAAAAAGAGAGGACATTTCGGTCTTTAAACCGATTTGTACTCTCTTTTTCTGTTTGTAAAATTTTCACTATCGCGAAATAAAGTTGCAACACAGTGAAGTTTGTAGTTATATAACGTAAAACTACAAGTGATATTAAGTTGGCCTATCACCTTGCCATCTTGTGAAACTTCAGACACTAAGTTAACTTTACTG
>JAFVRA010000071.1 GCA_017504545.1 Clostridia bacterium | reverse complement strand
TACGTAACCGAGGTTATCGGACTTAGTACCAGTAGTCTTATCGTGAGCAAGAGTGTTAAGAGAGTTACCGTCCTTTGTTACGGTGTATTCTTCTTCAAAGTTCTTTTCGCTTACCTTACCGCCGTAGAGAGTTCTGAAGGTAAGACCTTCGAAGTCAACTGCGTTGGTGTCAACGAAGGGGAGAAGGTCGTCGATAGCAACTTCCTCTTCTTCCTCTTCAGGAACCTCAGGAACTTCGGGAGCTTCGGGCTCAGCGATTACGCCGTAAGCCTCAGCCTCGAGAACAGTGTACTTCTTTGCATTGATGGTGTTGAAGTCAACTGCGAAGAGTATGTAGTCAACAGTTGCAGGAGCTGCAAAGTCACCCGATACTACAGCTGCAGTTACGTCGCCTTCGGTCTGCTTGTTAGCCTGAACGTCAGCGTCGTCAGCCATCTTGTAAAGCTCGGTTACAGTGCTGTAGTAGTACTTGCCAGCTTCATAAGAATCATACTTAATTGCAGGATCTACAGATGCACCGTAAACGGTTACCTTGTTGATATCGTCACGGCCGTCCTTGCCTGCGGTTACATAAAGCTTGAAGGAGTCGATAGTTACGGATTCCTTGAAGCTGTATCCGAATACATGGTCGTGCTTTACGGTCGAACCGTCAGCGAGCGTAAGCTCGGCACAGTCGTCCGAATAGGAGTGGTTCATAGAACCTGCGAAAGGCTTACCGTCAGTAGCACTTGCTGTGCCACTACCGCTGTTGTTACCAACGCGGAGGGACGGACCCTTGTTGGACATGGGGAACGTATTAAGAGTATCAACATAGTAGTGATAGTCGTAATAGAAAACGTTACCCTTTCCCGCAAATTGATAATCAGCTGCGTTTGCATCACTGAACAGAACGTTAGTCTTTTCAGCCTCGGCTGCGCTCATAGGAATGATCGCAAGTACCGTAGAAAGAAGCATCGCAACTATTACAATAATTGAGATAGTTTTTTTCATACTGTTTCTCCTTGTGTATAATTAGTGCCTATACCACGGGCACCTTTGGTTATAGCCATTATAACACTTTCTTTCCAAAATGTCAATTTAAAACTAAAAAAAGTTTTTAAAATAATTCAATTTTGTTAAAATTCAATAAAATCAAGGACTCTTCTATGTGCAAAAAGCACCGCTTAAAGTCCATTTTAAAGACAACACATTCAAAAAAATGCGATAAATTAACAGAAAGTTCACATTTTCGGCGTGATGTCTCACTACTTTTTGCCTGTTTTATCACCAATTCTTCATCAACTTCACTAAAAGAATACCGCGCTCCGCGCCAAACAAGTGCAAATTTGTGCTAATTTTTATATATCGTCCGTATCATTGTGTCCATCTTGGACCGTCAATTTGCAAAGCAAATATGGACGCACGGTCCCTACAATCATTAAAGGCGACACCCAATAATAAGACGAGAACCATAACCAAGCCTTCTCCAGTGGGAGAATCGTGTCGCAAGCGACTGTTGAGTTTGCGTTGCAAACGTCAAGTGGCTAGACGGATGAGGTGTTGATTAGTTTGTGTTACGAACTACTCATCCACCGCAAGCGGTCCCCCTTCCCTGTGACATTGCGTTAGGCAATGCGCGAGGAGCAAGCTCTCCCCTACAAACGAATTTTAGGAAAACCATTAAATCCGTAGGGGCGGATTTCATATCCGCCCTTTCTTCTTCGGGAGCATATTGAATGCTCCCCTACAGGCATTAATTTTTGGAAAACCACCAAACCCGTAGGGGCGTTCTTTGAACGCCCGCAGACGACCAATGGTCGCCCCTACAATCAAAAATATCAAACACGCACAAACCCGTAGGGGCAGGCGTCCCCGACTGCCCGCGCAAAACACAATGATATTTTATAAACGGCGGCAGCAAGCCACCGCCCTACGATCAAAATAACAAATATCAAACACACCGGTCGGGGTCGGCGCTAAAGGTTTGCGAAGCAAACTTTACGCTGAACGAAGCGAAGCAGCACGACAGACCCGCACAAAACGCAATGATCTTTTATAAACGGAACACAGCACCCATACAACACCTCCCATCCGAGCAGGTCGCCCTGAGAGGCGCAAAAATTCCCCTCCGCGCGCGTATATAATAATATATGAAGATTTCCACGGCGTCAACTCGGATCTCTCCTGAGGCGGCTCAGAGCAGCCTCAGAGTAGCCTCGGATCAGCCTGCGGCATGCGCTTTTGCGGTTGCCTATTGACTTTGCGCGGTTTTTCTGCTACAATAATAAATCAGAAGAAATTTATTGCTTTTTTGGAAAAGAAAGGCTCAAAATATGTCAGAACTTACAGATATTGTCATAATAGGCGCAGGGCACGCCGGAATCGAGGCGGCTCTCGCGGCGGCGAGAACGGGTGCGGACACGGTGCTCTTCACGATGTCTCTTGAATCTATCGCGAATATGCCCTGCAATCCCTCGATCGGCGGCACGGGCAAGGGTCATCTCGTCTACGAGATCGACGCGCTCGGCGGTGAGATGGGACGCGCGGCAGACCTGGTCACGCTTCAGTCCCGCACGCTCAATCTCGGCAAGGGTGCGGCGGTGCACTCCAAGAGAATTCAGGCAGACCGAAAGAAATATCAGAATATAATGAAGCACACGCTTGAAACTACCCCTAATTTACGTCTCGTGCAGGCTGAGATAGTGGATATTGAGGTCGAGGACGGCGCGGTATCTGCCGTCAGAACTCAGCTCGGCGAGGTCTGGAAATGCAAGGCGGCAGTCATTTGCACGGGAACCTATCTTGACAGCCGCGTTTTCGTTGGCGACGTCAACTACGAGAGCGGCCCCGACGGTTTTCTCGCCTCTCGCGGACTTTCGGCGTCTCTTGCCTCTCTCGGAGTCAAGCTGATGCGCTTCAAGACCGGAACTCCCTCGCGAGTCAACCGCAGATCTATTGATTTCTCAGTCCTTGAGCGCCAGGACGGTGAGGAGGTCATCACTCCTTATTCCTATAAGACCGCCGACTCGTTTTTTGACGAAAAGGCGCAGATCCCATGCCATATCGTCTATACGAATGCCGAAACGCATCGAATTATAAGAGAAAACATCAATCGCTCAGCGATGTATTCGGGACAGATACACGGTACGGGCCCGAGATATTGCCCCTCGATCGAGGACAAGCTCACGCGCTTTGCCGACAAGGAGAGACATCAGCTCTTCGTCGAGCCTGTCGGCGAGGACACCGAGGAGATGTACATTCAGGGCTTCTCGACCTCGCTTCCCGTCGACGTTCAGCGCGATATGCTGCACTCGCTCGACGGATTTGCAAACGCCGAGATAATGCGCTACGCCTACGCTATTGAATACGACTGCATCGACCCCACCGAGCTTTACGCGAGCCTTGAATTTAAGGCTATACGAGGACTTTACGGTGCGGGACAGTTCAACGGAACGTCAGGCTACGAAGAAGCGGCGGCGCAGGGCCTAATTGCAGGGCTTAACGCCTCTCTCGCGCTTCGCGGCAAGGATCCTCTGATACTTTCGCGCTCTGAGAGCTATATCGGCACGCTGATCGACGATCTCGTCACCAAAGGCACTAACGAGCCCTACAGAATGATGACCTCGCGCTCGGAATACCGCCTGCTGCTCAGGCAGGACAACGCAGACGCGAGACTTACCAAAAAGGGATACGAGGCAGGGCTTGTCAGCGAGGAGCAGTATAAGGCATTCCTCGAGAAGCAAGAGCAGGTTGAAAACGAGATTGAGCGCCTCAAGAGCACTCACATCTCGCCGCTCGTACTCAATCCTTTCTTTAAGGAACACGGGCTTGCAGAGGTAAACAGCGGATTTTCACTCGCAGAGCTGCTCAGACGCCCCGAGCTTAGCTACGAAATGCTCGCTCCGCTCGATAAAAACCGCCCCGAGCTATCCCCGAGAGTGCTTCTGACGGTTGAGGTGAGCGTAAAATACGAGGGATATATCAAGCGACAGATCGCAGAGGTCGAGCGCCACGCGAGACTTGAGGCAAAGAGCTTGCCCGAGGATCTTGACTATCTCTCGATCAAGGGGCTCAGAACAGAGGCGGCACAGAAGCTCGCAAAGATAAGGCCCGCAACGATCGGTCAGGCATCGAGAATAAGCGGAGTCAACCCCGCGGACGTGTCAGTTTTGCTGATCTACCTTGGATTAAAATAAGTGTTTCACGTGAAACATGCAATAAAGGAGTAAAAATGATGGCTTTTGAAGAGTTCAGAAGCAAATGTATAGATATATTCGCGAAGAACGACTTTCTTCCGACGCCTGCCGACGAGCAGATCAAAAAGCTCTACGAGTTGACGAATATAATGCTCGAGGTCAACAAGAGCATGAACCTGACGGCGATAACCGAGGAAAATGCGGTAATTCTCAAGCATTATGCCGACTCGGTGAGCATCGCAAGTGAGATTCCCGAGGGCGCGAGCCTCATAGACGTTGGATGCGGAGCAGGATTTCCCACCTTGCCTCTGGCTATATTCAGACCGGACATCAAGATAACCGCACTTGACGGAACGGCAAAGCGTATTGATTACGTCAGATCAACCGCCGCAAAGCTTGGACTTTCAAACGTTACAGCAGTTGCCGCAAGAGCCGAGGAATATTCGAGAATTGCAGAATTCCGCGAGGGGTTTGATATTGCAACCGCGCGCGCCGTTGCTTCGTTGCCCGTTCTTTGCGAGATCTGCCTGCCGTTTGTTAAGGTCGGCGGCAAATTTATCGCAATGAAGGCTTCTCAAGGTCTTTCTGAGGCTGAGACCTCCAAAAATGCGGCTAACACCTGTGGAGGAAGCATAGTTGAGATCAAGGAGCTTTCACTTATCGGTGACGGTGATCCCGAAAAGCGAGTCGTGATAACGATAAGCAAAAAGTCGCGCACGCCCGATAAATATCCGAGACACTATTCGCAAATTTCCAAGAAACCGCTTTAAGCAACTATAATTAACTAAAACAACGCTTCCGCGAGGAAGCGTTGTTTTTTGTTCGGAGATAGCTCCACCATTGTAACGGGTTATGTAAAGGCACTCCGATAAACATAAGCATTTGTTGTAGGGACGAGTGCCCTCGACTGTCCGAGCCTTCTCCCGTGGGAGAATCGCGGCGTAAGCGACTGTTGAGCTTGTATTGCAAGCATCAAGCGTCAAACACGAAGTGAAGCAGAGGGCTGACGGATGAGAAGTTCGTAGCCTAAAGTATTTGACTACTCATCCACCGCTATCGCGGTCCCCCTTCCCTCACAAGGGAAGGCTTGGGCAACCGAGGACGCTTCTCCCTTCAAGTGCAATAAATCTTGAGCGAGTCCTTTTTAAGAGGATTTTATTTATAATTCCCCACAATGCGACGTGTTTCACGTGAAACATCGGCGATTTTTTAAAAAAATATCGTCACCTATTGCTTAAAATTTACAAAAGTCTATTGCAATAAAAAAAGTTCTGTGATATAATAAAGGTTGATTAAACTGCTACAGATGTTTTTTGCGGTAAATCGCATTATATTTAACGGTATCTGTATTTTTATTGCGAATTTATGAACGAAAGGAATAGAGAATGGGAAAGATAATTTCTTTTGCTAATCAGAAGGGCGGCGTAGGCAAGACTACCTCTTGCGTCAACATCGCTTCTTCTCTCGGTGTTCTCGGCTTCAAGGTGCTTATCATCGACCTTGACCCCCAGGGCAACACCACCAGCGGCGTCGGAATCTCCAAGAAGGGACTCAAGGCTACCACCAAGGAGCTTCTCACAGGTGAGCTTCCCGTGGGCGAAATAATCGTTGAGACTCCATACAAGAATCTCGACGTTATACCCACGAACACCGCTCTCGCGGGCGCTGAATTCGACCTTTTTGACCTTGATGACAGCGAATTCCGCATCAAAAAGGCACTTGACGAGGTCAAGGACAACTACGATTACATACTTATCGACTGTCCGCCCTCACTCGGTATGCTCACTATCAACGCCTTTGCGGCAAGCGACGGTGTCGTCGTGCCCATGCAGTGCGAATTCTATGCGCTTGAGGGACTCTCTCAGCTTATGATAACCATCAACCGCATCAAGAGAATGTATAACCCCGATCTTGCGATCACGGGTATTCTCATAACGATGTACAACAGCAGACTTCTGCTCTCAATGCAGGTCATCTCCGAGCTCGAGAAGCACTACGCTGACAAGATCTTCAGAACCAAGATCTCTCGTAACGTAAAGCTCACCGAGGCGCCCGGATTCGGAAAGCCCGCTTACTACCACGACAAGAGCTCCAAGGGCTCTAAGGAGTATCTTGAGGTCGCAAAAGAGCTTGCGACCAGAATATAAGGAGGCAGTATGGCTACCGCAAAGAAGCCGTCGGGACTCGGAAGAGGTCTTGGCGAGCTGCTTGACGACAACACTCCCGACGTGAGAGCAGAGCACAGTAAGGTTACCGTGCGTCACGAGGGAGATTCAATTCGCATCACCCCCGCAGGCTCGGCAGAGATCAAGCCCAAAAATCTCTTCGAGTCTCAGCACAAAAACCGCAGCGTGAAGGCAAACTTCAAGAAATAAGCCGCATTTTTGTGAATAAATTATGAATATTTAAAGATAAGGTTGGTGTAGATATGGCAAAAAAGACAGGTGGCCTCGGCAGAGGCTTCTACGATATTTTCAACGATAACGTTCTCGAGGGCAAGAAGGGTGCGGGCGAGCCTATTCGCATCTCCGACATCGAGCCCCGACGCGATCAGCCCCGAAAGACCTTTGAGCGCGAGGCGCTTGAGGTGCTTGCGGACTCTATCGCGACCTACGGAGTGCTTCAGCCCATCATCGTCCGTGAGAGCCTTCAGGCAGAGGGAACTTACGAGATAATCGCGGGCGAGCGCCGTTGGAGAGCGGCTAAGATGGCAGGTCTTAGCGAGATCCCCGCGATAGTATTCGACGGAGACGATATGAAGGCGGCTGAGGTGTCGCTGATAGAAAATATTCAGCGTGAGGATCTCAATCCCGTTGAAGAAGCGGCAGGATACGGCGCTTTAATAGAAAAGTTCGATCTCACTCAGGATCAGGTTGCTAAAAAGGTGGGCAAGAGCCGCTCTGCCGTGGCTAATATGCTCCGATTGCTCGACCTTCCCGACGAGGCACTCGAGATGCTCCGCATAGGCGAGATCACCGCAGGACACGCTCGCGCGCTGCTCGGACTTGACGACGACGAGGAGATAATGCCCCTCGCAAACAGAATAGTTACCCAAAACCTCTCTGTTCGTGAGACCGAAAACTCGGTAAAGCGCATCAACGCCCTCGCTAACAGAAAGGACGAGGAGGCTGAGGAGGACAAGACTCATCCTCAGATCAAGCTTCACATGAAGGAGCTCGAGCGCCGCGCTATGTCAGCACTCGGCAGAAAGGTGCGAATCTCCCGCTCATCAAGAAAGAAGGTCGTCGAGCTTACCTACGACAACGACGAGGACCTCGAGGCACTCCTCAGATCCCTCTGCGGCCAGACTATCTTCGACGAATAAGGACGCGGGGGTTTCTGTTCTTTTCTTGAAAGAAAAGAATCAAAAGAACTTTAAATGAAGGGAAAAATAAAAAACTTTAGCAATATATATCCTCCATTAAAGTTCTTTGGCTCAACCTTTCTTCTAAGAAAGGTTGAAAAATAAATTATATATAAAGGAAATTGAAAGAAATGTTAGACATCAGATACATCAAGGAAAAGCCGGATGAAGTAATAGCTAGACTTGCAAAGAAGGGCAAGGACGCGAAGGAAGAGATAGGACAGATACTCGAGCTTGACGTAAAGCGCCGCGATCTTATACGCGCGACCGAGGACATCAAGGCAGAGCAGAACAGAACGAACAAGCTGATCCCTCAGTACAAGAAGGAGGGCAAGGACGTCAGCGCTATATTCGCGCAGATGAAGGAGCTTTCCGCAAAGACCAAGGAGATCGACGAGCAGCTCAAGGAGGTCGATACTCAGATCACGTCTTTGATGCTCGGACTCCCGAACCTTCCCGACGAGGATCTTCTCCCCGGCGGCAAGGAGAACAATCAGCCTCTGCGCTACTTTGGCGAGCCCAAGACCTTTGATTTTGAGCCTAAGAACCACGTTGATCTCTGCACGGATCTCGGACTTATCGACTACGACAGAGGCACCAAGCTTTCGGGCTCTGGCTTCTGGATATATCGCGGAATGGGCGCACGTCTTGAGTGGGCGCTCCTCAACTACTTTATCGACACTCACCTTGCAGACGGATACGAGCTTATTCTCCCGCCCCACATGCTTGAGTACGAGTGCGGCGTGACTGCAGGACAGTTCCCGAAGTTTGCCGATGAGGTATATAAGATCGAGAACCCCACCGACAACCGCAGCAGATATATGCTTCCCACCGCCGAGGCGGCTCTCGCTTCTCTCTACAGAAACGAGATACTCACCGAGGCTGATCTTCCCAAGAAGCTCGTGAGCTACACCCCCTGCTTCCGCCGCGAAGCAGGCTCTTACAGATCCGACGAGCGCGGAATGGTAAGAGGACATCAGTTCAACAAGGTCGAGATGTTCCAGTACACTCTCCCCGAGAAGAGCGACGAG
Organism: Clostridia bacterium; assembly: GCA_017504545.1. Lineage (GTDB taxonomy): Bacteria > Bacillota > Clostridia > Oscillospirales > CAG-272 > HGM12713. Next base: position 9,317 of record JAFVRA010000071.1, on the reverse strand, counting down.
GCGTTTGACGAGCTCGTTATGAAGGCAGAAAATCTCGTTAAAGGACTTGGCTTCCACTTCCGCACCGTAAAACTTGCGGCAGAGGACTGCTCGGCATCTATGGCGAGAACCTATGATATTGAGATCAATATCCCCTCCATGAACGGCTATAAGGAGGTATCCTCGGTATCTAACGCGCGTGATTATCAGGCTCGCAGAGGTATGATCAGAGTCAAGAGAGAGGGCTCGGGCAAGACCGAGTTCGTACACACTCTCAACGGCTCGGGCCTTGCGACAAGCCGTATTCTTCCCGCGCTCGTTGAGCAGAATCAGCTCGCTGACGGCTCGGTAGTAGTTCCCGAGGTTCTCCGCAAGTACCTTGGTACCGACGTTATCAGAAAGTAATAGATAGACATACAAAGACGGTCATTTCGAGTGTTGACAGCGCCCGAAATGACCGAATTTGAATATACGGAAAGCGTGTCAGTACCATTTTCAGTACCACCTCAGTACCATGGTACTGAGAATGAAAGACGCAACGATTATGAGGATAATATCCTCCCTACAAACGAATATTAAGACGATAATTAAATCTGGTAGGGGTCGGCGCCCTCGACGACCCGTTTACATTAAATTACCAACCGCGCCCCATCCGAGCAGGTCATCCTGAGCGGAGCACATAAAAGGCTCCCTCCGGGAGTCGTGTTGCAAGCAACGGTCGAGTTTTGCAAGCAAAACATCGAGAGCTGGCGGTCAATGTTTGCTTGCAAACTTGACGTTGAGCGAAGCGAAACAGAGTGACCCCTGAGGGAGAGTGCGCGACAAAGGAATTATCGCTATTTCAAATTAAGCGCACCGTCTCTTGTTTCGCAGGCTCCTCCACCCGCTTGCGCGGGAGCCCCCTCTCGGAGGGAGCCAAAAGTGACATTGCGCCAAACAAACGGGACGCCGAGGATCTCGCTCAATCTGTAATTTGATTAAATGTAACATTAAGACACGCAAGACAACCAAATCTTTTTGTAGATCCTGAAAATTGCCTTGGCAATTTTCACTTTCGTATGAATTCGCTATATTACCGCTTCTTCATCCGAAAGTTCGACTCGCGATGCTCGCTCAGGATGACCTGCTGAAATAGATATGTATTTAATATTAAAAATAAGCTTGTGCATATATCGGCGCACAAGCTTATCTTTATTTATTTCCTTCATTAAAGTTCTTTGCGGAGCTTTCTTTCAAGAAAGCGACAAAAATCGCGTCCCTCTCACTCTATCGTTCCAAAGAGCTTAAGCGCTTCCTTAGCGGCGTTTTGCTCGGCTTCGCGCTTAGAGTTACCCTTACCGCGACCGATGATGTTAGAGTTAAGTCTTGCAACTACCTCAAATTCCTTCTTATGATCGGGGCCACGCTCAGCAACAACGACGTATTCAAGAAAATCGCCCTCTGCCTGCTGAATAAGCTGCTGAAGCTCGGTCTTAGCGTCGATATGCTTATAATCGTAGTTCTCTTCAAGATACTTATCAACTATCGGAAGCACGAAGCGGCGCACCTCATCAAGACCGTTCTCGCCTGCATCAAGATAGATAGCCGCAACGAGCGCCTCAAATGCGTTCTCAAGCGTGGACTGACGCTCTCTGCCGCGATTTTTCTCCTCTCCGTGTCCGAGATAAAGATGATCCCCAAGACCTATAGAGCGCGAATACGCGGCAAGCGAGGCAGACTGCACGAGCAACGCTCTGCGCTGAGTAAGCTCACCCTCGGGATTTGAAGAGAATTTCTCAAACAGATACTCACTTACGACTACCGAGAGCACCGAGTCGCCAAGAAACTCAAGTCGCTCGTTGCAAACAGCCTCCTGCTTGCGCGCCTTAAGCTCGTTGGCGTAGGATGAATGCGTCAGCGCTTCTTTTAATATATTCTTATTTTTGAAGCTATAGCCGATCCTTTCTTCAAGGGTGCTAATATCTGATCTCTGCATACATTCTCCTCTGAAAAATTTATTTTTCCTCTTTTTCCGCAAGCTTAGCGGCTTCTCTTGCTGCCTTCTTATCAGCCGCAACCTTAAGTGCCGACTCTATCTCTTCCGAGATGTCGGTGTCGCAATAAGCGATCGCCTGTCTGATAGCGTTCTTGAACGCCTTAGCGTTAGACGAGCCGTGAGCCTTGATAACGGGCTTGGAGATACCGAGAATAGGCGCTCCGCCAAACTCACCCGCATCAAAGGTCTTACGAATTCCCTGCATCTCGCTCTTGATAAGAAGTCCTGCGGCTCTGGTTCTGATCTTTGAATAGAGAGCCGTCTTGATGGTCTTGAGCATCATCTTGCCAAGTCCCTCAAGCGTCTTTAAGAAGATATTTCCCGTAAAGCCGTCGGCAACGATAACGTCGCAGGTGTTCTGCATTACGCGGTTTCCTTCGATGTTACCAACGAAATTGACCGTCTTACTCTCGCGGAGAAGCTTGTAGGTCTCTATCTGAAGCTCTGTTCCCTTGTGCTCCTCCTCACCGTTGTTGAGAAGTCCTACTCGGGGAGAATCAACGTTCATAATATTCTTCATATACGCGCTTCCCATGATCGCGAACTGCTCGAGATACTCGGGAGTTACGACTACGTTTGCGCCCGAGTCAACGAGAAGAACGGGAGTCTGGAGCGGAAGCACGGTCGCGATAGCAGGGCGCTTTACACCCTTGATCTTACGAACGATAAGGTTTGCTCCCGTAAAGAGAGCGCCCGTGTTACCCGTGCTTACGAATGCGTCTCCCCTGCCCTCCTTGAGCATGCGAAGACCCATACTCATAGAGGAATATTCCTTTCCTCTGACTACCGAGATCGGTTCGTCGGTCATAGTTATAACGCTCTCGGTGTGTACTATATCAAATCTGTCAAGCGAGATAGAGTTTTCTCTTGCAACTGCCTCTATCTGCACCATGTCGCCAACGAGGATGTACTTTATATCGTCTCCAAATTCAGCGGCAGCGCGCGCAACACCCTTGACTGTCTCAAGAGGCGCGTTATCTCCGCCCATTACGTCAACAATTATAGTTTTCATAAGATTTCCTCCTTGATCTCATCTATACAAGCAAGCGCCCTATCGGCAAGTGCTTGATTTTTTGCCGCCTTTCCGCCCTTGACTCGCGCGGGGAGCGGCTCGATTATACCGAAATTTGCATTCATAGGCGCGAAGGCAGAGTTGCCGCCGTGCGCCACGTAAGACGCCATTGCGCCAAGCATCGTCCTTCTCGGGAAATGCAGAGGCTCTTCTCCGAGCGCCTCGCGCGCGGCGTTTATGCCTGCAACGAGTCCCGATCCGGTTGATTCTATATACCCCTCAACGCCCGTCATCTGCCCTGCAAAGTATATTCCCTTCTCTCCCGAGTCTATCAGGCGATAGCCCTCGTCAAGACGGTCGGGCGAGTTGAGGTAGGTGTTGCGGTGCATCACGCCGTAGCGCAAGAACTCCGCGTTCTCAAGTCCCGGGATCATTCTGAACACTCTTCTCTGCTCGGGGAAGGTCAGGTGAGTCTGGAAGCCGACGAGGTTATACATAGTTCCCTCTCGGTTTTCCTTTCTGAGCTGTACCACGGCATACGCCTCCTTGCCCACGCGCTTATCTATAAGTCCGACGGGCTTCAGCGGTCCGAAAAGAAGAGTCTCTCTTCCTCTGCGAGCCATTACCTCTACGGGCATACAGCCCTCAAACACCTTGAGATCCTTCTGTTGTTCGCGGTCAAACTCCTTGAGCGCCGCCTCCTCAGCCGTGATAAGCGCCTGCCAGAAGGCGTTATACTGCTCCTCGTTCATAGGGCAGTTTATATAATCGGCGTCGCCCTTGTCGTATCTTGAAGCGAAGAAGGCGATCTCGGTATTGATGCTGTCAGCGGACACTATCGGCGCGGCGGCGTCAAAGAAATGAAGCGCGCCAAATCCGAGAGTCTCCGAGATATATTTTGCCATAGGCTCAGAGGTGAGGGGCCCTGTAGCAACGACAGAGACACAGTCTCTGTCCACCTCTGCCGCCTCCTCGTACACCACCTCGATATTTGGGTGGCTCTTGAGCTTTTCGGTGATAAACGCTGAGAATTTCTCTCTGTCTACGGCAAGTGCCGAGCCTGCGGGAACGCGCGTAGCGTCAGCCGCCTGCATTATCAGAGAGTTCATACGGCGAAGCTCCTCCTTAAGAAGTCCTACCGCATTTGAGGTAACGTCCGAGCGCAGAGAGTTTGAGCAGACCAGCTCGGCAAAGCCCTCGGCGTGATGCGCGGGGGTGAATTTGATCGGCTTCATCTCAACAAGCCTTACTTTAACTCCACGCTCTGCCGCCTGCCACGCCGCCTCGCTTCCCGCAAGACCCGCGCCGTAAACGGTTATTCTTTTATCTGTCATATTTTTCTTAGATCAATCCTGATTATCTGCCGCCGTCTCGATCGCTCTCTTGTATCCGCAGTTCTTGCCGTGGCATACGTAAGTAGCCTGACCTTTCTTGCGGAAGAGCATCTCGCCACAGTCGGGGCATTTTTCGTTAGTGGGCATATCCCAGGACGAGAAATCGCACTGAGGATACTTCTCACAGCTATAGAACACGGTTCTGTTCTTGCCGTTCTTCATTACTATCTTGGAAGCGCACTTGGGACAAGCGACACCGATGTCTCTGGTCTTCTGCTTGGTGAAGCTGCACTCGGGGAAACGGCTGCAGGCAAAGAAGCTTCCGTATCTTCCGCTTCTCTGAACCATATCAGCGCCGCAGAGCTCGCACTTGAAGTCTGCAACGATGGTCTTCTTCTCCTTCTCGTCCTCATCGACGTTCTTGCTCACGAGAGGCTTTGTGTTGCGGCACTGAGGATAGTTAGGACAAGCGGCAAACTTGCCGAAGCGTCCGTTCTTGACTACCATCTTGCTTCCGCACTTCTCGCAGATGATGTCGGTCTCCTCAACGGGAACCTCAAAGTCTGCATCCTTCATTCTCTCGTTAGCCGCCTCAAGCTCACGCTCAAAGTCAGCCCAGAACTCAGCAAGGACCTTATCCATAGAAAGATTGCCGTTCTCGATACGGTCAAGGTCGTTCTCCATCTCTGCGGTAAACTTGTAGTTAACGATGTCAGAGAAGCTGTCCTTCATAAGCTTGGTAGTCACCTCACCCGTAGGAGTGGGAACGAGAGACTTGCCCTCTCTCTTGACGTAATTTCTTGAAATTATGGTAGAAATGATGGTCGCGAAGGTGCTGGGGCGACCTATGCCCATTTCCTCAAGGAACTTGATAAGAGAGGCGTCGTTGTAGCGAGCGGGCGGCTCGGTAAAGTGCTTGTCGGGAATGAGATCGCGCGTAGAAAGCTTTTCTCCCTCCTTGACGGACGGAAGCTTGATGTTCTTCTCCTCGCGAAGCTCGTCGGCGTTTGCTCTGGTCTCCTCCTCGCTCTCCTCGTAAAGAGCCATATAGCCGGGGAAATCTACGGTATATCCGCTTGCTCTGAAGATATATCCCGCAGACTCAAAGTCAGCAGTGACGGTAGCGAGAACTGCAGACTCCATCTGGCTTGCGATAAATCTCTCCCATATAAGCTTATAGAGCTTGAACTGGTCGTTTGTCAGATACTTCTTTATCTTTGCAGGCTCAAGAACCACTCTTGCAGGTCTGATAGCCTCGTGCGCGTCCTGTGCGCTTGCCTTTGCCTTGTACTGTCTGGGGCTTTCGGGATAGTACTCATTGCCGTACTTCTCACCGATATAAGCTCTCGCCTCACTCTGCGCGTCTGCGGACACTCTCTGAGAGTCGGTTCTCATATAGGTAATAAGACCCTGAACGCCGCCGTTCTCCGCGCCTACGTTGATACCCTCGTAGAGCTCCTGAGCGATCTTCATGATCTTCTGAGACTGGAATCCGAGCTTTCTTGCCGCCTCCTGCTGCATAGTAGAGGTCGTGAAGGGGGGCGCGGGAAGCTTTTTCTTCTTGGACTTCTTTACCGATTTTACGAAGAAGCTGCCGTTTCTTACAGATGCAAGCACGCGATCAGCGTCAGCCTCGCAGGAAAGCTTTATTCTGCCGTTCTCGTCGCCGTAGAAGCGCACGGTGAACTCCTGTCCGTCAGCCGTTGCGAGAAGCGCGTCTATAGTCCAATATTCAACGGGTACGAACTCTCGTATCTCCTCTTCTCTCTCCACGATCATTCTCGTAGCGACAGACTGAACGCGTCCTGCGGAAAGTCCGCTGCGAACGTTCTTCCAGAGGAACGGAGAGATCTTGTAGCCTACTATTCTATCGAGAATTCTTCTCGCCTGCTGAGCGTTGACAAGATTCATATCTATCTGTCTGGGCTCTTTTATCGCGCTCTTTACAGCCGTCTTTGTGATCTCGTTGAAGGTAACTCTGAGAGTCTTCTCAACGGGAATTCCGAGGGCTGTCGCGAGGTGCCAGGATATAGCCTCTCCCTCACGGTCAGGGTCGGTTGCGAGGAATATCTTGTTTGCCGCCTTGGCTTCCTTCTTGATCTCCTTTATAAGATCTCCCTTACCCCTTATGTTGATGTAGTGTGCCTCAAAATTATTCTCAATGTCAACGCCAAGACTGCTCTTGGGAAGATCGCGAACGTGTCCCTTGGACGCCACTACCTTATAGTTGGAACCAAGGTATCCCTTGATAGTTGATGCCTTGGAGGGTGATTCCACAATAACCAGATTTGCCATCTATTTTAAGATCCTTTCGATTCTTCTTAAACAAATTTCATTTTCGTATATAAAGTCCGCCCGGCAAAGAGCTTACCAGACCGCAAAGCTCAAGCATAGTCAGCGAGGTGATAGCGTCACCAATGCCGATGCCGAGAGCTGAAAGCGAGTCGGGGCTTACCGCTTTGTCTATGGGCATATTCTCAAATACCTTTCGCGTCGTCTCGTCAAGCGTTGAAAGCAGCTCAGAGGAATTGTCCGCGACCTGCTCGGGCGCTCGCTTTTCCTCTTGCTTTCTCTCACTCACATCTACGCGCTCCTCACCGAGAGGAAAGCTCTCCTCAACGGGTGCTGCCGCAGGTCTCTTTGTCCTCGGCATATACGCGCCGCCCGTAGATACGCCGTATTTTGAAAGTGCGGCGTCGGCGTCGCAATAGTCGGTCTTGCGCTTTGCGCGCGAGAGCTTCGCGTAATCTATAACGTCGTGGTAGAGAAAATCGTAACGCTTGAGTATATCGTCAGAGCTCATGACCGCGTAAGCTCCCTCTTGGATAAGCTCGTTCGGTCCCTCGGAGTTGCTCTCGTTGATCTTACCCGGCAGAGCAAACACCTCGCGTCCCTGATCTATCGCTCTTCTCGCAGTTATCAGCGCGCCGCTTCCGACAGAGCCCTCTACTACGAGAACGCCCTGACAGAGTACGCTGATTATCCTGTTTCGCTTAGGAAAATTGTGTCCGTGCGGAGCTTCGCTCGGGGGATACTCGGTTATGACCGCGCCTTTTTTAGCGATCTCGTCCATAAGGCGCTTATGCTCCTTGGGATACACCACCGAAATGCCGCATCCGAGCACGGCTACAGTCTTGCCGCCCGACGACAGAGCGCCGCACGCGGCAGCCGCATCGACTCCGAGCGCCATTCCGCTTACTACGATAGCGCCGGCAGAAGCAAGCTCGTATCCTATTTTATACGAAGTCTGCTTTCCGTATTCGCTCATTTTTCTCGTTCCGACCATTCCTATGCAAAGAGAGCTGTTGAAATCGGGAAAATGACCGAGGCAGTAAAGCAATATCGGCGCGTCCTCGATGCTCTTGAGCCTCTGAGGATAACGCCTGTCTCCGTAGGATATTATATCCACGCGGTTTTCCTTACAGTATTTGAGGATTGAATAGGAGGATTCGAGTCCCTTTTCGCAGAGTCTTGCCTTCAAGGGCGCACTTATGCCCTCAAGCTGCTCTACCTCGTCCTCGTCGAGACGGTAGATATCAAACGGATTTTCGTATCTCTCTGCTATGCGTCCGAATTGCTTTGACGCAATTCCGCATTTTTCTGCAAGCCACAGCCAATACAAAGTATTCTCGTCCTTCATCTCGTCTCCCCCTCTTTTATTATTTTGCGCGTACGGTCTCCCATATACAGATAGCCGCCGCAGCCGCCGCGTTGAGCGACTCGCTGCCCTCTCTCATAGGAATTATCGCACAGCCGTCGCAGGCGTCGATAGCCTCGCGTGAGAGTCCGTGCCCCTCGTTTCCTATAACGAAGCAGTCTCCGCGACGAAGCGTGATCTCGCCTATCCTCTCGGCGTCAGAGTGAAGAGCCGTGGCGTAAACGCGCCTGCCATTCGCTGATAGCGCACGGATAAGATCGGGCAGAGAGCCCGCGGGAGCTACGTCTATCTTAAGTCTGAAGAGTCCGCCCATAGCGCCTCGTATAGTCTTGGAATTGTAAATGTCAGCGCAGTCGTCGCTGATTATAAGTCTGTCGATGCCGAGAGCCGCACAGCTTCTTATGACCGTACCGAGATTTCCGGGGTCGCGCAGAGCCTCTGCGATAAGCAGGCGCTCCTCACTTGCAGGATAGCTCCTGCAATCCTCGGCGGAAAGCTCTCTGTGAGTGTCTCTCATCTGAGCTGCCACCGTGATAACTCCCTCGGGAGATCTCTCCTCGCTGATCTTCTCAAAGACCTCAGCGCTTACGGGAAGAACGGCGTCGTCAGACAGTATTCCTTCATTCTGTGCCGCCTCGAGAATAGCCTCGAGCATAGGTAGCGCGTCCTCTCTGACGACCACGAGCCTTACGTCGAGACGCTCTGTGAGTGCCTCGGAGAGAAGCTTGACTCCGTCAAAGCGGAAAAGTCCGCTCTCGCGGCGGTGCTTTTTGTCGGAAAGCGCGCATATCTGCTTGACCGTCGGGTTCTGCCGAGATCTGAGCAGTTCTCTTTTCTTTAACATTTTCTTCTCCTATTACAGAATAAAACCCGGCAAAGACCGGGTTTTATGTCTAAAATCAGAGTGCTGCCTTTGCCTTCTCTACGAGAGCTGCGAAAGCTTCCTTATCGGATACTGCGAGCTCAGAGAGCATCTTACGGTTGAGGTCGATACCTGCATTCTTAAGGCCGTGCATAAATGTAGAATAGTTCATGCCGCAAGCCTTAGCCTGTGCGGAGATACGAGCGATCCAAAGTCTGCGGAAATCTCTCTTCTTGAGCTTTCTGCCTGCGAAAGCATAGTTTCCGCTCTTGAGAACGGCTTGCTTAGCCATCTTAAAGTGCTTGGACTTTGCGCCCCAGTAACTGGCGCGCTTGCGTATGCGGTGAGCGCACCGATGAGGGCACGTGTGCGGGTGGCAGCGCGACCTGTGCGGCCGCTGCCGTTTGTGACACCTGCGGCAACGCCCACGGCGAGCC
>JAFVRA010000070.1 GCA_017504545.1 Clostridia bacterium | reverse complement strand
CGACCAAGGCGCTGCCTTTGGAAACCGCAAGCTTTTTGTAAAAAGCTTGAGCAAAAACTTTAAAATGGGTGCTGTGCTTGCCTTAACCCTTTCCCTTCATTAAAGTTCTTTGGCGCCACCCTTTCTTTCAAGAAAGGTGGCAAAAACCGCGTCTCCCTAACTAACTTTCCTTCTCCTCACCCCAAGAGCGAGGACGGCGACCGACAGGAGATGCACGGGCGTGACGGTGGGGGTAAGAAAAACGGGCGGTGCTGACGGTGTAGTGAAGGCTATTTTCTCTCCGAGCAGGCTCATTCCGATCGCAACGAGCAAGACGTTGAGCGCGGCGGTGGCAAGCTTTGAGGCAAAATAAGGCGCGAGCGACATTCTTCTCTCTCCGCACAGCCCTATCATCTGAAAATGCACCGAAAGTCCCGACCAACCGACTATCGCGGCGGCGAGCAGGCAGGAGAGCGGCAGAGAAAGTGCCGAAGCCGCAGAAACTCCGCCCGTCATCTCAAAAAAACCGAGCAGAGCCGCACTTGCCGCCTCACTCGCGCCGAAGCGCGACAAAAATTCGCTGAGCACCCCCGTCAGCGCCGAGAAGAATATCACGAAGGCGCAGATCGACACCATTCCCTCGGAAGCCCCCGTAACCGCGCGAGTGATCGTCGGAAGAATTCCGCGCTCCCTACCTCTCTCCTCAGCAAAGGAAAGCGTCAAGGCAATGTCGCTACTCTTATTTTTAAAATATCTCCGCGCCGCAAGACCTACGACAAGCGAGGATAGCATCTGCGAGCAATAGAGCAGTATGCCGAAATCCCGCGAGCCGAAGAGCGAGAGCCCCACCGCGTTTATCAGAAACGCGGCGCTTGGCCCGTTGCAAAAGCAGAGCAGATGCTCGGTCTCGCCGCGGCTTATCTTCCCCTCACTATAAAGCGAGAGCGCCGCGCGAGTGCCCACGGGAAAGCCGCAGAGCATCCCTAAAACCAAGGCTACGCCTCCCTCTTTGCCAATACCGAACAAGCGCTTGATCGGTCTTGAGAACGGCATAGCTATAAGCCTTGCGCCACCCGAGCTGACGAGAATATCCGAGAATACCATAAAGGGAAAAAGCGAGGGCACCACAACGCTCACGCAGAGCTTCATTCCCTCGGACATCGCGCCGATCGCAGTATCTGCAAAGCAAAAGGACAAGAGAAGCGCGAGAATACTCATAATGCAAAAAGCAAGCTCCCCACGCGTCATTCCGATACTCAGCGTCCCACCTCTTTTTCGCCCTTTTCCTGCCCTCGCGGTCATTCCGTCATCTCCCCCGGCATAAAATATTCAAAAGAGCCCTGCTCTTTGCTAAATTCTATAGCAGAGGGCGCTAAAATATGCGAGGAGAACATATATGAAAAATCAACCCCACGGGGAGCACATCCCAAAAAACGAGCGGCTATGCCGCCTGCTCGACATACCGACCGACTCTCTGCCCTTCGGGTACTCGATGGAAATACAAGGCCGCTCGCTCTTAAAGCTCCGAGGCGGCGGAAGGATAACGCTCTATACGCCCGACGAGATAAGGGTAGCGCTCCCACGGGCGAGCGGCTGCACACTCTCGGTCAAGGGCGCAAGGCTTTCTTGCGTCAGCTATAACAAGGGCACGCTCGGAATTGAGGGCTGCATCCTCTCGGTGAGCTTTGAGAGCACCGACAGATCGGAGGCAAAATGAAGGCTAAAATATCCTCTCACCCCCTGCTTTTTCTTACAGGCTACCGTATTCTCAAAGCAGAGTGCGAACAGGCAGAGGTGCTTCTCAACCTCTGCGCTCAGCACGGCATCGCTCTGCTCGGCACAGAGCTTTCCGAGGACGGATTTTTCCTTTTTTGCTCATTCTCTCAGTCGGTGCGCCTTCTGAAGTGCGCGAAACAGAACGAAATTCCAATAGAGGTGATCTCATCGCACGGAATTCCCGCGCTGATCTTGCGCTACCGCCACAGATACGGCGTCGCGCTCGGCCTCCTGCTCGCGCTCGCGCTGATATTTCTCTCGGGGAGCGTGGTGTGGGACATTCGCATCGACGGTGAGAAGAAGCTCTCGGAGAGCGAGGTGCTATCCGCCCTTGAGGAGTGCGGACTCTCGCTCGGCACGCGCCGCCGCTCGCTTGATATAGACGCGCTTGAGAACCGAGTGCTGATACTCTCGGACGACATCTCCTGGATAAGCGTGAACATCATCGGCACGGTCGCAGAGGTCGAGATACGCGAGGTGCAGCTCCCCGACGAGCCGCGCGAGAGCGAGCTTTCGGCGGCAAATATCGTCGCCGCGACAGACGGCAAGGTGGTAGGCTTTAAGGATGTCCGAGGCAACGTTGCCGTGGAGATAGGCGAGAGCGTGCGCGAAGGACAGCTTCTTATCGGCGGAATATACGGCGACGAGGAGAACGGCTTTCGCTACACCGTAGCGAAAGGCGGCGTGCTTGCCGAGGTCGAGCGCGAGTTTCTTGTGGAAATTCCGCGCTCGGAGATGCAAAAGTGCTACACCGGGGCACAAAAATGCGAAAAATACTTAATTTTTTTCAAAAAAAGAATAAAATTTTTCTCAAACTATAGAAATTTACCTACAACTTGTGATAAAATAGATATAGAAGAATATTTCAGAGCGCCAAACGGCAAGCAACTGCCCGTGGGCATATACACCGCGCGCTACGACGAGTACCGATACGAGACGGTCGAACACACCGACGACGAGCTTCTCGCACTCGGATACTCCGCTCTCGACTCCCTGCTTCGCAAGGAGCTTGCAGAGTCCGAGCTTCTCTCAAAGGAGATAAGCACCGAGCTCTCGGAGGGCTCGCTTATTCTCAGATGCAAAGTCAGATGTATCGAGAATATCGCACGGGTGCAGGAAATAAAAATAGACGGGCTTCCGTGATCAAGGAAGGGATATTTATGGAACAAAAAAGCGTAAAAATAGAAAGCTCGGAGCTGACGGCAAGGCTTTTCGGCAGCTTTGACATCAATACGAGAATGATCGAGAAGGCATTCTCGGTCAGCATCTTCAACCGAAGCGGCGAAGAGGGAGACGCGGTATCCGTCAAGGGCGAGAGCTCCGAGAGCGTCGAGATGGCAGCGTCTGCAATAGAATACCTCAAGAAGCTCGCGCGCTCAAACGAGACGCTCACCGAGCAGCAGGTAGGCTACGTTATCTCTATGGTGCGAGACGGCAAGCGACAGGAGCTTGAGGATCTCGACGGCGACTGCATCTGCATCACCACGCGCGGCAAGCCGATAAAGGCAAAGACGGTCGGTCAGAAGCGATATATCGAGGCTATCTCAAAGAACACCGTGGTGTTCGGCATAGGCCCTGCGGGAACGGGTAAGACCTTCCTCGCGGTCGCTATGGCAGTCCGCGCGCTAAGGCAAAAGCAGGTAAACAGAATAATCCTCACCCGCCCTGCGATAGAGGCAGGCGAGAAGCTCGGATTTCTCCCCGGGGATCTTCAGAGCAAGATAGACCCCTATCTGCGCCCTCTCTACGACGCGATGTTCGAGATGATGGGTGCCGAGAACTACCAGCGCCTGCTTGAAAAGGGCGTTATAGAGATAGCGCCGCTCGCGTATATGCGCGGAAGAACGCTTGACGACAGCTTTATCATTCTCGACGAGGCTCAGAACGCCACACCCGAGCAGATGAAGATGTTCCTGACGAGACTTGGCTTTAACTCCAAGGCGGTCGTTACGGGAGACCTTACTCAGACCGACCTGCCGAGTGGCACGAAGAGCGGTCTTGCGACAGCTGTACGTATTCTCGACGGTGTCGAGGACATCAAGATACACGAGTTCTCAGACCGCGACGTAGTGCGCCACAAGCTCGTTCAGCGCATAATACTCGCCTACGAAGCATACGAAAGAAAGCAGGCTCACGAGGAGAGAGACAAAAAGCCTTTGGCAAACCGCCAAAGACCTAAAGGAGACAAAAAATGAAAGTTAAAAGAATGATATATTTCAACAACGGACAGGAGTCCTTCCCTATCACCTACTCAATGAAGATGCTTGTCAGACGCGCAGTAGTGGCGTCTCTTGATTACGAGGGCTACGGCGCTGACACCGAGGTATCCGTGACCTTTACCGACAACGAGGGCATCAGAGCGGTCAACTCGCAGTTCCGCGGAATAGACGCGCCCACCGACGTGCTCTCCTTCCCGCTTACCGAGTACGAAAGCGCGAGCTTTCCCGTGGCGGACGAGCCTGAGAGCAGCCTTGGAGACATCGTCATCTCGCTTGAGAGAGCCGACGAGCAAGCAAAGGAATTCGGACACAGCTTTGAGCGCGAGATAGCCTTTCTCACGGTACACTCGATGCTCCACCTTCTCGGCTACGATCACGTAAACAGCGAGGAGGAGGACGCCGAAATGCGCCGCCGCCAGCGCGAGATCCTCGAATCCATGGGACTTGGAGTAAAATAAGAAACTACAAAGGACGTAAAAAGATGAAAAGAACCGCTTTTATAGCTATAGTAGGCAGACCTAATGTGGGAAAATCCACGCTTCTTAACGCCATTCTCGGCGAGAAGGTCGCTATCGTTTCAAGCAAGCCCCAGACCACGAGAAATCGTATCACGGGTATATATACGAAGGACGAGGATCAGTTCGTGTTCCTCGACACCCCCGGCATCCACTCCCCGAAAAACAGCCTTGGCGAGTTTATGGTAAAGACGGCGGACACCTCTATGAGAGACGCCGACGCGGTGGTGCTCGTGGTTGACACGGGCAAGGAGATCACCTCTGTTGAGGAAAACGTCATCTCCTACTTAAAGAAGAGCGGTATTCCCGCGATCCTCGCGCTCAACAAGATAGATATGTACGACCGCGAGGTGCTTGCGGCGACGATCAGCAAATACGCCGAGAAGCACGACTTCGTCGCTTTCGTTCCGATAGCCGCGAAGAAGAACAAGAACGTTCCCGAGCTTATGGCAGAATGCTCCAAGTTCCTTGGCGAATCCGACTGGTTCTTCCCCGAGGATATGATAACCGACCAGCCCGAGAGGCAGATAGCCGCCGAGATCATCCGCGAGAAGATACTCCGCACGCTCAACAAGGAGATCCCCCACGGAACTGCGGTAGTCATTGAGGAATTCAAGGACGAGGACACCCTTATACGCATCCGCGCCGAGATATTCTGCGAGAAGGCTTCCCACAAGGGCATCATCGTGGGCAAGAACGGCGCGTCTCTCAAGCTCATCGGCACTTACGCGCGCGAGGATCTTGAGAAGCTCTTCGGCACTAAGGTATATCTCAACCTTTGGGTAAAGGTAAAGGAAAATTGGCGCGAGAGCGCAAGAACTGTAAGCAACTTCGGCTACAGAGACGATAACTGATAAATTTAAAGAGGTATTTATGAAGAAGGCTTGCGACGGACTCGTGCTGCGCGTTACCGACAGCGGCGAGAACGACAGAGCCCTCACCGTGCTTACGGCTGAGGAAGGAAAGCTGCATATAATCGCAAAGGGCGCGCGGAGCGTAAGAAGCCGCAACGCCTCTCTTTGCCGCATCCTCTCCTACTCGAACCTCGAGCTTCATAAAAAGAACGACCTCTATTGGCTGATGGGCGGCTCGCTCAACAACGCGTTCTTCGGGATAAATAGCGACCTTGAAGCGTTCTCGCTCGCCTCCTACATCGCTGAGATAGCAGACGAGATAAGCGGCGAGAATTTCCCTGCTCACGAGGTGCTGCAGATGACTCTCAACACGCTCTACGCCATTGAAAACGGGCTCAAGCCGCTCTGGCAGATAAAGGCTACATACGAGCTCTTTGCGGCAAATATCTCGGGATTTATGCCCGATCTTGTCACCTGCCGCGACTGTGGCAAGGAGAGCTTTGAGGGCGAGCTCTGGCTTGACGTTATGAACGGCGCTATAGTCTGCCCCGTGTGTCTCTCAAAGAAGAACGGCTCTCTGCCCGTTCCCGACACCGACAGATTTGAAACGAGAAATATCCTGCTCCCGCTCGACGCCTCGGCTCTTGCGGCGATGCGCTATATTGCTACCGCGCCCCTAAAGCGCATCTTTGCCTACGGGCTTAGCTCCAAGGAGAGCGCAGACTATCTCTGCCGCGCCGCCGAGACCTATCTGCTCAACCATCTTGAGCGCGGATTTGATACTCTCACCTTCTATCATACGGTAACGAAATAACTCTACGGAGAAGAAAATGAACATATCTCAAAAAACTCTTACTACTCTTGAATTTGATAAAATACGCGAGATGCTCGCCTCTCTCTGCCCAACCGAGGGAGCGGCGCAGATGGCTCGCGAGCTTTATCCCGACGACAGAGGCGAGATAGTGGCGCGCAAGCAAAGGCGCACGACTGATGCAAGACGCCTCGTGGACGCTAAGGGTATTGCTCCATTCGGAACGGTTCACGATATGGGCGATATATGCGAGCGTGCGCTCAAGGGTGCGGTGCTTACCCCACGTGAGCTTCTCGATGCGGCGGCGCTTTTGCGCTCGGCGAGAAATCTGCTTGACTACAAGCGCTCAAATCACCTCTTTGACACCTCTCTCGACGAGATATTCGAGCGACTTCTGCCCAACCACACGCTTGAGGACAGGATCTTCCGCGCGATAATCTCAGAGGATATGATCGCCGACGAGGCAAGCCCCGCGCTTGCCGACATCCGCCGCAAAATACGCGCATCAAACGCCAAAATAAAAGAGGCGCTCTCAAAATACGTCAGCGGCTCTTATTCAAAATATCTTCAGGAAAATATCGTTACTCAGCGTAACGGAAGATACGTCGTTCCCGTCAAGGCTGAGCACAGAAACGACGTCAAGGGACTTATCCACGACACATCATCCTCGGGCGCGACGGTTTTCGTTGAGCCTATGGCTGTAGTTGACGCCAACAACGAGCTGAGAATGCTTGAATCAAAGGAAGCGCACGAGATCGAGCGAATTCTCTCCGAGTTCTCCTCGGATATTGCTACCGCTTCCCCCTCGCTGAACCTCAATTACCGCAACATCACCGAGCTCGCGTTTGCCTTCGGTTGCGCTATGCTCTCAGAGAAGATGGATGCCCGCGAGCCCCGCATCGTTGACGAGCGCCGCATGAGCTTCATTCGCGCGCGCCACCCCCTTATAAGCAAGGATACCGTCGTTCCGATCACCGTCTCGCTTGGCGGCGAGTACGATACGCTCGTGATCACGGGCCCCAACACGGGCGGTAAGACGGTAACTCTTAAAACTCTCGGACTTTTTTCAATTATGGCGCAGTCGGGACTTCACCTGCCGCTCGACGAGGGCAGCTCGATCTGCCTTTTTGAAAAAATACTCGTTGATCTCGGCGACGAGCAGAGCATCGAGCAGTCGCTCTCTACCTTCTCGTCGCACATGGTCACCATAGTATCAGTGGTAAATGAAAGAAATGCGCGCTCGCTCGTGCTCTTTGACGAGCTTGGCGCAGGTACTGACCCCGTCGAGGGCGCGGCTCTTGCGGTGTCTGTGATCGAGGATATGCGAAGCGCGGGCGCGCTTTGCGCGGTCACCACTCACTACGCCGAGCTCAAGACCTACGCGATGGACACCGAGGGCGTGCAGAACGCGTCCTGCGAGTTCGACGTTGAAACTCTCCGCCCCACATACAAGCTGATAGTCGGCGCACCCGGAAAATCCAACGCCTTTGCTATCTCCGAAAAGCTCGGACTGCCGAAGCACATAGTTGAGCGCGCCGACGGATACGTCGCGAGTGAGAACAGAGCGATGGAAAGAATTCTCGGCGAGCTTGAGACTGCAAGACAGGCGGCTGAGAAGGATCGCGAGGAGGCGGCAAGGCTTCGTCGCGAGTATGAGGAATTCAGAAGCGACGCCGAGAAAACGCTCAAGGAGAAGATCTCCGCATCCGAGCGAGAGCTTGAGAAGGCTCGCTCAAAGGCGCAGAATATGGTTGAGAGCGCCAAGCGCTCGGCTGATTTCATTATGGAAGAGATGGACAAGGTCCGCAAGGCAAGAGACAGCGAGCGACTCGGCGAGGAGCTTGACAGAGCGCGCCGCGAGCTTCGCGAGCATCTGAGAGTCCACTCTGACGACTACGATCCCGTAGAAGTCCGCAAGGACGAAAAGTATGTTCTTCCCCGTCCCTTACGCAAGGGCGACGAGGTCATCATCGTCAGCCTCTCAAAGAAGGCTGTAGTGCTTGAGGATCCCGACAAGTCGGGCAAGGTGAGCGTGCAGGCAGGAATAATCAAGACCAAGGCGGCTCTCTCGGATCTCCAGCTTGTTGAAAACGACGCGAAGATCATCTCGGGCGGCAAGAAGAAGGCGGCGTCTTCCTATAAAATGAGCGTCAGCCGCGAATTCCGCGACGAGATAGACCTGCGCGGAATGACGGGAGACGAAGCGTGGAACGCGGTCGATAAATATTTCGACGAGGCTCAGCTTGCAGGCTTCCATACCCTCAGACTTATTCACGGTAAGGGCACGGGAGCGCTCAAGAAGTCGCTCTGGGAGTCGCTTCGCAAGGATAAGCGCGTCGTGACCTACCGCATCGGTCAGTTCGGCGAGGGCGACGGCGGCGTCACGGTCGTTGAGATCAAGTAAATAAAACCAAAAGCCTTCCTTGAAATAACAAGGAAGGCTTTTAATATTTCTATTCATTTTTATTATCATCAATCATCAGACATAGCTGTATGCGCTTTGCAGTGCGGTTCAGACCTCGCATTTCAAGGATCATCTCCGCGAGCAATTCTTTCTCCGAAAGCTCCATTAGCTCTTGCTTCTCGCGCTCTCGCCTCTCTTGATCCGTCTTGTATAATTTATACACTTCCATAAGCTTCTCCCCTTAAAACAAAAAAGTGCGCCAACCGAAGCCGACGCACAAAAAACGCATGACTCCATTGCTGCGACACAAATGTTTTCAATATACTACAAGACAAGCATACGAAAAGGAGCATACATTTTTTACAAAAGTAAAAAATCGCACGCCAATATCTTGTAGGTATATATTTATTTGTGTCGCAAGAGTATTATAACATATTTATTTGCTTTTGTAAACAGTTTTTTTCAAAACAAGTCGTATACTCTTTGTCTCTCATTTTATAAAATTCAAATCTCTTTTTGCAGGTCATCTTTTTTAATTGTAGGGACAGGCGTCTTCGACTGTCCTAAAGGGCAATTCCTCGGCGACCCTCTTGATCCGTCTTGTATAATTTATACACTTCCATAAGCTTCTCCCCTTAAAACAAAAAAAGTGCGCCAACCGAAGCCGACGCACCGAAAAACACAAGCTCCGATTGTTGTCACACAAACTAAATCGGCGTAGAATATTTTCTCACACTTAGGTTTAGAGAAGCTTGTATTTTTACCAAGTCCATAAACCCAAGTGTATGCCAAAAAGAGCAGAATATCCCTACAAATAAAAAATACTCTACTTCCGATTATTCAGATTGTGTGACACTGTTATTATAGCATATTATTTAACGTTTGTAAACACTTTTTTTGAAACAAACGAAAAACACCTCGCTTGGACAGTCGGGGACGCCTGCCCCTACCGGTTTGTGCGATATTTGTTATTTTGATTGTAGGGGACGACGTCCTCGGCGTCCCGTTTATAAAAATATCATTGTCTTTTGCGCGGACGACCGATGGTCGCCCCTACGGGTTTTGGTGTAAATTTTATATTTTGCCTGTAGGGGAGTATTCCATATGCTCCCGAAAAGGAACGGGCGGATATGGAATCCGCCCCTACGGATTTTTCGTTTTTTTGCACATTTTTACTACTTTAGGTTGCCATTTTTGTGCAAATCTACGTTTATTCAAAAAATTGTCGAAAATTATTCAAAAGGGTTTGCAAAAATCAAAAAATATGTTATAATAATCATATAATTGAAAAATCTCTTGAGAGGAAGGTTATTATGAGAGAAGAACAGTTTGCCGAGCTTAGCGTTGTAGGAATGAGAGGCTGTGAGAACTTCTGCTCACAAGTCGACTATTACTTGAAGGATTGGCGCCGTCACGGCGAGGATAAGACCTTTTTGCTAAAGGCTGAATGCCCCAGATTCGGTTCGGGTGAGGGCAAGGGCTTGATCCACGAGTCGCTCAGAGGACACGACCTTTACATCATCTCCGACGTATTCAATTACGGTGTTACCTACAAGATGTACGGTCAGGAAGTTCCTATGAGCCCCGACGACCACTACGCCGATCTGAAGAGAATCATCGCCGCTAATATGGGCAAGGCGAGAAGAATCTCGGTAATTATGCCGATGCTCTACGAGGGCAGACAGCACAAGCGCTCAAGCCGCGAGTCGCTCGACTGCGCGATCATGCTTCAGGAGCTTGTCCACATGGGCGTTACCAACATCATCACCTTTGACGCTCACGACCCCAGAGTTCAGAATGCTATTCCCCTCTCGGGTTTCGATGACGTAAAGCCTACCTATCAGATGATAAAGGCTCTCGTCCGCGCAGTGCCCGACGTTCAGCTTGATAAGGAATCTCTTATGATAATCTCTCCCGATGAGGGCGCTATGGGACGTTGCATGTACTTCTCCTCGGTGCTCGGTCTTGACATCGGTATGTTCTACAAGAGACGTACCTACTCTGTAGTTGTAAACGGCAGAAATCCCATCGAGGCTCACGAGTATCTCGGTAAGGACCTGACCGGAATGGACGTTATCGTCGTTGACGATATGATCTCCTCGGGCGAGTCTATGCTTGACGTTGCGGCTCAGCTCAAGCAGAAGGGCGCAAAGAGAATTTTCGCGTTCTCCACCTTCGGTCTCTTCACAAGCGGCCCCGATAAGTTCGATAAGGCTTATAAGGACGGCATCATCGACAGAGTGTTCACCACTAACCTCACCTACACACGCCC
Organism: Clostridia bacterium; assembly: GCA_017504545.1. Lineage (GTDB taxonomy): Bacteria > Bacillota > Clostridia > Oscillospirales > CAG-272 > HGM12713. Next base: position 8,072 of record JAFVRA010000070.1, on the reverse strand, counting down.
CGACGTTCTCGAGCGCGAGTGGCACGTTGAGGTAAATATGTGTAAGTACGTGGCGTATATCATCGACACGCTCAACCACGACGACACTCTCAGCGAGCTTCTCAATCCCGTTAAGCGTATCCATACTCTTGTTGATAAGCATAAAAAGGATCAGGAAACTCAGATTCAGATGAATCTTGATCACTGATCTTCAGATCCATAAAAATAAAAAGGGCACCCAAAGGGTGCCCTTTTGCTTTGGTCGAGATGACAAGGTAACGTCGCTACGCTCCGTGATACCCACGTCCTGTGCCTGCCAAGCGAGCTTGGCGATCTTCGGACGGGGTATGCGAACTTGCGACTTCTATGTCCTCGTTCGGTCATAAACATAGTCGTATCGCGCCCTATCGGTTGCGCTACTCCTTGTTTATTCCCTTGTCGCGCTCGCTTCATCGCCCACCGGGCGCGCTCGCGCTCCAAGCATAGCGCTCTATGGTAGAGCTTTGTAGCTCGGGCGTAGTATTGTAAGTTGAAATCGTAATCATAATCAAAAAAGAAAAGACACCCTGTGGGTGTCTTTTCTTTTTTGGTCGAGATGACAAGATTCGAACTTGCGACTTCTACGTCCCGAACGTAGCGCTCTACCAAACTGAGCCACATCTCGATTATTTAATTTTTTATTGCAACCGTTCCCAAACTGAGCCTCGGTCATAAACATAGTCGTATCGCGCCCTATCGGTTGCGCTACTCCTTGTTTATTCCCTTGTCGCGCTCGCTTTATCGCCCACCGGGCGCGCTCGCGCTCCAAGCATCTCGTAATTTAGGATATTCTCGTTTTATGCCAAAGTATTATAACACAAATTTTTGCTCTTGTCAAGCAGTTTTTGCGATAGTTATTTTAAAAGAGGGGATGTTTTCCCCTCTTTTCTACTTCAAAAGCTCTTCAGTTATGCGAAGCACCTCGGGGGCGATGCGCTCACGCTCCTTTTTTGTGATCGCTTTATATATCGGGTACGCGAGTGCGACACCCACCATGCCGACGACTCCGACGGCGATGCCTATAAAAAGCGCGAGCATCTCGGGCAGAAACGCGCCTATATCGGTCATTATAAGGCTCATTCCCGCGCCCATAACTATGCTGCTGATCACACCGACGATTATAGACGCCACGGTTCCCTTTTTCGTAACGCTCGCATCAAGCCTGCGAAGGCGCTCGATGCTGCTTTCGTCAGTTCTCGCGCTATCCTCGGCGTATTTTTTTCTTATTTTCTTTATCTCCTCCTGCTCTCTTGCCGAGTAGCTGTAGGAAAATCCGTTTTCACTTTTATTCTCGTTCATTAGTATCTCTCTCTTTTATTTTCTTGAGTTGCTTTGTTGCTCTTGCTATCATATATATCGCCATTACGACGATAAACGCCACCACGGCGCCGCCCGTGAGTCCGAGCATCAGCCTTGCGTTTATCTCCCCGTCACCAAAGGTAGTGAGCATAGTCGATTCAAGCGTCAGCATTGAGACGCAAGCGGCGGCAAGGCTGATCGCCTTTGACGCCGAATAAACGGGGCTTTGATATTTTCTGTATTTTACCACGTTGACGATAGCCGTCGCAAGCGCGGTAAAGGTATATGCCGCCATCGCGATCGCCGTGATCATGTGGTGATCAAAGGTCCTGTTCCAATACACCATAAAGAACACTATCAGCGCAAGCGCCAGATTCATAAAGAGAAGCACTATGCCGCACGCGCGGTATCTTTTCAGCTCCGAGCGCATTCTCTCGCGGGGAGAATATCTTCTGGTATGCTGCGCCAAGAAGAAGCGCATCACCGCAAGGAAGATATAATACGCGCCAAGTGACAAAAACCAGAAGGTACGGTGGTAGAATCCGAGCCAGAGCTGAAAGATCCCGTAAAGTGTGTTCCACGCGAGAGACGCGTAAAGCGACAGTTTGACACGCAGGCGCGCGTCCTCTCTCCATCTTCTTGCGTATTTATTTTCGTTTCTGAAATTCTTAAAGAATTTGACAAGACGCGGAGCTCTGAAGCACCAGACCGTCAAGGTATATGCGGCAATAATATAAGAAATTATGGCGATGACCGACTCTGTTCCCACGAACACCATTGATCCGACGAGCAGGACGGTTGCAACAGGAATAAGCAATATCATTATCGCTATATGCGGAAACAAAAGCGCCTTACCGAGTTTCTTGAAGTCCATATCAGCTCCTTCTCGTTCTTACCGTAAAGGTCGTTCCCTTGCCGAGCTCGCTCTCTACCGAGATTTCGCTACCCGTGATGTCGATAACGCGCTTGACGAGCGCGAGTCCAAGTCCGTTGCCCTGAGTAGCGCGCGAGCCGTCGCCCTGATAGAATTTATCAAACATTCGCTCGCCCACCTCTCTTGAAATGCCGCAGCCCGTGTCTCTTACGCTCACCACGGCGTATTCGCCCTCAGTCTTAAGCGTGAGCGAGACCGTGCCGCCGCTCTCGGTAAACTTGATAGCGTTTGAAAAAAGATTGTTCCACACGAGGCTCATCATCTCGGCATCCGAGCGGATGCTCACGTCGCTTTCTATATCCGTCTCTATCTCAAGCCCCTTCTTCTCCCACGCGTCCTCAAAACCAAGCAGACATTCGCAAAGCTGCTCGGAGAGGTCGTACTCCTCAAAGCTTGGGGTTATCTGCTGATTTTCAAGCTTAGTAAGGCGCAGAATGTTGGTTATCAGCGCGGCAAGTCGCCGTGACGCGTCTGATATTCCGCGCGCGTACTCCACTCGCTTTTCTTCCTCAAGGTCGGGAGAGGCAAGCAGAGAGGCGTAATTCTGCATTACCGCAAGCGGAGTTTTCAGCTCGTGTGAGACGTTTGCGACGAAATCAGATCTCAGAGTCTCGGTGTGTGAGAGCTCCTCTGCCATTTTGTTAAAGCACTCGGCGATCTCCTCAAAGCCGTCGTCAAGCGCACTCATTTTTTTAGTGTCTATCCTTACCGTAAAGTCGCCGCCCGTCAAGCGCCTGCCCGCGTTAAGTATAGTCTTTACGGGGCGATCGACCGTCAGCCTTCTGCGGATAATGTCGCAGAGTGTCAGGAGAAGCGTCAGCAGAATGACGTTGAGCATTGTTATCTTAGCCGCGGCGGCTATATTTTCGCTCGTAAGCTCAAGTCCCATAGTCCTCGACATAACTTCCACGAAGAGCATAGTGCAGCAGCTTACTATAAATCCTACGAGAAGAAAGAATATCAGAAAGTTGTTGAGCGCCTTGAGCACTCTTCTTATTCTTTTATCCCTGCTCATTTTATCACCGCCTTATAGCCGAGACCGTGCACGGTAACTATCGAAAATGAGTCGCACTCGCTAAGCTTTGCGCGAAGCTTGGTCATATAAACGTCGACCGTGCGCGTGCTCGCCTGAGTGTCGGCATCCCAGAACTCGTCCATAAGCTGAGTTCTCGTAAAGGTGCGCTTGGGATAAGAGAGCAGCTTGTAGAGCAGATTGAACTCTCTAAGCGTAAGTGCGATCTCCTCGCCGCGCCAATACGCCGTATGCTCGTCGATGTCCATAGAGAAATCCCCTACTGAAAGTCGGCGCGAGGATGCTATCTTCGAGCGGCGCAGAAGCGCACCGATGCGAAGGAAAAGCTCGTCGAGGTCGATAGGCTTGACCATATAATCGTCGATGCCTACGCGGTAGCCTCTCTGCTTTGATGCGAAATCGTCGAGAGCCGTCATAAAGAGGATCGGAATGTCCTCGTTGAGCGAGCGAACCGTCTTTGCAAACTCAAAGCCGTCTATCTCGGGCATCATAACGTCGGAAACGATGAGGTCGAAAACGTTGCTGTACATCGCGTCGTAGGCGTCCTCGGCGCAAAGACAGCCGGTCGCCTCATAGCCGCTTCTGTTAAGAAAAGAGCAAACGCTTCTGTTGAGTTCCTCGTTGTCCTCAACTACCAAAATTTTAAACATAGTTGCACCCCGTTTTATCTTGATTAAGACTATTTTAGCACACAAATGTTAAAATTTTGTTTGCGTTTGCCCCTTTTTTAAAAAATATGTAGTTTTTACGCCTTTTCCTCTTCGGAAAGTATCTTGTTGCTGAGCGCGATCACCTGCTCGGAGTATTTTTTCTTACGTGAGTTGAGTATTCCCTTGTATATCGGGTAGTTGACTATAGCGAGTACCATTCCCACCACGCCAACTGCGATTCCGGGAATCGTCATATCTCCAAGGCCGAGCATATTTGCAACGTCTGTCATAACGAGGCTCATTCCCGCGCCCATAATAAGCGCGCTGATGCTGCCGAAGATATATGCGAACACCTCTGCGGGAGCCTTTACCTTTCTGTCAAGCTTGCGAAGCTCGTCAAGCGAGCTGTCCTTCTTCTCTACGTACTTTGTGCGGATCTTTTCTACCATAAAGCTCTTATCGTTTCTGTTCATGTCTGTTTCTCCTTTTTCTTTTTATATTACTTTGCTTCTTCGTCGTTGTTGCTCTTGCCCAAGAGTCTCTTCTTTGCGTCCTCTACCGATTCGCCTTCCTTTGCGAACATAGTCTCAACGCACTTGTCCTCTACCTTTTTGTAGCCCTCGACTACGCCGTTCTCGATCTTCTTGTAGCCCTCAACTACCTTTTCTGCGATCTTCTCGTCTGTTTCTGCTATCTTTGCCATTTGTTTGATCTCCTTTCATCATTGTGGCATCATTATACCCCCGATTTGTTTTTGAAATCCTTAAAAAATATTGCTGAAATGTTATTTTGAAAAATTTTTTAAAAATTTTCGCGCATTTTTGCAAAAAAGTATGTTAAATTATTGACAATCTATTGCGTATATGATATAATACTGTTATAATAGTTAAGAAAGGAAGCGCGCGAGGGCGACTCTGCCCTGTATTTTCCTTTTTGGCGTATCAAACGCCGCCGCTCCGAGCAAAATAAAAACACGCGTTGCCGTGAGCCCTACCTTTACGAAAGGAAATGAATTTATGGATAATAAAAATATTAAGATAGCTTTTTTCGACACCAAGCCCTACGACAGACCATCGTTTGAGAAATACGGTAAGGCAAACAACGTAAGCTTCAAGTTCTTTGAGGCAAAGCTCAACGAGGACACCGCCGAGCTCGCGCACGGCTTTGACGGAGTCTGCGCCTTCGTAAACGACACGGTCGATGCCGCCGTCATCGACAGACTTGAGTCTCTCGGTGTCAGCGTTCTTGCGCTTCGCTGCGCGGGATTTAACAACGTTGATATGAAGCACGCCTACGGCAAGCTCCACGTCCTGCGAGTTCCCGCATACTCGCCCTACGCGGTTGCCGAGCACACTATGGCGCTTCTTCTGACCTCGATAAGAAGAATACACAAGGCGTATCTCCGCTCGCGCGATTTCAACTTCTCTCTCTCGGGCCTCGTCGGCTTTGACCTTCACGGAAAGACGGTCGGAGTTATCGGCACGGGACGTATCGGCAGAGCCTTTATCGACATCTGCCTCGGCTTCGGAATGAAGGTGCTTGCATACGACAAGTACCCCTCTCCCGACCTACAGAATGACGGCAGGGTGCGCTACGTCGAGCTCGACACGCTCTTCTCAGAGAGCGACGTCATCTCGCTCCACTGCCCTCTTACCGACGAGACCTACCACGTCATCGACGAGAAGGCTATTGAGCGCTTTAAGAAGGGAGTCGTGCTTCTGAACACCTCGCGCGGCGCGCTGGTTGACGCCGAGGCGCTTCTCGCGGGAATAAAATCGCGCAAGGTCGGCGCCGCCTGCCTTGACGTTTACGAGGAGGAGGCTGACCTCTTCTTTGAGGACAACTCGGGACACATTCTTGAGGACGACACGCTCGCACGCCTTATCTCGATGCCCAACGTGATAGTTACCTCGCATCAGGCGTTTCTGACCGAAGAGGCGCTTGAGAACATCGCCGAGACCACGGTGAACAATCTCAGACAGCTTTTCGACACCTCCTCCTGCCCCAACGAGCTTTGCTACCGCGGCGGCGTGGCTGAGGATTGCAAGAGCGGAAAATGCTTCTGAAAAAATTTTCACTTGGCAGAAAAATTCGGTTGAAAACGAATAAAAGATATGTTATAATATATTTAGTAAGAAAAAATTTAGGGAGAACTTAAAATGAATATAACAAAGGACATCGCCTATATCGGCGTAAACGACAGAAAAGTAGATCTTTTTGAAGGTCAGTACGTAGTTCCCAACGGAATGGCGTACAACTCCTACGTTATCCTCGACGAGAAGATCGCCGTAATGGATACCGTTGACGCAAACTTCACTCACGAGTGGCTTGACAATCTCCAGAACGCTCTCGGCGGAAGAAAGCCCGACTATCTCGTAGTTCAGCACATGGAGCCCGACCACTCGGCAAACATCGTAAGCTTCACGAAAGCATATCCCAACGCTAAGATAGTTTCCTCGTCCAAGGCATTCGTTATGATGAAGAACTTCTTCGGCACGGACTTTGCCGACAAGCAGGTAGTTGTCGGCGAGGGCAGCACGCTTGAGCTTGGCAGACACACCCTCACCTTCGTTACAGCACCCATGGTGCATTGGCCTGAGGTAATCGTAACCTACGACAGCACCGACAAGGTTCTCTTCTCTGCCGACGGCTTTGGCAAGTTCGGCGCGCTTGACGCTGACGAGGACTGGGCTTGCGAGGCGAGACGCTACTACATCGGCATCGTAGGAAAGTACGGCGCGCAGGTTCAGGCTCTGCTTAAGAAGGCGGCAGGTCTTGACATCGAGATCATCTGTCCTCTCCACGGCCCCGTGCTCACCGAAAATCTCGGCTACTACTTAAACCTCTACAACACCTGGTCGAGCTATCAGCCCGAGGAAGAGGGTATCGTTATCGCATACACCTCTGTTTACGGAAACACCAAGAAGGCAGTTCTTCAGCTTGCCGACAAGCTCAGAGCAAACGGCTGTCCTAAGGTAGTAGTCAACGATCTCGCAAGATGCGATATGGCAGAGGCAGTTGAGGACGCGTTCAGATACAGTAAGCTCGTTCTCGCTACCACGACCTACAACGCAGGCATTTTCCCCTTTATGAGAGAGTTCATCGATCATCTGACCGAGCGCAACTTCTCTAACCGCACCGTCGGCTTTATCGAGAACGGAAGCTGGGCGCCTCTTGCGGCTAAGGTAATGAGAGGTATGCTTGAGAACTCCAAGAACATCACCTTTACCGAAAACAACGTAAAGATCATGTCGGCGCTGAACGAGACGAGCTCCGAGCAGCTTGACGCTCTTGCTAAGGAGCTTTGCCGCGAGTATATCGCACTTCAGTCCGAGGACGCCAACAAGAACGATCCCACCGCGCTCTTCAACATCGGCTACGGACTCTACGTAGTAACCTCAAACGACGGTAAGAAGGACAACGGACTTATCGTGAACACCGTAACTCAGGTCACCAATATGCCCAACAGAATTGCGGTCACTATCAACAAAGAGAACTACTCTCACCACGTTATCAAGATGAGCGGCAAGATGAACGTAAACTGCCTGACGGTTGAGGCTCCCTTTAAGGTATTTGAGACCTTCGGATTCGTCAGCGGCAGAAACGTGGACAAGTTCGCGGATTGCACTCCCCTGCGCTCTGATAACGGTCTCGTCGTGCTTCCCAGATATATCAATTCCTTTATGTCTCTCAAGGTCGAGCAGTATATCGACCTTGACACACACGGAATGTTCATCTGCTCGGTAAGCGAGGCGAGAGTTCTCTCGGATAAGGAGACCATGACCTACACCTATTACCACGCAAACGTTAAGCCCAAGCCCGAGACAGACGGTAAGAAGGGCTACGTCTGCAAGATCTGCGGTTACGTTTACGAGGGCGACGAGCTCCCCGAGGACTTCATCTGCCCCCTCTGCAAGCACGGCGCGCAGGACTTTGAGCCGATAGCGTGAGGAGTTAGTTAGGGAGACGCGATTTTCTGTTCTTTTCTTGAAAGAAAAGAACCAAAAAGAACTTCAATGAAGGGAATAAATAAAGATAAGCTTGTGCGCCGATATATGCACAAGCTTATTTTTAATATTAAATCCATACCTATTTCAGCAGGTCATCCTGAGTGAGCGAAGCGAGTCGAACTTTTGGG
>JAFVRA010000069.1 GCA_017504545.1 Clostridia bacterium | reverse complement strand
TCACTTGTTTTATACACGTAATTTGTGCTATTCTAATTCCGAGCAGGATATATTTCTGCCATAAAAACTTCAGGAGGAAAAATCATGAAAAAGAAAAGCATCATTATTATATTGTCGGCGGTCATAGTATTATCAACGATACTTTCCGCCTGCTCATTCGGAGCCTTGGGGCAGGATCCCTCGGGCACGGATACGCCATCCTCTCCTTCCGAGAGCGAGGCGGAAGCAAGGATAAAGGAGCTCGAAGCCAAGATAGTGGCACTTATGCAAAATCAGCAGATCAGCGAGAGCGAGAGTCAAAAGGAGATCAACGCGCTCAAGGCAGAGCTTGAGGCGCTGAAGAACAAAAAGGACGAGAATGTCACGGACTCGCCCGAGAAGCCCTCGGAAACTGACTCTCAGAGCGCGTTCAGATACACACTTGTAAACGGTCTTGCGACTATAACCTCTATTGTAACTGATGAAGAAAACATAGTTATCCCCTCAGTCATCGACGGATACAGAGTGAATGCAATAGGCACGGAGGCGCTCTCGTCGGGAAAGGTCAAAAGCATTACTATAAGCGCAGGAGTTGAAAAGCTCGATTGGTTTGCGTTCAAAAACTGCCCTTCTCTTTCGTCGGTCAGTATTCCTGACAGTGTCAGCTCGATAGGCTACGGCGCTTTTGACAACGCGTCGGCATCCTTAATAATAAGATGCACGCGAGATTCCTTCGCGCACAGGTACGCCCAAAGCTACGGTCTTACCTACGATATTACATAAATTCCTGACAAATAAAAAAACTCTTGACCTTACGCCATTCTTGTTGTATAATGTAAGGAGATAAACAGAATGGAAGGAGGCGAGGCGACTGTGTTTAAAGATATCAAAAAATTCTTTGCAGATCTCTTTAACAAGTTCAAAGAAAAGAAAATTGCAAAATTCACACCCTTGATAGCCATAGTCTGCCTGTTAGCCATTCTTATTCCTACGCTGATCGCCGTTTGGCAGGTTTATTTCAAGGAAAATGACGAGCTCGCGGTCAGCGACGAGGTGTCTGTCGTGCTTTATGACGGAACGGGTGCTACGATAGCAGAAAGCTCTGTCTCCGAAAGCAGTCTCAACGTCTCTCCATTAGTTGACGTCTTCTACAATCTTTATATGAACAAATCCCCTGTTGAGAACGCTCCTGATATGAGTGACAAAAAGCCCAACTACAAGGTGCATCTCTCATACGGAGAGACCGAGATAGATTTCTCCTGCTACTTTACCGAAAACTACGAAAGCAGCTATATTCTTGACGCTGACGGCAGGTTTTATTCTCTTGAGAGCTCTTATTATGCTAAATTTCTCGATATGGAATACTCCGACTCAGCCTATAGCTCCGCTACTCCGCCAACGCTGATAACCAACGACGGAGATATAGTCATTCCCTATCTTGCGAGTTGGAGCTACAAGAAGCTTGACGGCACCGTAAGAGCCTCGGACAATTTTGTTACCTCAGGTGCAAGACACACCTACAGCGCAAGTGGAAGCATCGGCCTTAACTTCAGCAAAGATCCCGATTTCTGCTCGGTAATAGTCACCGACAATCTCGGCAAGGAGATCTATCACGGTGGGCTTAATGACCTTTCGACTATAACCGCAAGCGTAGGCGAGCATCTGAAATTTTCGGTAGAGGCTGAATGGAACGATAATAACGACTCAGATTCATTCGGCAGCATCAAATACGATTTTGATCTGCTCTGTAAAAACCTCGCTACCTTCAGCATAAGCAACTCAGAGCTAAGCCCCGGCGCCTATATCGTGATCTCAGCCTTTGATGTTGAGGATGGCACTTCTCCAACATACACTCCTGACACGAGCATCGATAACCCCACCAACGTCTTTAACTATGCAGGAGACGACACTGCCTCAGCATATCTTTCCTATATTGACGCGCTTGACTTTTTGGAGAGTTTCAAGCCTGTGTTCTTCAAGGATGGAAATGCGCTCAAGGCACTTCTTCCCATTCCCTATAACACGCCTGAGGGCGACCTCACCTTCACTCTCTCAAGCGGCGTTGCCACATCTACTCACACTGTGAAGATAAGTAGTGCTGTATCACCGTCGGTTATCCCCATAACAAGCACCTCCGACGACATTGGCAAGATCATATCCAAGCAAGCTGTGGACGATGTCATAGACCTTGCGCAGAGCCTTAACTCCTCAAGTCGAAGCGATCCTCTCTTCCGCGGAGAATTCCTCTCGCCGCTCTCGCAGAACTACACGAGCGAGTATTCCTACGGCGATAGATTTACTCTTGGGGACGAGCCGCTTAATAAGCTTTCGGCTCTTGGTAACGCATACTTCTCTACCACCTCGGGCGGCAGAAGAGTGTTAGCCGCAAATATCGGCGTGGTAGTCAAAACGGGATACGCTACGCATCTCGGAAACTTTGCGGTAATCGATCACGGTGGCGGACTGATGACCTGGTATTGCAACCTCGGTGACCTTGACGTCCGCGAGGGCGATGTCGTGGCAAAGGGAGAGGTCATAGGTAAAAGCGGTGAGTCTTTGTTGCTTGACGGAAACGGCGTTCTCATTCTTTGCACCGTCAACGGAAGCTTTGTAGACCCTTCTCTGATATTAGGAAAAGAAATATTATACACAACGTCTTAATGGGAGGCAAATATGTCTTTAATCGAAAAAATATTTTCAAACGGAATAGTCGGTGATTATTTCCTTAACAGCTCCGACAAAAGCACGCTCGGGCTTGTGCTCTTCGTCGTATCGGTCGCCGTAGTTATAATTGCGGCTTACCTTCTCGGAAGCATAAACTTCGCTATTATAATTTCGGGCAAGAAGTATAAGCAGGACATACGCGACCACGGAAGCAAGAACGCGGGTATGACGAACATGATGCGTACCTACGGTAAGAAGGCGGCAGGTCTTACTCTGCTCGGCGACGCTCTCAAGGCTGTTGCGGCTTGTCTCGTGGGATACGTGCTTATCGGAGGTGAAGGTGCTTATATTGCAGGACTTTTCTGCATACTCGGACACATCTTCCCTATCTTTTACAGATTCAAGGGCGGTAAGGGCGTAGTTACCACAGCCGTTGCGATACTTATGTGCAACCCTATAGTCTTCGCTATCCTTTTTCTTCTCTTCGTTATAATAGTTCTCTTTACCAGATACATCTCGCTCGGCTCGGTAGTATGCGTTATGCTCTACCCTCTTCTGCTTGACAGTATCAGCCGCCTCTTCCTAGGTCACCCCGTCCATTACGTTGTTTATGCGATGATAACTGCGGTTGTCGTTGTAGTCAAGCACTGGGGCAACATCAAGCGTCTTGCGGCAGGAAAGGAAAGCAAATTCTCCTTTAAGAAGAGCGTTAAGTCACCTGAGGAGAAGGTTGCAGATCCTACCGAAGAAAACAAGGAAGACAAATAAAATATGGAATACAACCAGCATTTACTTAAGGTATCCTCGCTTATACTGCTCTCTGCGGGCAAGAGGATGCTGAAGAAAGCAGTTTGCTCTAAGCCCTCGGACAAGTCCCTCGTAAAAACGGTGATCACGCTCAAGTCTATCGGCGGTGCGCCCGCGCTCCAGGCAGAGCTTTTCCACAAGGACAACAAGGCAACTCACAAAAATTTCCCTCTCGTTTCTCTTACAAAAGAGATTATTGCCGAGTTTCTCGCCGATTATATGCAGATAAATCTTATCTGCGAGGGTGCTGATTGCGAGTATAGGCTTTCGGCATCGGGAAAATCCGTAGTCATCAACGATAAGAAGGTCGAGCGCGCCCTTGCGGCGACCACTACTACTGCATCGTCAGACTTTGAAGGAAATAACCGCCGCAAGAAGTATATCCTTGACGGAAGCGAGCCTTTTTTGCGCCGTCTCGGAGTAGCCGACGAGAACGGAAGAGTCTATGACAAAAAGCAGGCTAAGTTCAGACAGATAAACAGATTTCTTGAGATAATCAGAGACGCCGAGGACAAGCTACCGAGCGACTCGATACGCATCTGCGATCTCTGCTGCGGAAAGAGCTATCTTTCGTTTGCCGCATATCATTACTTCTCTGTTGTCAGAGGAATGACCGTCAGTATGAGCGGCGTTGACCTGAAGTCCGACGTAGTCGAGTATTGCAACGAGGTTGCAGGCGATCTCGGATTTGACGGTCTTGAGTTTATATGTATGGATATAAACGAATATTCTCCGAGCGAGCTTCCCTCTCTGGTAATTTCACTTCACGCCTGCGACATAGCTACCGATATAGTTCTGCAAAAGGCGGCAGAGTGGCAGACCGACGTCATTCTCTCGACTCCCTGCTGTCATCACGAGCTTAATCACAACATAAGCTGCGAGGCGCTTTCCTTTATAACCGAGCATTCTATGCTCCGTCAGAAGCTCTGCGATGCGGCGACCGACGCCCTGCGACTTGCAAGGCTTGAGGCGCAAGGCTACGCCACCTCGACAGTTGAGCTTATCGACCCAAACGAAACTCCCAAAAACGTTATGCTCCGCGCATTCAGAAAAAAGAACTTCTCTCCCGAGTCCGCAGAAGCACGCGCGGCACAGGAGCGATATATCAACGCTAAAAAATTCTTGTGCGGAGATAAGGACACATCAGGATTTCACTTTTAAAAACGCTGAAAAGTAAGGAATTATTTATGACATATCACAATGCCGTAAAATACGTAAAAAACGCGCCAAACCTTACCCCAAAAAACAATGCCGTTGCAGATAGGATAAACGCCCTCTCAAGAGCGCTTGGAAATCCCCAGAGACACATAAAATACGTCCGCCTTGCCGGTAGCAACGGAAAGACGATATGCGCCCAGATGACGACCTCTATTCTCAACGAGGCTAACATCTCGAGCGGATGCTTCTCTATGCCTATCCACGAGGAGATACGCGACAATATCCGAATAAACGGCGAGCCTATATCTATGGATGAGGCTGTGGAATATATCTCAGCGGTTCGCGAAGCCGTAGCCAAGATAAACTCGGAGGAGGACAATATCTTTGAGGGGCACTTTGCTCCCACGGCGCATGAGATACTTCTGTTTGCCGCCATTCTCGCGTTCAACGCTCATAAGTGCAGCGTTTGCATCATCGAAAGCGACCATACGGGCGAGGATCCCTCACGCGCGCTTGCCGCTTCTCCCTTTGCCGCCATTATCTGCGGCATCATCCCAAGCAACAATAAAAAAGAAATATCAAAAATACGCTCTTATATCAGCCGAGGAATGCGCGAGATAGTTGCCGCGCCTCAGGACGAAAAGGCGTTCTCAATAATTCAGGAGACCTGCGCTTCTGCAGGCTGCAGACCTACGCAGGCAAACGTATCAAGCGTAAATATAACCCGTCTTGCACTTGGTGGAACAGACTTTACCTACAAGGACAACGCCTACTCTCTTCAGGTCTGCGGAAAGTTCCAGACCGCAAACGCGATAATTGCTATCGAGGGTGCTAATATGCTGAGAAGATGCGGATACAAGATCGAGCAGGAGCATATTACCCGCGGACTTGCCAACGTCAAGGCTCCGGGAAAATTTGAAATAATCTCTGCTTTTCCCACGATAATTGCAGACAGCACCTACGCCCCCGTGGCGATCGAGGCTATTTGCGATTCTCTTTCCGATTTCAAGGAGATCACCGGCACGCGCATCAGGCTCTGTCTGCCCGACGGTGAGCTGATACCGCAATACATCTCTGCCCTTCGCGAGCGAGGCTACGAGATAGGCAAGATATCCGCGCTTATCGTCGAGGGCGTGGGTGAGGAGGAGCACGGAGAATGTGACGTTCCCCTTACTCTTTCAAAAACGCATAAGCTTACCGCCAAGGATGCGCTCTCAGGACTTGACGGCGACTGTATGCTGCTCATCTCAGGTCCCAACAACTTTACCGAAGCTCTCAGGCGTCAGCTCCTTTCAATACTTGGATTCTGACAAAGAAACGCTAAATTTGAGACAAATTTCGCGTTCTTTTTTGGTCTTTTGATTGACTTTATTTTCTGTATATGGTATAATTTTATCAGTAAGGAGCTCTCGCTCCATAAAACCTAAGGAGGTATCCCTATGAATAACGAATTCGCAAGAGAAGCTTACCTGCTCGTCACAGACTACGTTAAGGCTAACACGGGCGAGGACGTATCCGATGCGCTTCAGCAGCTCATTCTCGACAATCCCAGAAGAGTTCTCTTCTTCCCCGATGGTGAGTATCTGCTCTCAAAGCCGATATGCACCCCCGCTAACCCCGAACACAGCGTTGCTCTCCGCCTCTCCAACTACGCGGTGATCAAGGCTATGGATTCCTGGAAGGACGCTGACGAGGCTCTTATCCGTCTCGGCGCGGCTGAGCCCTTCAATACCATTCACACTATCGGAAGCAACTATTATCTTTCGGGCGGAATCATCGACGGTAGCGGCGTAGCAAGCGGCGTTTCTATCGACAGCGGCAGAGAGACACGAGTTGAAAACGTTTCCATAAAGCACACTAAGATCGGTCTGCACGTTAAGTGGGGTGCAAACTCCGGCTCTTCTGATGCTGACATCTGCAACGTAAATATCGTTGGTCGCGGCACGCTTGACTCTATCGGTCTGCTTATCGAGGGCATGGACAATACCTTTACAAATATGAGAATAGCACGTGTTCAGATAGGCGTTAAGCTCGTTAAGGGTGGCAACTATCTGCGCAACATCCACCCGCTCTACAGCCTTGCAAGCGGCTGGGATCACTACTCCGAGAGCGTCGGATTCTACGACGAGAGCTGGGAGAACTGGTACGATTTCTGCTACAGCGATCAGTACTGCACCGGCTTCTATATGAAGGACGGACTCCGCTCCATCTACCACAACTGCTTCTGCTTTTGGTGGAAGACTCTTGAGGGCGGCGAGATAGGATTCAGAACCGACGGAAAGTTCTGCTCGGTCATCAAGTCTCCTAAAGTCACATTCAGAGACGACGCTAAGGATACAAACTTCCTGCTCGTTGGCGAAAAGGGCGGTAACGGTTACATCGACACCCCTGCATTCAAGGAAAATATGGCTCCCGATAAATCCTATATGGACTATCTCCACGGCCCTGTGGTCTGATAATGCACTTGCTCAACAAAGTAAAATCGCCCGCGGCTATATGCCGCGGGCGATTCTTTATTTTACGGTTTCGCTTAAAAAGATCAATCTGTACTGTACTTACCTCTCTCAAAGAGCCAGTCGTCAGTATCCTCAATCATTTCCTCGTAAAGAGCCTGCTCAGTCTTGTATAATCCCTCAAGCGTGCCGGAGTAAGCAACAGAGTGTCTCCAAAGCCATGCAACGTCGTTAAGCTGAGGAGAATAGACGGTCCAATACTCAAATTCAATATTATCAATAATAATATCAAAGAGAGCGATGGAGTTAGTTACAGTACCCTCGGAGTCGTCAGTACCGAAGTACTTAGGCTTAATGATCCTGTTGAAGTAGTAGCCACGAACAGAGGTGTAAGACTCCTCGGTTGCAAGCTGGAGGTACGCGGAAATAGCTTCACCCTTTGTGGGAATAGAGCTCTCTGCATGATCGAGAACAGTCATGAGGGTGTAGTAGTCCTCGGAGGACGTACCGTAATTTTCCTGATCCTCATCATACTTGGGCCAAGGAAGCAGACCGTACTTGTCTTCCATCTCACGAATGGTCATATTTGTGTCCTCATCGGGATAAATAGTTCCGGTCCAGAATACGTAGTGACCTGCAGCAAAGTTATCAACGCTACCGTTCTGACGGGAGCCCTCTGCATAAACAAGATTTTTAAATTTAACGAGAGCTTCTTCAGCCTTTGTGTTACCAAGAATATTGAAGAAGTGAGAGCCATCGTTGTCGGTAAGAACGAGCTCAAGATCCCATGCGTAAGGAATAGCGTCGTGGGGATTAGCTTCACCAAGCGGCTCGCTGTGATCTATGCTGAGACCGTAAGTATCATCTGCGTTCTTACCCTGAGTACCGTTGGAATCCTCGTAGACCATAGTCCAGACGTAGAGATCCTCATAGGTCCAGAGGCCTTCAAGCGCGTGAAGCTGAATGTTCTCAGGATCGGAATCGGTTTTCTTAGCGTCGTAAAGCGTCTTGTTGTACCAGATGACCATTGCCGTATCAAACATTGAAAGGTTGAGATCGCCCGAGATGTAGTGAAGTCTGTCATTTATAGTGGTGTTTTTCACGATAGCCTGATTCCAGCAAGGAAGGCTGAAATCAAAGTAAGGGAAGGTATATTCGTCAAGAAGATTTGCAGCAAAATCACGAACTGAGGGATACGCGCCGGGATATGCGTAGTTAGCCGCTATATCATAGTAGTGCATATCAGAAATAATGTCATCTGTGATCATTCCGTTGAAGTTATTCGCAAAATCATCATAACCCGCATTTGGAACCATCTCGTACTGCATCTTTACGTTAAGTGAGGCTTCAACGGCTGCATTTCTCATCGCAACAGCCTCGTCAAGCTCATCCTCAGTGCTTTCCTTGAACCACTCTCTTGAGCATTTCTTCAAGTCACGAACAAGAACAGTAAGCTCCTCACCCTCAAAGTCAAGCTCCTTCTGAGGAACAACCGAGCTGAAGGATTCCTCTCCGTACTCATTGGTAGCCCTCTGAGTGTCACCCGTGGGATCGCCGCTATTTTCTCCCTTATCCGAAGTGTCGGCAGGAGTCTTGGTACAACCAACGAGAACTGTGCCAACAAACGTTAAAGCAAGAAGAATAGCAAAAAGTCTTTTTAAAGTTTTCATAACAATTTTCTCCTTAATTTTACCAAGCTCAAAAATCAAGCTTCTGTGTACCTTTATTTTACCATTTATTTGCGCTTTTTGCAATTGTCAACAATTACAAAAAGATAGTACCTTCTTTGTATATAATTACAATTTAATTTTTTATCTTGTCTGAAAATACGAATAAAATCTCCCACGGAACAATTCTGCACGTGGGAGATTTTCTTTTCATATAAAGTAATCGATTATTGAGGAGTAAAGGTAAAGAGATCCCATGCAGATAAGCGGCACGCCGTCGCGCTTTGCGGTTTCTCTTGCCGCGCTGAGCGCGCTCTCAACACTCGGGTAAGGAGTTGCCTCTACTCCCTTTCCCTTCAGCACCTCAGCGTATTCCTCGGCGCTCAGCGCGCGTGGATTGTCGGGGGTAAGTGTAAAGGCACGCGATGCGACCTTCGCTATATCTGTTGCGATGATATTATAGTCCTTATCGCGAAGAACTCCCGTAAGAGCATATACTCGCTCATTTCCAAAGTAGTGCCGTATGCTCTCGACTGCCGCGGCAATTCCCTCGGGGTTGTGCGCGCCGTCGAATATAACGAGCGGATCGTTTGATATGACCTCAAATCTCGCCTGCCATCTCGTAGCTTCAAGTCCGCGCGATATAGCGATATCGGGAATAGAAAAGCCGCGCTCTTTAAGAATATCTATCGCAGACAGCACGGTAGCCGCATTCCTTGGCTGATAGCTTCCGAGCATGCGTATCTGCATGTTTTTATATCCGCCAAAGTCAAATACAGTTCCGTCGAGCGTTTGGCTGTGAAGGGTAAGCGACGAGCGATCAACTCTGCTAAAGGGCGCGTTCATTTCTGCCGCCCTCTCGCGAATTACCCTCTCAGCCGCCTCGTCCTCGCCGCCGAAAAGCACGGGGCATCCGCATTTGATTATGCCTGCCTTCTCTGCCGCTATCTTTTCCACGGTATCTCCGAGAAAGGCGGTGTGATCGAGCGCAATGCCCGTGATTATTGAAAGCAGAGCGCTATCTATAACATTAGTTGAGTCAAGTCTGCCGCCCATACCTGCCTCAAGCACGACGACGTCGCAATTATTTCTGCTGAAATACTCAAATGCTATTGCGCTTATCAGTTCAAACTCGGTAGGCTTATCGGTCATGTCGTCTGCAAAAGGGCGCACGTACTCGGTTATCTCGGCAAGCTCACCGTCAGAAATATTCTCGCCGTCAACTCGCATACGCTCGTTGAACGTCCTTATATAAGGCGAGGTGAAAAGTCCGGTCTTATATCCCGACTCTCTTAGAACGCTCTCAAGCATAGCAGAGGTAGAGCCCTTGCCGTTCGTGCCTGCGATATGGATAAATTTAAGCTTCTTCTGAGGATCTCCGAGAGCCTTGCAAAGTGTTGAGATGCGCTCGAGTCCCGGCTTGCAGAATGTCCAGCTTATTCCGTGTATATATTCAAGTGCTTCTTGGTAATTCACTGCTTTTCTCCCTTCTTTTTTGAGGGCGCGTCGGTACGTTCAATAAGCTTGCGGAAGGTCGCGTTCTTGTAAAGCAGACACAGCACCATCAGCTCTGCCGAAGCGATAACTATATAAAGCGGTATTCTCCAGAGCACCGCCCATTGATAGAACTGAAAAAGTCCTATCGTTTTTATTATCATAGAGCCCACTATATGAGCCGAAACGGTAGCAACGCTTATCTGCAAATACCCTCTTTTTCTTATGAAGACCTTTGATACGAGTCCCGAGAGGAATCCGATAACTGCTGCTCCAAGCGTTACGATAAGGTTAGGCGGATATATCTGAGGTGAGAGCAGATAGCTGATAAGATCGGTGGCAACTCCGACGACCGCGCCTATCACGGGGCCGAAAAGGATACCCGAGAGGATGATCGGTAGGTTTTCAAAGGTTATTCTTACAAGTCCACCGCTGAAATTAAGAAAGGTCTTGCAGAATATTCCGATGACTACGCTCATCGCCGTGAGCATAGCCGCAAGAGTGAGCACGTGAATACTTTTACGCATAAAAAAATCCTCCTTTCCCTGAGCTAACATAAGGCCAAGGTAAAGAAGGTTACAGATAATCTGATTGCCTTTTGCCGTATGAAGCGGGATGCAAGATGCGAACCGCAAGCTGATGCTTTTCGTCCTGCGGACAACTCCCCGTCCCGCAAGCACTTTACGCCCGTATCTTTACTCTTCTACAATAATTTCCACTCACTCCGAGTAGATATACATATTATAGCACAAAAAGCGAGTTTGTCAATACTGAGAGGAAATTTTTATACTAAAACTATTGAAAAAAGCCGAAGAATGTGATAAAATACAATCAAATAAATTTTACGTTGCGAGGTGTTGATATGCTTTATAAAAAAATAGACCTTGACGAGCGTTATCCCGACGCTAATCTTACGTTCTACGTTCACGACGATGCCGAGAACGATCTTCCTATGATAGTAGTCTGCCCCGGCGGCGGCTACCGCTTCCTTTCGGGACGTGAGGCTGCTCCGATCGCCGAGTATTACTATAACGCAGGCTTCAATTCTTGTGTTCTCCGCTATTCTATCGGCAAGAGAGCCGTAAATTACGCTCCTATGATCGAGGTTGGAATGGCAATAAAGTATATAAGAAAGCACGCTGAGGAGTTGAAGGTCAAGTCCGACGCTATCTTCACCTGCGGATTTTCCGCGGGCGGTCATCTTGCCGCTTCTGCAGGTATTCTTTGGGATAAGCCCGAGGTTCTCGCCGTAGTCGGTGAGGATGATCTCGGCATCTCCTGCCCTAACGGAATGATACTCTCCTATCCCGCTATCACATCGGGATCCGAAACACACAGAGGCTCTATCGCTAACCTTTGCGGCAACGTTGATTACACCGTTGAAGAGGGCGAGCGCTTCTCGCTTGATCTTCACGTAAAGCCCACGACTCCCCCTATGTTCATCTGGCACACCTACACAGACCGCGGCGTACACATCCACAACGCCACAAGCCTTATGGAGGCATATATTCAGAACGGAATTCCCTTTGAGGCACACATCTTCCCCAAGGGACCTCACGGAATGTCTCTTGCAAATGAGGTAACCTGGGAAGGCAATCCCGATATGGTAGATCCTCACGTAGCAAAATGGATCGATCTCTCGGTTGAGTGGGTAAACGCTCAATAATAAAGCAAAACCGTCCTCTGATCTTCAGAGGACGGTTATTTTTATTTATCTTCTCTTTTTCTTGCTTGCGGTTGTAGAGACTAAGCATCCGACAAGAGTAGCAGTAAGCGCGGGAAGCGCTATTGCCGAGCCGCATCCGCTCTGCTCATCTGTTGTCAAGGGCTCGCTTTCGGTCTCGGTCTCGCTCGCGTCCGTCTTGACCTCGGTAGGTCTTGAGGTGGGGCGCTCGGTAGGCTTTTCGGTGGGCATCTCAAGAGTTTCATCTTCGGGAGGAAGCTCAACGCTCTCGTCGCGGACTGCGAGGATCACGGCGTTTGCCACGGCGCGTCCGTCACCTCCGCTTCCGCTGTACGCGGTAACGAAGCTTCCGTTTTCGTCTCTGATAACCATAGTCGACGAGCCGCCGCCGTCAAGCAAAAATCCATTTGTACAGCCGAGAGCCTTAAGCTGCTCGCCTATCTCGTAATAGGATGCGCCAAGCTTGTTATATTCTCCGCTATGGGTGGAGCGCTTAATGACGAGAAGCACGGGCGTACCGTCCTCGCGAAATCCGATCGCTGTTCTGTTTTTCCAGCAATAAGGATAATCGTATATATCCTCCGTCCAGGTCGAAGAGGCCTGATCTCCCGTAGGATTGTTTCTTCCGTAGCAATTCTTCAGAAGGATATTACCCTCCGCAAGTATCTGCTGCTTAAAGCCTATCGCATTCTCAACGCCTGCCCATTCATCACTCAGCACCTTCTGGCACTTTACGTAGCTTCCTATCTTAAGATGCTCAAAAAGCTCTGGATTAGGGGTAAAGAAAAGCACCTGTCCGTCGGGGGCTTTCTCGTTTGCGCTTCCCTTTCGTATCTCAATTATCTCACCCTCTATAAAATACCCCTGCGTACCAAGCTCCGCACCGTTTATACCTGTATGCGAGCGTCTGTAGGTGTTGTATTTAAGCGCGTAAACGGTCGTTCCGCTAAGATCCTGAGGGGCTGACTCGGGCGTTATAAACGCCATTCTTTTTTCAAGAGATTTAGTATTCGCAAACGCCGTGTAGGAGCATATCGGATTGTTTCTGCTCTCGCCCAAGATCTGAAGCTTATAGTTGCTCTCGTATGTCAAGGGAGTGCCGTATCCGAGGCTTGAGTATTTTGAGCCGACCGTGTAATACACCATATTTCCGTCCGCATCTGTTCCTACAAGTCCTCTTCCCGTCATGTGTGCAAGAGCGTTGGACTTATACACGTCACCAAGCTGCACCATAGGAAATTCGGGCTCGCCGTAGGTTGCAGTCACGGTATTCTCCATATCAAAGAAATCACCGTTTATAGCAACTATCGCGTTCCATTGAGGATTGTCCCTCTCAAACGCCTCAACTATCGTCTTTACGTTGGCAGTCGAGAAATCAAAGTTGTTTTCGCTTCCAACCGAATACACAAACATCCTCGTATCCTGCGAGCCTATCGCACCGTAGGTCTTGTATGGAATTGCCTCCCTCTCCTCAAGCCCCTGAATGTGAGAGGTAACGACAGAGGTAAAATAATTCACCGCGCCACAAAGCTCTACCGAGCTCTCTACGTTAATATCAGTAATGCATCCGACGCTCTCGACTCCGTAAGGATCATTCTCTGCCGAATACACGGGCAGGGTCGCAAGGGCGAGCATCGCTATGCAAACATCAAGTAAAATAGCGTTTTTTATAGATCTTTTCATCTGCTTCCTCGACTTTTAAAATTACCTCTATAATTATACCATATCCTTTCGATATGTCAACAGGAAGAAAAAAGTTTACAAAATAAAGATCCCCCCGTAAATGAACAAGTCCGTTAAAAACGGACAATAGACAAAAGCCCCCTTGATGTGGTAGAATTAAAGTACCATATCAAGGGGGTAATTGTATGCCAAGGCAATATACACATTTGGAGCAATATGAAGAAACAATATTACAAATGAAAGCAAAAGGATGTACAAGGAGAGAAATCGCAGAAAATTTAGGAATAACATCAGAACAAGTACATGGATTTGTAAAACGTCATAATAAGAATTTACGTAATATAGAGGCTGGTGTTTTGCCAAAGAAAAAGGGGCGCCCATCCAAGGTTAAAAGCTTAGAAGACGAAGTGTTGAAATTGAGAATGGAAAACGAGTTACTGCGGGATTTTCTCTCGCTCACAGAAAGGAAGTGAGGACAAGCGTAAAATATATGGTGATCTATCGTCACAAGGACAAATATTCAATTAGCGAGATGTGCCGGTTCTTTGAGGTGTCGAGAAGTGGCTACTATGACTATGTCAAGAGAATGGATATTCCTGCATGGGATTTGCCACTTGCCGAGAAGATCCGAGAGTGTCAGGAACACAGCCATAACACATACGGATACCGCAGAGTGCATATATGGCTTGAAAGGAAAGGAATATATAAGGACCCCAAGACCGTACTTCGTGTAATGCAGAAATACAATTTGCTGTCAGAGGTCAGAAGAAAGAAGTACCACAACTATACCAACGGTATATATAAATATCCCAACCATTTAGCAAGAGATTTTCATGCAGACCGTCCCAATCAAAAGTGGGTAACGGATATTTCGTATATTCGAACAGGACAAGGCTTCTTGTATCTATCTGTTATTCGTGATCTCTATGACAACAGCATTGTCGCCTACAAGACAGGGAGCGAGCAAAATATAAATCTTGTTCTTTCTACAATCAGAGCAGCCAAAAGAAAGGAAAAGGTCACCGCAGAGTTGCAGCTCCACAGTGACCAAGGCTTTCAATACACATCGCAAGCATATTTTAAGCTAACACAATCTTACCACATTACGCCTTCAATGTCAAGTAGGGGAAATCCTTATGACAACGCTATGGCTGAAAATTTCTTTTCCATTCTCAAAACCGAGTGTATCTACCGTACCAAACTCAAAACCTATGAGGAGGCGCGCCTCCTCATAGATGAATACATTCATTTCTACAATAACGAACGTATTCAACTCAAAACAAAACTGACACCACTAGAAAAGCGATGTCAGTTCGTTGCTTAATTATTAAATATACTACCCACAAGGGGCTTTTTGTACTGTCCGCACAATTTGGGGCAGTTCATT
>JAFVRA010000068.1 GCA_017504545.1 Clostridia bacterium | reverse complement strand
CAAGGCGGCAACACTAGAGGATCTTAAGTCCCTTATCCATAAGCTCAAGTAATATTTCATTAACGGAATAAAGTCAAAGCCACCGGGCAAACCGGTGGCTGTTTTGTGTGTATCCGTAGGGGAGACCTGCGGTCTCCCGCGGGCGAACACAGTTCGCCCCTACCGTGTTCCGAAAACATCCTTATGAGAAGTAGCGGAAGCACTCTCTGCCGATATTTATATGCGTATCCGTAGGGGAGACCTGCGGTCTCCCGCGGGCGACCATTGGTCGCCCCCTACGGTAAACATCCTTATGAGAACGAGCCTAACTGCGGCACTCTTTTGTTGTTATTGCGGATAGCAAGCCTTTGGGGAGAGAGAGTAATCTTTTGGCGCGTTTTGGCTCTCGAAAGGCGCGCCAGAGCCATTCAAGACCGATATTTTGTACCCAAGACGGCGCGCGGCGGATATTTCCCGACCACACGTCAAGACTGCCGCCAAGCCCCATGGCGAGCCTTACCGACGGCAGAGAGGGGAGATTTTCTGCTATCCACCTCTCTTGAAGCGGAAAGCCGAAGCAGACGAACAGAATATCGGCTTTTGCATCGTTGATACTTCGGATAACCGAATTGTTCTCCTTACAAAGCTTATATTTATCAAAATATCCGTGGTGAGTGCCGCAGATAATAAGCCTCGGGTGGCGTTCTTTAAGCGCGAGAGCGGCCTTTTCTGCGACGCCCTCCTTGCCACCGAGCAGAAAAACGCGCAAATCCTGCTTCTCGGCGATCTTCAGTATCTGCTCGGCGGTATCGATGCCCGTGCTGCGCTCGGGAAGCCGAGAGCCGCTGACGAGAGAGGCGAGGTATATGCCGATGCCGTCGGGGATATTTATATCCGAGGTGTTGAGAAGCGTGCGGAGAGAGCTATCTCTCGCCGCCGCTGACAGCATTTCGGCGTTTGGCGTAAATATCGCCGTGCTTTTACCTGTGAGCAGTCGCCGCTCTATCCTCTTTTGTATTTCTTTTTGCGGCAGAGCGCAGACTCTCACGCCGAGTATTGCTTTACTCATTGTCTTTCCCCTCTTTTTTGGATTAGCATTTCCAAAGGAAAGGGGATTTATTTGCGAAGAAGAGACAATAAGTTAAATATCGGGCAAAAAATATCCCTCTTCGTCTTGACATTTTTTGCAGTTTGATTTATAATATAGATGTCTATGTTTAAATGTTTTTCTGAAAGGATATAGAAATGGCTAACGACAAGAAAATGGTAGAGCAGATAACGTCAATGGACGTTGATTTTGCTCAGTGGTACACCGACGTTGTAAAAAAGGCAGAGCTGGTAGATTACTCTGGCGTTAAGGGCTGTATGATAATCCGCCCCTACGGATACGCTATCTGGGAGAATATCCAGCACGACCTCGACGCAAGATTCAAGAGACTCGGACACGAGAACGTATATATGCCTATGTTTATCCCCGAGAGCCTGCTCCAGAAGGAGAAGGATCACGTCAACGGCTTTGCGCCCGAATGTGCTATAGTTACTATCGGCGGACAGAATCATCTCTCCGAGCGCCTTATCGTGCGCCCGACATCCGAGACGCTCTTCTGCGAGCATTACAAGAATATCATACATTCCTACCGCGACCTTCCTAAGCTCTACAATCAGTGGTGCAACGTCGTAAGATGGGAAAAGACTACAAGACCCTTCCTTCGCACATCCGAATTCTTGTGGCTGGAGGGACATACCATGCACGAGACTGAGGAGGATGCAAGAGAGGAGACTCTTCGCATGCTCAAGTGCTACGAGGACTTCTACCGCGAGACTCTGGCTATCCCCGCAGTTACGGGAAGAAAGACTGAGAAGGAGAAGTTCGCGGGCGCTATGGAGACCTACACCATTGAGCCTATGATGCACAACGGCGTTGCTCTTCAGGGCGGTACCTCCCACTACTTCGGTGACGGCTTTGCAAAAGCGTTTGATATAACCTACACCGACCGTGAGAACAAGGTGCGTTATCCTCACCAGACCTCCTGGGGCGTTTCCACCCGTATGATAGGCGCTATCATTATGACTCACGGAGACGATAACGGACTTATCCTTCCTCCTAAGGTAGCTCCTATTCAGGTGGCTATCATCCCTGTTGCTCAGCACAAGGAGGGAGTACTTGAGAAGGCAGCCGAGATCAGAGACAGACTCGCATCTAAGTGGAGAGTCAAGCTCGATGACAGCGATCAGTCTACCGGCTGGAAGTACAGCCAGTACGAGATGAAGGGTGTTCCGCTCAGACTTGAGATCGGACCTCGCGATATAGAAAACAATTCCTGCGTTCTCGTCAGCCGTGTAAGCAGACAGAAGACCTTCGTTTCTCTCGACAATATCGAGGAGGAGATCGAGAAGGCACTTGCGGCTGTTCACGACGAGCTTCTTGCAAGAGCAGAGAAGAACCTCTGCGAGAAGATGAACGTGGCTCACGATCACGAGGAGTTCCTCGATATTGCGGCAAACCACCCCGGCTTTATCAAGGCTATGTGGTGCGGCGATGCTGAATGTGAGGATAAGCTCAAGGACGAAACGGGCGGCGTAAAGTCGCGCTGCATCCCCTTCGTTGAGGAGCATATCTCGGACGTATGCGCTTGCTGCGGTAAGCCCGCTAAGCACATGGTAGTCTGGGGCAGACAGTATTAAAAAGTCAAAAAAGAAGGGCTGTTACATTTAAGCTAAATGCAACAGCCCGTTTGATTAATTATTTTACGAGAGGGGGAGAGGATATGAAGATATTCGGAATGTCGTTTGCCGACAGACTCAAGCACGTTGATCCGATACTGTTTATATGCACGACGGTGCTATCCTTCATCTCTATTCTCACCATCTTCGGCGCGGTAGACAATTTCGGTCGCAGTAAGCTCGTGATGCAGATAGCGATGACGCTCGTCGGATCGGTGGCGCTCTTTATCCTTGCGAATATCGACTACCGATTCTTCGTTGACCGCTTCGCGATAGTAATGTTCCTCGCATCAGCTTTTCTCCTTGCGCTCACTCTGCTTTTCGGAAGCACGGGAGCGAATATGGAGACGGCTAACCGAAGCTGGATCAATATTCCTATCGTGAATATCGCAATTCAGCCCTCGGAATTTGTAAAGATCGCCTTTATGTGTACCTTTGCCAAGCACTTGGAGCTTGTAAAGAACAAGATCAATCATCCAAAGAGCCTGCTCGGACTTGCGCTTCACGCAGGCGTGATAGTGGGATTGATACTGCTCTCGGGAGACCTCGGCGTTGCGCTGGTCTACTTTGGCATAATCGCCTTTATGCTTTTCTGCTCGGGGCTTTCGGGCTGGTATTTTCTCGGCGCGGCAGGCGCTGTAGTGGTAGCCTTTCCGTTCCTTTGGGAGCTTTTGCGCGAGGACCAGAGAAACCGAGTCATCTTCGGATTTCAGCCTGAGCTTGATCCCAATGGGGTCGGCAAGCAGGCGCTCATGAGCCGCGACGCTATCGCAAGCGGCGGACTTTTCGGCAAGGGGCTTGGCTCGGGCGGTATATACGAAAACCTGCCTGCCTCTCACACAGACTTTATCTTCTCGACCGTATGCGAGATGTTCGGATTTATCGGCGGAATGATAGTGGTCGTCTGCCTGCTCGTTCTCGCTATCCGCCTTATCTGGATAGCTTATCGCTCACGCGATTTCGTGGGAAAGCTTATCTGCAGCGGTATCGCGGCGGTCATTATTCTGCAAACGCTTGAAAACCTGTGGATGTGCCTCGCGATCGTTCCCGTTGTGGGAATAACGCTTCCTTTCGTGAGCGCGGGCGGATCGTCTATGCTGGCGCTCTACTGCCTTATGGGACTTGGGCATAGCGTTTACGCCCACGAAAAGCGCTTCTTTTTCAGAAGAGAGCGCTGATATTACTCAACCGTTACTGATTTTGCTAAATTACGGGGCTTGTCGACGTCAAGCCCCTTTTCTGCTGAGGTGTAATAGGCGAAAAGCTGAACTGCGGTGGCAAGTACGAAGGGAAGGACGGAGGACGGGCATTTCGGGAGAATAAATCTCTCGCAATGCGGCAGAGAAGCTTCGCGCGCTATATCCTCCGAGCAGAAAAGTATCACTCTCGCGCCTCGCGAGATGACCTCGTGAACTCCGAAAAGGCTCTTTTCGGCAAGGGCGCGGTCGGTTATTATCGATATCACGGGCGTTCCGTCGCTGATAAGCGAGATAGTGCCGTGCTTCAGCTCGCCCGACGGATATGCCTCGCTGTGAATATAGCTTATCTCCTTGAGCTTGAGAGACGCCTCAAGTGCGAGCGAGTAATCGATGCCACGTCCTATAAAGAAGAGATGCTCGGCATCGGTGATGCTTTGACTCAAAGTGCGTATCTCCTCTCCGCGAGCAATGACGCTTTCAACGGCGCTCGGAAGCTCGCAGAGAAGCGAGCGGCATATTTTCTTTACCTTGTCTTCGCTCATCTCGCCGCGAAGAAGCGCGAGATTTAGCGCAAGCAGAGCGAGCATCGCGCATTGAACGCTGTACGCCTTGGTGCTTGCCACCGATATTTCGGGCCCTGCGTTAGTGTAGAGCACTCTGTCAGCCTCACGCGCGAGAGTAGAGCCGAATACGTTTACTATTGCAAGAGTTGGGTATCCCAGCTCTTTTGCTTTTCTCAGCGCCGCTATCGTGTCTGCCGTCTCGCCAGATTGCGAGAGAAATAGCGCGAGCGTGCCATTTTGAATTATGGAATCGCGGTAGCGGAACTCGCTTGCGATCTCGACGCTTACGGGAATTCTCGCGTATTTTTCTATCATATTCTGCCCGACGAGCCCTGCGTGCATAGCCGTACCGCAGGCGACGATGCTTATGCGCTCGACACATTTGAGAATAGAGTCGTCGCCTTCAAAAAGAGAGGGAGGCAGGGAATCAAGCCGCCGCTCAACAGTAGAGCGAAGCGCGCTCGGCTCTTCGCTTATCTCCTTGAGCATAAAGTGCGGAAATCCGCCCTTTTGCGCCTGCTCGCAGGTCCATTCCACCTCCTCAAACTTCTCGTCCGCAAGGGAGAATGGCTTGTCGTAGAAGCTGATGCTACCCGACGAAAGCTCGGCAACTATGCCCTCGGAGAGCCGACAGCAGCGCTTGGTGTAGGGAAGTATCGCGGGGATATCCGAGGCGAGATATGACGAGGTGCTGTCGTACCCAACTATAAGCGGATTATCCTTTCGCAGAGCGTATATTTTACTCGGGATGTCCTTGAATATCACCCCAAAGGCAAACGAGCCGAGAAGCGTCTTTTTTGCCTCGAGGAGTGCCGAGATGGGCTCGCGAGTCTGCTTGTAAAAGTAGTCTATAAGCTTCGCGGCACGCTCGGTGTCGGTCTCGGAGACGAACGAGTAGCCCTCGCGAAGAAGAAAGCCCTCAATGCTCTTGTGATTTTCAATTATGCCGTTGTGGACGAGTGTGAGGAGCTCGGTCTCGTGGGGGTGAGAATTTATATCCGAGGGCGCGCCGTGAGTTGCCCAGCGCGTGTGTCCTATGCCGCAGAGACTCTCTCGGATATTGCGCTCGGCAAGCTTTTTCTCAAGCTCGCAAAGCTTCCCCTTAGACTTTACCGTGATCATATCTCGCTCGTAGGCAAGCGAGACGCCCGCAGAGTCATAGCCTCTGTATTCAAGCATTCTAAGTCCCTCAAGCAAGACAGGCAAAGAGCTTTTGTTCCCAACGTAACCCACGATTCCGCACATATATCATATCTCCTTAAAAATATTAAGCCTCAAGCATTAAATTATAATTCAAGACAGATATTAATATTCCTCAATAGCGGGCTAAATATTCTTCAAGGCATATCTTATCCTCGTATATCACCCTCGCAACGTCAACTCCGACGAAGCGGTAGTGCCACGGCTCGTAATCGTATTTGGTGATATGCTCCTTGCCCTTGGGATAGCGGAGAATATAGCCGTATTTGTGCGCGTTTTCAGAAAGCCAGGCAAAGCAGTCGCTCTCCTCAAAGGAGACGCTGAGATACTTCTCACCTCGCTCAATCAGGTCAACGCAAAGTCCACTCTGATGCTCGCTCTCGCCTGCCTTAGCCGAGGTGCGCGAGGCGTCCTTCTCAGCCTCGGCGCGAGACATTCCTCTCGCTACTCTGTTCTGCACGTATTTTTCAAAAAGCGCCTTTTGGTAATCGTACGAGCGGTAGGCGCTCGTTACTATCGCAGGAGCGTTTCTGCCGAGCTCCTCGCCAAGTGCCAAGAGCATTTGGGTAAGAGCGAGGGCGGCTGTTTCTTCAAGTAAAAATTCGCGCCCCGGCGCTACGGGGCAGCCGACGTCATTAAGAGAGATCAACCCCTTGGGTGTGAAGAATTCGCCCAAGGGGTTGCTTTTATTTACAAGTAAAGTCATTGATAAAAAATTTTCCTTTAGTACGGTGTAGATCGAATCGTCCGCATCTTCCTTAAGAAGCGAGTCAGCGACAAGGTCAAAGCAGTCTGCGCTAAATCCTATCGGCAACGCCTCCTTGCTATCCTTATAGGATATGCGGTGTATCAGTATTTCATTAGTCTTATTTGAGTAGCTCACGTACACGCTTCGTTTACTGCCCTTGACTACCTCGTGTGAAAACAGCCTTTCAATGAAGGTGTAGGGGATAAAGCATTGCATCTTTCCCTCGCTCTCCGAGTCAAGCTGAACTATCTCTGCCACTCCGCCAAGCTTTACCTTTTCGCCGTTGACGAGCGCGGTGTTCTCACCCTGCTCAAATCGGACGTAGGTTCCGTCATCGCAACTTATCTTGACGGCGTTCGCGCTACCGCTTATCACAAGCTCGGTGTAGCGCGCTATCTGTACTATATCGAGATACAGCACGTCGTCGCGCATAGCGCTCTTGTATTTAAGCGTGTATTCGTCCTCTCCGAGCGTCAGCTTAAAGTCTTCTGTAGAGGGCGCGTCTCGCCCTTGCAGATAGAGAAATACCGAGAGTGTGGCGATTACCGCGATCAGAAGCAGAACGGTTGCAGATACGAATATGACTGTTGGCTTATTCTTTTTTGCATATCTCTTTGCCTTTGCCACGTCGGAGTTATCGTAGTTTGGAAGAGTGCTTCGGTCAAAATCCTTGTGGGCGGCAGAAAGTATCTTCAGCTCGTCGTCAGAGAGCATTTCGCTTTCCGTCTTGCCTTTGGCGCGAGGCTGCTCGGCTTCGCTAAGATCCTTAGCGAAAATCTTGTTTTTCTTGCTCATAGCAACTCCTTTGGGAGTATTTTAGGGTTTGTTTTCAATAATGATAAAGAAGGGCGAGGTCGGGGAGTTGAGTATCTTTATCTTAGTCGCGCATACCTTGTAGCGAGAGAGTCCCGAGAGATACTCGCATATCATCTTGCCCTCCGCGTCTCCCTCGGCGTGTCCGGGATAGACCGCAACGAGAATGATAGCGTCTCTGTCCATAAGCTCGATAGCCGCCTCTATTGCAGGGAGGGTGGTAACTCTCATGGTCGTAATGCTCTTGTCGCTGCCGGGGAGGTAGCCGAGATTGAACATTCCTGCCTTTATCGGTACGTCAACGTATTTCTTCACGTTGTGGTGCGAGTCGAGAATAAGGGTGCAGTTGTCGGGACAGCCTGCCGCCTTGAGATGCTCGGAGGTAGAGGCAAGTGCCTGCTCTTGAACGTCGAAGGCGTATACGTGTCCGCGCTCGCCTACCGTTTTTGAGAGAAACTCGGTGTCGTGTCCGTTGCCCATAGTAAAGTCAACGGCAATATCGCCCTCACGAAGATGTGTGAGTATAAAATGCTTTTGAAGATCAAGCAGGTCTATCATATATTGTTCGTCCTTTTTTTAATATTATTCTTAGTTGTTGTGCGCGCTCTTTTTCTTCTGAGGCGGATTGTGCAGATCTGAGCGCAGGAACTTCATCGAGCGCTCTACGGCGTCCTTTGAGTCGTACCACGGCTCGTCGTCGTAGCGGTAGTCAAATTTCTTGCAGAACCAGCTGATGTCGTCGTTGAGCTTCTCAGCGTAGGAATTTACTATCGAGGACACCTCTTTTTCGAACTCGGCGTAAGGCTTTTTGCCAAGTCTCCTTGAGGCGTACTCAAGAAATCTGCGGTAGTGAGGCAGGCAGAAGTAGGGCTGTGCCTTGAGCTTCGGGCGGAAGTCCTCGTCGGTATCCCAAAGGATAACGGCGGTCTCGATCATGTGCTGGAAGTTGAATTCTATTCTGCGGCAGACGTAGCAGCTACCCTCAAGGGCAAGAATGCGCTTCATAGGCTTCTCACCCGGCTTTGAAAAAAGCGCACCGTCCTTTATCTCGCCGCGAAGCTCTGAGAGGTGGCTCTCAAGCGTGAGCGCCATACCGAGACGGTTCTTGCGAGTGAACATCATATCGTAGTGAGGGCGGCAGAAGCCTTCCTTGTTGGTCTGTATCCTTACGTCAGGCTCCATCATCGAAGCGCCGAGAATGAGATCGAGCTGATCGTCCTCAAGCTTATTGTAAAGCGCGCAGAAGGGGCAACCGCAGGACTTGTCCGCGGCAGACGCCTCAAACGCCTCGTTGACGGGAATAGTATAGATATTATCCATAGTTTATCTCCTTGTTGGTACTTGAAAAAGCGCTCGGATTGTGGTAAAATATAAATACGAGACTTCGCTTGGAGGTGATATTCTTTGAGAATAAGTGAAAATTTTATAGGCAGCTACCCATTCGTCAGAATAGACGGGGTAAGCGAGCTTGACATAGAGAAGATATTCGATTGCGGTCAGTGCTTTCGCTTCGAGAGAGTGGAGAACAGTAAGCACGCATCCGAATTTTCGGGCGTGGCTTACGGAAGATTCGTATCCTTCGCGCAGGACGGCGACACTCTTTATATCTACGGCAGCGATCTTGCCGATTTTGAAGCCGTATGGCGCGGATATCTCGATCTTGACCGCGACTATCGCGAGGTCGAGAGAGACGTTCTTGCACATTCTCAGAATAGCGCGCTTATTGCCGCAATAGAGTACGGCAGGGGAATAAGAATACTTTCGCAAGAGCCCTTTGAGTGTGTTATCTCATTTATAATCTCTCAGAACAACAACATCCCTCGCATCAAGAAGATAATCGAGGCACTCTCAGAGAGATGCGGAGAGAGGATAGAGCTCTGCGACGAGGCAAAAAAGCATCTGTCGGGCGAGCGCATACCCTACGCCTTCCCGAGCGCCGAGGCGCTCTGCGCTCTTGGCGAGGCAGGACTTTTTGAGATGAAGACCGGATTTCGCGCGAAATACATATACGACGCGTCCTCGCGCGTGCTGAGCGGTGAGCTGATGCTTGACACCGTCAGAGGAGAGGACACCGAGAGCGCGATAGAGAAGCTTTGCGAGGTCAAGGGAATAGGCAGAAAGGTCGCATCCTGCGCTCTGCTCTTCGGCTTCGGTAAATACGATGCCTTTCCTATAGACGTGTGGATGAAGCGTGTGGCAGAGAAGTACTTCGGAGATGAAGCAGATACTCTCTCAAGCCGTACCTTTGGAGATTACGCAGGCATCGCTCAACAGTATCTTTTCTATTACGAGAGATGGAACGCCGTCTGAATAATCGCATCAGACCGTCGGAGATAAGCACCGACGGTCTGTCTTTTTATTTTTATCAGAATTTATCGCTGTTATCGTCGGGGATAACTTCCTTGAATGCGGCAATAGCGCACTCTATCATATCGTCGGTAGGCTCAAGCACGGTGACTCTCTGAAGCCAGAGTCCGGGGGCGGAGAATATGCGGGTAAGAATGTTGTCGTGTCTGCCTGCAAACTTGATAAGCTCGTAGCCTATTCCCATAATGAGAGGGAGAAGGAGAAGCTTTACAAGTGCGCGAAGCGCGAGATAGCCTGCGCCCTCGTAGAGACCTGCAAGCATAAAGAGGGGGTCGATAAAGAAGGAAACGAACATTCCGACAAGCAGCATAAGCACGAGGAATGATGTTCCGCATCTGGGGTGGAAGCGTCTCTGAAGACGTACGTTCTCAACCGTAAGCTCAAGTCCGCTCTCATAGCAGAAAATAGTTTTGTGCTCTGCACCGTGGTACTGGAAGGTACGGCGGATGTCCTTCATAAGAGTTACGAGCGCCATGTATCCTACGAGTATCGCTATCTTGAATATTCCCTCAAAGAAGGACTTGCAAAGCGAATTGAGCGCCGCGTTTTCAAAGGGAAGGAAGGGAACTGCTTTCTCTATCCAACCGTATATGAATGTGGGAAGCATAATGAAAAGACCGATTGCAAGAGCTATGCCGAGCACCGACGCGATTATCATAATGCCCGTGGTAAGTCCCGAGCCTTCCTTGTCCTTCTTCTTTGCCTCAGCCTTGGGGGCTTCTTTTGCAACTGCTTCTTCGGAAGCCGCTTCCTCAACGGGAGCTTCTTCGAGGGGAGTCGTTTCCTCTGCTGCAGCCTCAGCCGCTTCTTCTGCCGCTTCAACCTCTGCGGATTCTGCAACTACTTCTTCGGCAGGTGCTTCAATACCTTTTTTCTCGTTTTTCTTAGCCTGCTTTTTTGCTTCCTTCTCGCGAGCAAGCTCCTCTTCAAGCTCCTCGAGGCCCGAGAGTTCTGCCGAGCGCATCAGACACTTATAGCCCGAGAGCATCGACTCAACGAAGCCGTACACTCCGCGGAATATGGGAAGCTTGAATATCTTGGGACGGTTGGCGCTCTGTGTGGGCCACTTCTCAAGAACTATCTTGCCGCTCGGGTCGCGAACTGCCATCGCGGTCATCTTGGGACCCTTCATCATAATGCCCTCAAGGAGAGCCTGACCTCCTATAGAGGTCTTCTTGGCACACGCGATCTTTTCTGCCTGCGCCGCGTCTATTTCGTTATTTCTGTTCTTTTTCAAAATATTTCTCCAAATCTATACGTAATTACCAGATAACAGGGGAATTGCTGCTATCAAAATGCCACCAAAGTCCATCCTCGGTAGGCTCGGTCTCGGAATAAAAATATACCTTAGCGTTTGTGAGAGCTTCGTTGCTGTCGGATATCTCAATAGCGTCAAGCTGCTCCTCGGTGCCCTTGTAGAACACGGTCTTGAGCGACGAGCAGTATGCAAATCCGCTGTCCTCAATGCTTTCAAGAGAGGCGGGAAGCACCACGGTCACGAGTGAGGAGCAGCCCTCAAAGGCGTTTTCCTCTACCGTAGTCACTCCCTCGGGGATCGCTATTGTCTTGAGCGATGAGCACTCAAAGAATGCCATAAAGGGAATAGAGGTCATACCCTCGCCGAGCTTGACCTTTTCAAGCAGCGCGCAGCCCTGGAAGGACGCCTCGCCGATGCTCGTAAGAGTACCCTTTATATCAAATTTTATCTCTCCGCTTTCCTTGAACGCCTCAGCGCCTACCGAAACGATAGTGTCGGGAATAACTATGACGGACGCGTGGTCGGTGCCCGTGTTGGCAAAAGCGCCCTCGGCAAGACCGACTATGTTCTTTCCGTTGATGACGCTCGGTATCTTGAGCGTAGAGAAGCTTGCCGCTTTCTTGAAATCTACGATGACGAGTCCGCTTCCGTTCTCCTCGGGAGTAAGCTCAAAGAGCTCTATAGCAGGTACCCATAGTGCGCTGAGCGTCATACTCTCGGTAACTTTTTTTGATTCAAACAGCCACTCTCTGCCGTCTCTTTCCCAACGGCGAAATACGTAGTTGTCAAGCGTGGGATCCTCGGGGCGAAGCGCGTAGTGACCGTCGCGCACCTGAACGCTGTCGACGGTAGAGCCGCCGTTTGTATTGAATGTTATGGTATGATATACCTCGCCAAGCGTTTCGTCGCCCTCGCCGTCGCCGTTGCAGGATGCAAACGCGAAGAGCATCGAAAGAGCGCACAAAAGGCAGACGAGCTTTGTGGATATTCTATATAAGGTATTGTTCATTTTTAACCTCCGCAAACCTTGCTATTATAATTATATAATGAAATTGGATTTTTGTCAAGAAGAGAAGCGCTCATTATATCTTTATTTCCAAAATATTTACGGTAAATTCAATTTTTTGTACTCTTTATGGGTAAAAGCCCTTGACTTTTTGTGCCTTTTGTGGTTTAATATTTAATTGTAAAGATATATATATTTTATGTTTAGGAGGATTCATCATGAAAACTAAAGGCGTAAGACTTTACGGCGCTATGGACCTCAAGCTTGAAGAGTTTGAGCTTCCTAAAATCGAGAAAAACGAGGTGCTTATGAGAGTCGTTACAGACTCTATCTGCGCTTCTACCTATAAGGCTGTTAAGCAGGGTACTGCTCATAAGAGAGTTCCCCCCACGGTAGCAGAGCAGCCGATCATAATCGGTCACGAGCTTTGCGGCGAGATACTTGAGGTCGGCGAGGAGCTCAAGGATCAGTGGACTGTTGGACAGAAGGCAGTTATCCAGCCTGCTCTTAAGCTTGAGAGCGGCTACGATCCCGGCTATTCCTACCCCTACGTTGGCGGTAACACCATCTACGCGGTGGTTCCCCCCATCGTTCTTGAGCGTGGCTGTCTCGTTCCCTTTGAGGGCGACTGCTATTTCAAGGGCTCTCTCGTTGAGTCCATCGGCTGCGTGCTCCGCGGCTACAAGGGCTTCTATCACACCGATTACACCAACTACGTCCGCACCGACGGTGCAAAGAAGGGCGGTCGCATCGCAATACTCGGCGGCGCAGGACCTATGGGTATCGCTGCAGTAGAGCTTGCAACCGGTTACGCAGGCGTTGCACAGGTAGTTGTTACCGACCTTAACGACGAGCGTCTCGCTTACGCGGCTGCTAAGAGCTCTCCCGAGGAGGCTGCAAAGCACGGCTGCGACCTTCGCTACGTAAACACCTCCAATATGGAAAACGTAGTTGAGGAGCTTATTGCTATGTCCGACGGCGGCTTTGACGACGTATTCGTAATGGTTCCCGTTCCCGCACTCTTCAATATGGCGGAGAAGATCTGCCGCGAGGACGGATGCGTTAACTTCTTCGCAGGTCCTCCCATCCACGATATGCAGGGCTCTCTCAACCTCTACAGAGTTCACTACGACGGAATCCACGTAGTAGGTACTGCGGGCAGTATCCCCGACGATACCGTTGAGACTATCCATCTTATCGAGGACGCCAAGATCAATCCCGGTGCTATAGTTTCTCACATTCTCGGTCTTAACGCCGTTATCGACACCCTCTACGCAATGGAAAAGCCCAACGGCGCAAAGAAGGTATGCTACAACGAGCTTGATCTTCCTCTTATCGCTATCGACGATCTCGAGGAGCTTGGCAAGGACAACGAGCTTTACGCAGAGCTTGCAAAGATCGTAAAGAGAAACGGAGGTCTGTGGTGCGCTGAGGCAGAGGAATATCTGCTTGCTCACGCTCCCAGAATATAAGCAAAATGAAGATAATTACAGTTACTCTCAACCCCGCGTTTGACGTTCACTGCTCGGCTGAGCATTTCGAGGCTTGCCACGAAAACTTGGCGGTAGTTACCGAGCGCGAGGCAGGCGGCAAGGGCGTAAATATTTCAAGAGCGCTTGCTATGAACAACGTAAAGAACCTCGCTCTTTTGGCGGTTGGAAGCGAGAACGGCGACGAATTCTGTCGTGAGCTTGACAAGGACGGAATGGAGTACGAGACTATCGTGGTAGAGGGTAGAATTCGCGAGAATATCACCATACACACGAATGACGCTCCCGAGACCAGACTCAGCTTCACGGGCTTTGATACCGATAGCGCTCTGCTTGACTCGTTTGAGGAAAAGCTTCTCCCTCTGCTCTCCGACGGAGATATTGTGACCTTTACGGGCAGAGTACCCTCGGGTATCTCTATTGAAGACGTAAAGGCATTCCTTCGCAGACTTGAGGCAAAGGGCGCAAGACTCGTTATCGACTCTCGCTCCTTCTCCAAGGACGATCTTCTCGATATGAAGCCTTGGCTCATCAAGCCCAACGAGGAAGAGATCGCAGTATATCTTGAGAGAGAGATAAACAGCTTTGAAAGCGTTATCGAGGGCGCAAGAGAGATACACGCGCGCGGCATCGAGAACGTTATGATAAGCCTTGGCTCAAAGGGCGCACTTCTCGTGTGCAAGGACGGCGCGTTCGTTGCGCGTCCTCCCAAGATAACCGCACTTTCCACCATCGGTGCGGGCGACAGCTCTATCGGCGGCTTCCTCTCTGCAGTTTACGACGGCACAGATCCTGCTGAAATGATAAAGAGAGCGGTATCCTTCGGAAGTGCCGCTTGTATGAGCGCGGGCACCCGTCCCCCCGTTCCTGTCGACGTGGCAAGGGTTTACGCGGACGTGACTGTTGAGCGCATATAAACACAAAAAAGCACAAGGCTTATTCCTTGTGCTTTTTGAATATCGAAAAATGTAAAAATGTGAGGAAATTTGAAATGGCAACTGTTCTTATAACCGGAGCATCGGGTGGAATAGGTCTTGAGCTTGCGAAGATATTTGCAAACGACGGATATGACCTTGTGCTTACAGCGAGAAGTGAAAACAAGCTTCTTGAATTACAGAAGGAGCTGAGCGTGCAATACGACGCTTGCTCATACGTTTTCCCCTGCGATCTCGCCGAGAAGGACGCGGCACTTGCGGTATATGAATTCACTCGCTCAAAGGGTATCGTGATAGACGTGCTTGTGAACAACGCGGGCTTTGGCGACTGTGCTTATCTTGCCGAGAGCGATTGGCAAAAGCAATACGATATGGTACGCCTTAATATAATCGCGCTCATGCAGCTTACAAGGGTCTATCTCCCCGAAATGAAGGAGAGAAGATCGGGCAAGATACTCAATATAGCCTCAGTAGCTTCATTTGCCGCGGGCCCCGGAATGTCGGTCTATTACGCTTCAAAGGCATTCGTTAGAAGCTTCTCCGAGGCGGTGGCAGAAGAGGTGCGCGAGTACGGAGTTACGGTTACCGCACTCTGCCCCGGACCTGTAAAAACCGGCTTTGAGAAGGCGGCAAATCTTGAGGGCTCTAAAATGTTCACGCTTCTCCACGCGGCAGACGCGCACAAGGTCGCGCTTTGCGGCTATCGCGCGCTGATGAAGGGAAGAACACTTAAATATTACGGTCTTAGCGCCAAGGCTATGTCGCTTGCGGTAAGAGTATTCCCGAGAGCGCTTGCGAGAAAGGTAGCTAAAAAGGTAAACGAGAAAAAGTAAGCTAAAAGAGTGCTTGACAAACCTCGGCAATATGGTATAATATTCTTAAGAGATCGAGCGTGACTCGACGAAAGATAAGGAGATCTGTTATGAAGGTAACTTTTATGGGTGCGGGCAGTACCGTTTTTTCCAAGAACGTGCTTGGAGACACGATGCTTTGCGAGGCTTTTCACGATATGGAGATCGCTCTCTACGACATAGACGCGCACAGACTTGAGGAGTCCTATCTTCTCATCACAAAGATGAACGAGTCTATCAACGAGGGCAGAGCGACAGTTAAGAAATATCTTGGCGTTGAGCAGAGAAAGGACGCTCTTCGCAAGGCTGATTTCGTAGTCGACGCTATTCAGGTCGGGCTCTACGACCCTTGCACTATCATAGATTTTGAGATACCCAAGAAGTACGGTCTGCGCCAGACCATCGGCGATACGCTCGGTATCGGCGGTATCTTCCGCGCGCTTCGCACTATACACGTTCTCAAGGACTTCGCCGCCGATATCGAGGAGGTATGTCCTGACGCGTGGTTCTTAAACTACACTAACCCTATGGCTATGCTCACGGGCTATATGCTTCGCTACACGGGCGTAAAGACGGTAGGTCTTTGCCACAGCGTTCAGGTATGCTCTCAGCATCTGCTTGAGTCGCTCGATATGAAGGATAAGCTCGAGGGCAGACTTGAGACTATCGCGGGCATCAACCACATGGCGTGGCTGCTTGAGATAACCGATAAGGACGGAAACGACCTCTATCCCGAGATAAAGCGCCGCGCTAAAGAGAAGAACGCGGGCGAGAAGCATTGGGATATGGTGCGCTACGATTATATCGACAAGCTCGGATACTACTGCACCGAGAGTAGCGAGCATAACGCCGAGTATAATCCCTTCTACATCAAGCCCGGCAGAGAGGATCTCATTGAGAAATTCAATATCCCGCTTGACGAGTACCCCAGACGCTGTATCAATCAGATAAACGGCTGGCAGAAGCAGTACAGCGAGCTTATGGCAGGCGGTAAGGTAGAGCACAAGCGCTCTCGCGAGTACGCGTCCTATATTATGGAGTCGATATACACGAATACCCCCTATAAGATAGGCGGAAACGTGCTCAACCACGGAGTTATCACAAATCTTCCTTACGAGGCGTGCGTTGAGGTGCCTTGCCTCGTTGACGGAAAGGGAATACACCCCACCTTCGTAGGAGAGCTTCCGCTTCAGCTTGCGGCTATGAACTGCTCGAATATCTATCCTCAGATGCTGACCATAGAGGCGGCTCACACGAGAAAGAAGGAGACTATCTATCAGGCGGCTATGATGGATCCCCACACGGGCGCACAGCTCTCGACCGATGAGATAGTGGCACTCTGCAACGAGCTTTACGAGGCTCACGAGAAGGCAGGCTACCCGATATTTTAATTAAATAAGCTCTGATACAAAAATATCCGCGGCACGCCGCGGATATTTTTGTCTGGAAAGCTTTTGATAAACAAAAAAAATTATTTGTAGGGACAAAAAGTTAAATACGTCTGTTTGCGGATGGTAAGTAAAGTAGTTCAGAAAACTTTATTAAAAATTTTTATTTTGCACTTGACATTGACGTAACGTCAAGTGATATGATATAATATAGAGGGGTGAGGATATGGAAGATAAACATCTTTACGATATAACCGAGGTTTGTAGGATGCTTGGAACTACGTCAAGAACTCTTCGCTTTTATGAAGAAAAGAAAATCATCACAAGTACAACTGTCGGATTATCTGCGCGGCGTAAATATACCGAAGAGCAATTATTGCAGATAAAAAATGTTTTAGTTCTTCGATCTTTGGGGCTTTCTGTAAAAAGCATCACTGAGCTGCAAAAGGAGCAAAGTGATTTAAAGAATGCCGTTTTATCAAAACGAGCTGAAATATATGCATCTATTGAAGCTCATATCAAAGAGATCAATCTTTTGAATGAGGCGGTATATGCCTTGGAGCTGGGCAAAAACATATTTGACGGTGTTTGGCAGTCTCGATCTGATGCTGATTTTAAAGAGCTTGAGATCGCGCGACTTTGCACCGATGCGATCATAAGTAACGATGATGAATTTTTATACAGACATTTGAGTTCGCGCCTGCTGCAATATATGCCTAAAGATGTTTACAGCGTTGCCCGTACAGATACACTTGCAACTCTTGGAGATTTTCTCGGCATTGACGAGATAGCCGCTGATAAAAAATATTCAAATAAGATTTTCAGTAAGGTTAGATATTCTAAACTCGGTCTGATGATCACGTTTGTATTTCATGCCGGAAAGATCGACGGTCTTTGGCTTGGATATTATGATTCTACGAGGAGATAAAATATGCTTATCTATTATTGCATCGCCATTATAGCCAACGTTGTTGCTATCATTGCTTTTTACAAAAATATAAACATAACGGGTTTATCGATCGTGCCGATCTTCTTGATAGCTTTGATGATTTTTCAAGCGCTTATGTTCAAGCATGAAAAAGTTGAGAACGGGTTCAGAACCAAATACGGTTCCAACCTCACGGCTGATGAAGAAAATGCTATGCAGAGTGTAGGCTCTAAGTTCCTTTATGCAACGATCCCTTGGATGATACCCTTCATAGTTTTCTTTTCTTCGCCCATTAAGCTTATCTCAGTATTAGTCTATATTATTGGATTTATCGGCGGCTCGGTACTGTACGTGTTAAAAAACAAAAATAAGATAACAGACCGAATGAGCGCTGAAGAAAAAGAGCGGCAGGAACAGGAGAAAAAAGAACAGCTCGGAAAGTGGAAATAAATTTTGCCCCGCATTTTGCGGGGCTTCATTTATGTTTGCAGGTAATTTTTCATAAAAAGCGCTTGCGGACGTACATTTTTGCTTAAATAATTATAAAAATAGCAAAAAGCTCTTTATTTTTGGGGAAAAGTGTGTTAGAATATATATAATAAACTTGTATGTTTCTTGAAAGGCGGTTTTATTATGGCAAACGAAAGAAAAAATATGAATAAAGACTTTATGTGGGATCTTTCTCACATATTCCCCTCGCGCGAGGCGTGGGATAACGCTTGCGCTGAGCTTGCTCCCGTAGCGGCTGAGCTTGCGGCTCTTCAGGGCAATCTTTGTAGCTCTGCAAGCGCTCTTGCAGATGCTCTTGACAAGATATATTCCACTATGGAAAAGGTAGAGAAGGTATATCTCTACGCTATGCTCTACAAGAGCGGCGACAACGGAGATCCTGTAGGTCAGGAGATGGAAGGCAAGGCGATGAACCTCTACGTTGCTATGCTTACCTCGATTTCCTTCGTTGAGCCCGAGATTCTCTCCGCAGGTGAGGAGCTTCTCCGTTCTTACATTAATGAGGAAGAAAGACTTGCAACCTACAGACATAAGCTTGACGATATGCTTCGCTCCAAGGAGCACATGCTCTCTCCCGATCAGGAGAGAATGATGGCTATGCTCTCGGATGCGGCGGGCGGATGCCAGAACGCGTTTGAGATGCTTGAGAGCGTTGATATGACCTTCCCGACCATCAAGGACGAGAACGGCGAGGACGTAACTCTTACACACGGTAACTTCGGTGTATTCCGCGAGAGCCGCGACGTAAGAGTAAGAAAGGATTCCTTTGAGGCGTACTTCGGTGAGTTCAAGAAGTATATCAACACCTTTACCGCTACCTATTCGGGTACCGTAAAGATGAACGCCTTCTTCTCTAACGTAAGACGCTATGCAGATCCCTGCGAGGCGGCACTCTTTGCAAACAACGTTCCCGTAGCGGTATATGAAAGCCTCTGTGACGCCGTACACGACGGTATCCCCACGATGAAGCGCTATCTCGCGCTCAGAAAGAAGGCTCTCGGTCTTGACGAGCTTCATATGTACGACCTCTACTGTCCCATCGTTGAGAATATCGATATGAAGGTCAGCTTTGAAGAAGGAAAGGAGCTTGTAAAGAAGGCAACCCTTCCTCTCGGAGAGACCTATCAAAAGCTTCTTGACCGCGCGTATGCGGAGAACTGGATAGATGTTTACGAGAACAAGGGCAAGACCACGGGCGCATTCTCCTGCGGAGTTTTCGGCGTTCACCCCTACGTTCTTCTCAACTACACCGACACTCTTGACGACGCTTACACTCTCGCTCACGAGCTCGGACACTCGATGCACTCTTACTTCTCTGACGAAGCGCAGGATTATGTAAACCACGACTACAGAA
The DNA here is from genome assembly GCA_017504545.1 of Clostridia bacterium. Lineage (GTDB taxonomy): Bacteria > Bacillota > Clostridia > Oscillospirales > CAG-272 > HGM12713. Next base: position 5,304 of record JAFVRA010000068.1, on the reverse strand, counting down.
TTATGGTAGCAGAGGTAGCGTCCACCGTCAACGAGGTGCTTCTGACTAAGTACCTTCTCAGCGTTGAGACCGACAAGAAGCGCCGTGCTTACATCCTCAACCACTTCCTTGAGGGCTTCCGCACCACTATCTTCCGTCAGACTCTCTTTGCTGAGTTCGAGCGCAAGGCTCACGATATGTATATGTCGGGTCAGCCTCTCACCGCTCAGGGACTTAACGCGCTCTACAGACAGCTCAACGAGCAGTACTACGAGGGCGCTGTAGTAGACGAGCTTCAGGATATTGAATGGGCAAGAATCCCGCACTTCTACAATTCCTTCTACGTTTACCAGTACGCTACCGGCTTCAGCTCCGCAGTTGCTATCGCTACCCGTATATTTGAGACGGGCGACGCGTCCGACTACCTTGCATTCCTCAAGACAGGCGGAAGCGACTACTCTATCGAGGAGCTTAAGATAGCAGGCGTTGACCTCACCAAGCCCGACACCGTAAGAAACGCTATGAAGGCGTTCAGCGACGCTCTTGACGAATTTGAGAGTCTCCTTAGCGAGATATAAGACAAAAATATGAATTCCAAAGCACTTGCGAACCCTTCGCAAGTGTTTTTGGCAGGAGCTATATGTACACCAAAAATTATATATTGCGGCAGCTTATGGAAATGGGCGTGCCGCAGGATCGCCCAGTGCTTATCCACAGCTCTCTTAAGCGTATAGGAGAGATCGAGGGAAGAGCAGACGGGCTTATAGACGCTCTCTGTGAACATATCTGCGCTCGCGGAGGACTCTTGTGCATACCTACGCACACTTGGGCAAATCTTTATAACGGTAGCGCTATCACGCTTGATATGGTAGAGGGCAAGACCTGCATAGGCACTCTGCCCGATATTGCCGCAAAGCGCAAGGATGCTTGCCGCTCGCTTCACCCCACGCACTCTATGGCGGTGTTCGGAGAGGGCGCGGAGGAGTTTATTCGCGGAGAGGGAAGCTACGGCACTCCCGCAGACCCGAGAGGATGCTACGGCAGGATATACGATCGCGACGGATACATATTGCTGGCAGGCGTTGGGCATAATAGAAACACTTACCTGCACTGCGTTGAGGAGATGCTTGACGTGCCTAACAGACTTGCGAGTGAGGAAACGGAGGTCAGCATCAGACTTCCTTCGGGAGAGATAGAGCACTTGGTGACGCGAGGACACTTTGCCAAAGGCATTGACGACGTTTCCGCACAGTTCCCGAACTACGAGCAAGCCTTCAGATACCACGGCGCGATAAGAGACGGCAGGATAGGTAACGCCGACACTCAGCTTTGCAGCGCAAGGATAATGAAGGACGTTATGGCGCTCATATACGAGCGTAGCGGCGGCGAGGAGCTGCTTGACAGATTAAGAGTAATACCGACTGAATACTACGAGGTGAATAATGGCTAAGTCAAACAACAAAACTAAGCTTTCTCCGAAGTTCTGGATAGCCCTCGTGCTCTGCGGACTTGTCGGACAGATAGCGTGGGTGGTTGAGAATATGTATCTCAACGTATTCATCTACAAGATGTTTGGTGCTTCTGCCTCAGACATCGCGCTTATGGTCGCCGCAAGTGCGGTATCCGCAACGCTTACGACAGTCTTTGTGGGCGCTCTTGCCGACAGACTCGGTAAGAGAAAGATATTTATCTGCCTTGGATACATTCTCTGGGGCGTGTCGATACTCGGCTTTGCGCTCCTGAGGCTTGATTGGATAAGCGCTGTTATTCCCGCAACTGTCTCGGCATCAGCGGTGGCTATCAGCCTCGTTATCATACTCGACTGCGTGATGACCTTCTTCGGATCAAGCGCAAACGATGCGGCGTATAACGCGTGGCTGACCGACTCTACCGACGCTACCAACAGAGGCGCGGCAGAGGGCATCAACTCTATGATGCCGCTCGTTGCGATACTTGCGGTGTTCGGCGGCTTTATGGCGTTTGACCTTGACAAGTCAGAGAGCTGGGTAGCTATATTTGCAATAATCGGCGGCGCTGTCGCGCTTATAGGCGCGCTCGGCTTCTTTATAATCAAAGAGCCTAAGGTCGAGAAGTCCGAGAGCGGCTATTGGAAGAACGTTATATACGGCTTCCGCCCATCAACCCTAAATCAGAACAGAAGTCTTTACTTCTATCTTATTCTCTTTATCGTTTTCAATATCTCGATACAGATATTCATGCCTTATCTCATAATCTACTACGAGAAATCGCTCGAGATGACCAATTACGTTTTCGTAATGGCACCCGCGATAGTAGTAGCGTCGCTCGTTACTGCGCTTTGGGGTAAAATATACGATAAAAAGGGCTTTGGCTTCTCGTCTGCATTTGCGATCATCTGGCTTATTGCGGGATATATAATGCTCTTTATCTTCAGAAGCACCGCCCCCGTTTTCGTCGGCTCACTTCTTATGATGAGCGGCTACCTCTCGGGAATGGCAGTGTTCGGCGCGAAGATACGCGACCTTACCCCCACGGGCAAGGCAGGTATGCTTCAGGGAGTGAGAATATTCTCTCAGGTGCTTATTCCCGGCGTCGTAGGCCCGTGGATAGGCGAGAGAGTTCTTGCCAATGCGGATAAGATAGTCAACAACGACGGAACCGAGAGCTTTATTCCGAACGCGAATATCTTCCTTGCGGCACTCGTGCCGATAGTGATACTCTCGCTCGGACTATTTATCGGAAATCTTACGGGACTTACTAAAAAGAAGCCCCGCACCACCGAGCTCTCAACTCCTTTCTCTGAGAGCAAGGAGGATTGGAGCATTTATCCGAGACCTCAGCTCAAGCGCGACTCTTATATGTCACTCTGCGGCAAGTGGGATCTCGCCGTAAAATACGACTCTGAGAGCACCGAAGCACTCGGAGAGATAGAAGTACCCTTCGCGCCCGAAAGCGCGCTCTCGGGTATAAAAAGGACGCTCAGGGCAGGCGAAATGTACGCTTACGAAAAGAGATTTACGCTTCCTGAGGACTTTGACAAAAAGACCGTTCTTTTGCACTTCGGCGCGGTCGATCAGATAGCCTACGTTTATCTCAACGATCGCTTCGTAGGCGAGCACGAGGGCGGATATCTGCCGTTTGAATTTGATATTACCCCCTATCTCTCTGGGGGCGAGAATAAGCTCACAGTGGAGGTAGAGGACACGCTTGACATCGAGCTTGCATACGGCAAGCAGACGCACAAGAGAGGCGGAATGTGGTACACCGCGACGAGCGGTATCTGGCAGGCAGTATGGCTTGAGGCTGTGCCTGAGAATTATATTTCGGCTCTGAGATTTACCCCCGACCTTCGCGGCGTTCTGCTTGAAGTGAGCGGCGGCGCGGACAAGAAGAGCGTTAAGATAAGCACTCCGAGCGGCGAGATCGCGCTTGACTTTGTAGGTCAGAGCGTGAGGATAGATATACCCGAGCCTGTGCTCTGGACTCCCGAAGATCCCTATCTTTACGAGATAGAGATAATCTCGGGAGAGGACAGAGTGGAAAGCTATTTCGCGCTTCGCACGGTGAGCATTGAAAAGAGAAACGGCAAATCATTTATCTGCCTTAACGGCAAGCCTTATTTCTTCCACGGTCTGCTCGATCAGGGATATTACAGCGACGGCATCTACACCCCCGCAAGTCCCGAGGGCTACAGATACGATATCATGAAGATGAGGGAGCTCGGCTTTAATATGCTCCGCAAGCATATCAAGATAGAGCCCGAGATATTCTATTACTACTGCGACAAGTACGGTATGATAGTATTTCAGGATATGGTCAACAGCGGCAAATACAGCTTCCTTATCGATACCGCGCTGCCTACGGTAGCCACGAGAAGCGGCATCTCGCATAAGGCGAGCGCGCGCCGCAGAGAGCATTTTGAGCGCTCCTGCCGCGAGACTGTCGAGCTGCTTTACAACCACCCAAGCGTGTGCTATTACACTATCTTCAACGAGGGCTGGGGACAGTACGACTCCGACCGCATCTATGCCGAGATGGTAGCACTTGACCGAAGCAGAATATGGGATGCAACTTCGGGTTGGTTTAAGCAGAAGGACAGCGACGTAGTCAGCGAGCATATCTATTTCAAGAAGATAAAACTGAGTGCCCACCCCGACCGTCCGCTCGTGCTTTCCGAGTTCGGCGGATACTCGATGCGAGTTGAGGGACACAGCTTCAACCTTGACAGCGAGTACGGATATAAGGCAATAGAGAACAGCGAGGCGCTGACAGAGGCGCTCGGACGGCTTTATCTTGACGAGGTGCTTCCCGAGATAGAAAAGAACGGACTCTGCGCGACAGTGCTTACTCAGGTCAGCGACGTTGAGGACGAGATCAACGGACTTCTCACCTACGATAGACGAGTGGTAAAGGTAGAGAAGGGAAGAATGAACGAGATAGCAAATAAGCTATTTGAGACTTTTGAAAGAGTTTCAAAAAACTAAATTTATAAAAATAAATATAAAAAAGGAGAAAAAATCATGAGCAAGTACGACGGAACAAAAACACAAAAGAATCTTGAGGCGGCATTCGCAGGCGAATCCGAGGCAAGAAACAAGTACACCTATTTTGCATCTGTAGCAAAGAAGGAAGGCTACGAGCAGATCGCAGCTCTCTTCCTTAAGACCGCTGAGAACGAGAAGGAGCACGCAAAGCTTTGGTTCAAGGAGCTTGAGGGCATCGGCAACACCGCGCAGAACCTCACTTCTGCCGCTAACGGCGAGAACTACGAGTGGACTGATATGTATGCAGGCTTCGCTAAGACCGCTGAGGAAGAGGGCTTCCACGAGCTCGCAGCTAAATTCCGCCTTGTAGCAGCTATTGAGAAGACACACGAGGAGAGATACCGCGCGCTTCTTCACAACGTTGAGACTGCTGAGGTATTCAAGAAGAGCGAGGTCAAGGTTTGGGAGTGCCGCAACTGCGGACATATCGTGGTAGGAACTGCCGCTCCGCAGATCTGCCCCACCTGCGCTCATCCCCAGAGCTACTTCGAGCTCCACGCAGAGAATTATTGATAAGCCTACAAAGCATAAAAATCCACCCGCTATAGGGCTTCACTCTAAAGGACAGTTTTACCTGCCGCCAAAAAAACAGAAACCGCAGATTGATTTTCTGCGGTTTTTGTGTTATAATATAGGCGCGAGTTTATTTCTATGCATAAAGGAAAACACACTAAACATCAGTTGAGAATAAGAATTTTACGAATGGAGGGTAATTAATCTATGAACAAAAAATACAATAACGTAATTCACATTTTCTTTTCAGATTATCTTGCTTGGCTTCTAATCGTATCTTCTTTATTTG
>JAFVRA010000067.1 GCA_017504545.1 Clostridia bacterium | reverse complement strand
AATCTTCTGTAGCAGTCGTATGCCCAACGAGCATTGCCGGACTTCTTAGCCATGACCTCAACAACCTCTTCGTTAAGACCGAGGTTGAGAATGGTGTCCATCATACCGGGCATGGATGCACGTGCACCGGAACGAACCGAAACGAGAAGGGGATTCTCAAGATCACCGAACTTCTTGCCGGTAACGCCTTCCATCTTTACGATGTACTCCATGATTTCAGCCATGATCTCATCATTGATCTGGCGACCGTCCTCATAGTACTGTGTACAAGCTTCAGTAGAGATAGTGAAGCCCTGGGGAACGGGAAGACCGATGTTGGTCATTTCAGCAAGGTTAGCTCCCTTACCGCCAAGGATCTCACGCATGTTAGCGTTACCCTCGGAGAAGAGATAACAATACTTCTTTGCCATTGGAAAATTACCTCCATATAAATAAAAATTTTTGACGAATTAAGTGCGCTTTTACTGCGTTTTGGGCATAAAATGCCCTACTCGCATAACGCATTGGTTATTATACCATAAAATGCTTTAAATTACTATATATTTCGCGAAATTTGCGCGCCCCGAGTTGTAAATTTTTTGTTAACGAGCCGAAATCCTCGCTCCGACTGTTGATTTTTTGAAGCTTATGTAATATAATATTTAGGATAAAGGAAATGGAGATTTTATAGATGTCTAACATATTTGATCTATTCAAGCAAATATCCTCGTCCTCGGGCACGTCTACGGGCGCGGTCGAGTATTTGCTCGTGGGACTTGGAAATCCCGGCAAGGAGTACGAGAGAACGAGACATAACGCGGGCTTTATGGCTCTTGATTATATAGCGGGCAGATGCGGCGCAAGGATAGATCGCGCCAAGTTTTCCGCGCTTGTCGGCGAGGCTGACATAAACGGCAAGAGAGTGCTTCTTATGAAGCCGCAGACTTATATGAACTCCTCGGGAGAGGCAGTAAGCGCGGCGGCTAAGTTCTATAAGATAGCGCCCGAGAATATAATAGTAATTTCGGACGACGTCAGCCTTGACGTCGGACGCGTGAGAGTGCGCCGCAAGGGCTCGCACGGCGGTCAGAAGGGACTCAAGAGTATTCAGGAGTGCCTCGGAACAGAGGACTACCAGCGCATCAAGATAGGAGTGGGCGCAAAGCCTCACCCCGATTACGATATGGCGGCTTGGGTGCTCTCTACCTTCGACGTAAAGGATATGGAGTGCATATCCGAGAATTACCCGAGAATATACGACGGACTCTGCAAAATGCTTGAGGGTAACACCGAGGAAGCTATGCAGATATGCAATAAGGCAAGTAAGTCTTAAAAAATAAACGGAACCAGAGGAACATGAGTACTACCTTAGCAACAGATTTTGTTCGTGAGGACAGAGAGTATTCTCAGCTTCTCCGCGCCATAGTGCAGGGGAAGAGCTCGCGCACGCCGTTGCCTACGCTTGTCGCGGGACTGTGCGAGGGCGCTACCGACGCGGTATACGCTTCGCTGCTCAAGGACGTCAAAAGGACGGACAAGAGGACCGCGCTTCTCATCTTTCCCGAGGAGAAGGAATGCGTCAGGATGCGCTCCTTTCTCCAAAGGCAAGGACTTGAGGTCGGCTTCTACGTAGGCAGAGACCTGACATTCTATAACATTACCGCCTCCCATGAGTACGAGCATGAGAGGCTAAAGGTGCTTTCGGGGATACTTGAGGGCAAGTACGATGCGATCGTAACCACGCCTGACGCGGCTCTCAGCTATACCATACCGCCCGAGAGACTTATATCGGCTAACACCGTCATCGAATACGGCAAGACTACCATAGAGCCCTCGGATCTCGCTTCCAAGCTCGTAGAGGCGGGCTACGTGAGAGTCGAGATGGTCGACGCTCCCGGACAGTTTGCGCTCAGAGGCGGAATTTTTGATATTTTTCCTGCCGTTGCGCGCTTTACCGACATAGACGGCAACGCCACTATGGAGACCTCTCCCTTCAGAATAGAGCTTTTTGGCGACGAGATAGACAGAATGGAGATATTCGACCCCGCGACTCAGCGAATGACGGTGACTCTTGACAAGGTTGAGTTCTCACCCGCAAGAGAGATACTTATGGGAAAAGAGGACAGGGCAAATCTTCGCCGCGCTATCAGCTCGTGGTTCGGAAAGTCCAAGGACGAGAGAGCAATGGCTGAGATGACCGCAGAGATAGCGGCTATCGACGACGGCAGAGAGCTCAATTTTCTTGATAAATACCTCACGCTGATATATCCCGAGAGGGTATGTCTGCTCAATTATTTCCCTCGGCAGACTACCGTGCTCCTGCGCTCTACCACCGCTATTTACGATAGGATAAAGGCTTCGGAGTGGCATCTCAATCAGACCGTAGAAGAGCTGCTTGAGGGCGGCACTATCGCGCCGAAATATACAGATTATTCAAGAAGCGCAGACGCCCTTGAGATGTTTCTTAGCGGCTCGGTAGCGGTGCATTTTGACTCGCTCGGGCAGGGAATGTCGGGCAAGAAGATAGGCGCGATGTTCACCTTCCGCACCAAGCACATGGTGTCGTATAGCGAGAACCTTGAGCTGCTCTGCGAGGACATCGACAGCTATAAGAGAGGCGGATACCGCGTATATATCGTCGCCGAGAACGAGGCGGCGGCAAAGAACACCTGCTCGCTTCTCTCGGAACGCGGAATAAACGCGCTGACTGAGAGCGAGAGCGGCGAGTTTGATGCAGGCTCGCTCCCTCGCGGAGTGGTGCTCGTCGGTTGGAAAAATATCGTTAAGGGATACGAGCTGACGACTCCGAGAATAGCGGTACTTTCTACCGTGCCCGAGAACCGAGAGGGCGCTTATACCGCTTCCTCAAAGCTCAAGAAAAAGAGAAAAAAGAAAAACGGCACAGAGACGATACTTTCCTATAACGACCTTGAGGTCGGAGATTTCGTAGTACACGAGATACACGGTATCGGTCAGTATATGGGCATCGAAAACCTTAAGGTTGACGGTGTCAGCCGCGATTATATAAACATCCGTTATGCAGGAAGCGACAGACTCTTCCTGCCTACCGATAAGCTTGATATGGTATCCAAGTATATCGGCGCGCACTCTGACGACGGACTCGTAAAGCTCTCACGCTTCGGTGGCGGCGAGTGGAACAGAGCAAAGTCAAGAGCAAAGGCGGCGGTAAAGGACATAGCTAAAGACCTTATCAAGCTCTACGCCGAGAGAGAGAGACGCCCCGGATTTGCCTTTCCCGAGGACGACGATCTACAGGCTGACTTCGAGGCGGCGTTTGAATACGACGAGACCGACGGACAGCTTGCGGCTATCGAGGACATCAAGGAAGATATGATGCGCCCCGTGCCTATGGACAGACTTCTCTGCGGAGACGTTGGTTTTGGCAAGACCGAGGTCGCGATGCGAGCCGCATATAAGGCGGTGCTTGGCGGAAAGCAGGTGGCGATACTCGTTCCCACAACTATCCTGGCACTACAGCATTTTCAAACGCTGACCAGCCGTATGAGACCCTTTTCGGTCAACGTGGATATGATCTCGCGATTCCGCACGCCAAAGCAGCAGGCGCACTCTCTGCGAAAGCTCAAGCGTGGCGAGACTGACATTATCGTCGGAACACATAGACTTATAGGTAAGGATATAGAATTCAAGGATCTCGGACTTCTCGTCGTTGACGAGGAGCAACGCTTTGGCGTTACTCAGAAGGAAAAGCTCAAGCAGATGACGGGAAATATCGACGTTCTGACGCTGACCGCAACTCCTATCCCGAGAACTCTGAATATGGCGATGGGCGGAATACGCGATATATCGGTGCTTGACGAAGCGCCGGGCGACAGACTGCCCGTGCAGACCTACGTTCTTGAATACGACGAGCTGATAATCCTTGAGGCGATACGCCGCGAGCTCAGACGAGGCGGACAGGTGTTCTACCTCTACAACTTCGTTGAGAGCATCGACGGATGCGCTGCAAAGCTCGCAAGGGCGATACCCGAGGCGAGAATCACGGTCGCTCACGGAAAGATGGACAAGGAGCAGCTTGAGGATATATGGAGCGAGATGCTCTCGGGCGAGATAGACATTCTCGTCTGCACCACTATTATTGAGACGGGAGTTGACATTCCCAACGCCAACACGCTTATCGTTGAGAACGCGCAGAGGCTCGGACTTTCTCAGCTCCATCAGATAAGAGGACGAGTCGGACGCTCGTCAAGACGCGCCTACGCTTACTTCACTTATCCCAAGGATAAGACGGTCAACGAGATAGCGACCAAGCGCCTTGAGGCTATCCGAGATTACGCCGAGTTCGGCGCGGGCTTTAAGATAGCGATACGCGACCTTGAGATAAGGGGCGCGGGAAATCTGCTCGGGGCTGAACAGCACGGACACCTTGACGCCGTTGGTTACGAGCTTTATATCAAGCTTCTCAACGAGGCGGTGCTTGAGGAAAAGGGCGAGAAGATCCCCGAAAAGCCCGAATGCACGGTCACGATGCGAAGCGACGCATTTATCTCGGAAAAATACGTGCCTTATTCGGCTCAGCGAATGGGACTTTACAAGCGAATCGCGTGTCTTGAGACGAGAGAGGATAAGGACGACATCATCGACGAGCTTATCGACCGCTACGGCGATATCCCCAAGGCAACTCTTGACCTCTTGACGATAGCGCTCGTAAGAGCCGCCGCTATGAGATGCGGAATACTCAACGTCGTCGAGGGGCAGAATGAGATAAGAATTCTGCCGTCGGTATTTGACTTTGAGGTCTGGGCAGAGCTTAGCGACGATAAAAAATACAAGGGCAGGATAAAGCTGACTATGTCAGAGCCGCCTTGCATCAACTTCAGAAAGCAAAAGGGAGACGACGTGCCCGAGATGCTTTTAGAGCTGTTTGAAAAATATGAAAAGCTGCTTCGGGAATACACCTGACCTTGCGGCTTTGCCTGATATGCAAAAGAAAGGAAACCCGAATATGTTATCGGTAAAAGTAAAAAAAATTATTGCATTTGCTCTTGCTTGCATTTGTATTGCGCTCAGCTTTTCGGGCTGTGCCAATAAGAGCAAGCCGTTGCTTGAGCTTGAGGACAACGAGATATCCGTAAATCTTTTTGAGCTTTATCTCTCAAGAATGAAGGGAACTCTCTGTACCGCAAGTCATTTCGGCTCTGCCGCAAAGAAGCCAGAGTTTTGGGATACAATAGTAGATGCTTACGATAAGACTACTTATAATACGGTATATACAGATATGGTGCTTGACACCGCCAAGAGCTATCTTGCGGCTCTCGCGCTCTTTGAGGAGAGAGGGCTTGAGCTTCCCGACTCTTATATAGAGGAGATAGACTCCGAGCTTGAGTCGCTCGTTGATAACGTAGCCGAGGGCTCTAAGACTACTCTTAACTCCATTCTCGCCGAGTACGGTGCGAACTACGACGTTCTGCGCGAGGCGTATATCATTGAGGCGAAGATCGCGTATTTGCGCGAGGATCTCTTCGGAGTCAACGGCGATAAGGTAGGCGCTAATCTGATAGAAGAATACTATCAGCAGACCTACGCTCGCTTCAAGCAGGTCTTCTTCTACACCTACGATTACGTTTACGAGACAGATGAAAACGGTGATAACATCTATTACACCGAGGATGGCAAGGTCTCTTACGATACCACAAAGACTCTCAAGAAGAACGCAAAGGGCGAGCAGGTCTATGACGAGAACGGCGACCGCGTTTACGTTTATACCGATGAGAACGGCAAGGAGCGCATCGCTTATAAGATCAAGGACGCCAAGCGTCACGAGCTCGTTAACGATAAGGGCGAGCCTGTGGTTGAAAACTATCAGGGCGACGAGCTTGCTAAGGTAGTAGATAGAGCAAACAATATTCTCGATCAGGTAAAAGAGGGAGATACTATAGGATTTGACCTTCTCGTTACCGAGCACAACGAGGAGACGGGACACGAAAAGTACCCGAACGGCTATTATATTACCGAGGGAACTCAGTACGCCGCTCCTGAGGTCATCGAGGAGCTCTTTACGCTCAAGGTCGGTGAATACAAGATGGTAAGATCTCAGCACGGTATTCATATCATCATGCGATACGAGCTTGAGGACGGCGCGTACACGCTTGACGAATACGAGGATCTCTTTATCGCGACGAGCACGGGAACCTATATCTTTATGAGCGATCTTATCGACAAGCTTTACGCCGATTACGTTTCTTCCTATAAGGAAAAGATAACGGTTGACGAGAGTCTGCTCGAGGGTGTTGACATCAAGAACGCAGGCGTGAATTACAATTATTGATCAAAATTTCAAAAAGCTATTGACAATTCGGGGCGAAAGTATTATAATAAGCCCATGAAAACCGCATAGAAATCAGGGGTGCTGATTTTTTGGCTGAGACGGCGCGAGCCGAACCCTTTAACCTGATACGGATAATGCCGGCGTAGGGAGATGATTTTTTGACGGGTGCTACATCTTATTTGCATATCTGTAGCGCACCGAGAAGAGAATTTACCGCACGGAAGATTTCCGTGCGGTTTTTAAATTCTTTTTTAGGAGGTTCTTATGAAAAGAACAGAACAAACAAAGCGGCTGACGACCTCAGCCGTAATGCTCGCGCTCGCTATGGTTCTCGCTATGGTATGCGCTCTCATTCCTTTCCTTAACCTGCCCTTTGGCGGAGGATTTACCGTGGCAAGCATGCTTCCGGTGGTTATAATATCCTATATGTACGGAATGAAATGGGGATTTTTCTCTGCGGCGATCTACTCGGTAATACAGATAGTTATGGATCTGTATCTCGGCAAGGGATCGACGATAATGGCGCTCTTTATGCCCAACAGCGAAGATTTCATGGGCTTTGGCGCGGCAATAGCGATACTTATTATCGACTATCTCGTAGCGTACACTCTGCTCGGCTTTGGCGGTGCGTTCAGAAAGGTCATCAAGAATAAGGCTCTCGCGCTCACGCTTGGCGTAGTTCTTGCACTCTCGCTTCGTTATATCGCTCATATCGTCTCGGGCTATATCTTCTACGGCGCGTGGGCAGAGTGGTTCTTCTCACAGGAGAACTTCTACGCCATCGGCGGATGGATACTCGAGCACTTCAGCGGTAACGCGTTGGCGGTCATCTACTCTATCTTCTACAACGGGCTTTATATGATCCCCGAGATAGTAATTACTGCTGTTGCGGCACTCATCGTAGGCAGACTTCCCGTTATAAAGATGTCTGAGGTTGAGTAAATAACTGTGATATAAAAAGCAATTAATACTTTTAAAGCTCAGCAAAAGTTATTCGATATATTATTGCAATATTCGTCACAAAAATCGGATATTGAATAAAACGACAAAAAGCGACATTTCAATGTGAAATGTCGCTTTTTGCATTGTGACTTATTGTATTAAAACACACAAAATTAAAGGATAATTACAGTTAAACTGTTTTGATGAAAAAGTGTCGAAGAATACAACGCGCTCTTCCTGCTGTCGTGGGATACAAAAGATGCTTGACAAAAGCAAAAATTCGTGGTATAATCAAACGAACTTTGCTAAACGGTCGCGCGGCATGTTGCCGAAAGGTATTGCCGTGAGGAAAGTCCGGGCTTCATAGGGCAGGATAACTGATAACGTCAGTCGGAGGCGACTCCCGGGAAAGTGCAACAGAAATAAACCGCCTGCTTTATAGCAGGTAAGGATGGAAAGGCGAGGTAAGAGCTCACCCACTCCTACGGTAACGTAGGTTTGCTGTAAACCCTATCCGAAGCAACACCGTATGCGGATCGTTTGCCCGACTCATATCCGCGGGTGGCAGAAGGCTTCTGCCTTCGAGCTTTACGGTGACGTAAAGCAAAGATAGATGACCGTTCTCGACAGAACCCGGCTTACAGGCAAAGTTTATAAAAATGACTGAACCCATCGGTTCAGTCATTTTTTTCTTTTCTTTCTATGTACCTAAACAGAAGCGCTCCCGCAAGTACCAGAATGAAGCTTGTCAGCGAGTATTCGAGCATGGGGAAGAAGCGGTGAAAATATACCGCTCCCGTAGCGCCGACGAGTGACGTGGCGCAAAAAAGAATGGCGGTCGTTTGACAGAGAATTGCAAAAATTCCGTAGTGGCAGAGCAGCCGTGCGGCGACTTTTAACGATATATTATTCATAAATCCCTCCTTTTTGGTGAAAAAATATGCTTTTTTGACAAAAAATATTTATTTGTAAAAATATCACGCTATCTTTACGTTTTCAATAAAATTATAGCAAAAACCGCCCCTAATTTCAAGGAACAATTCTTGGAAAAGACAATTTCAGTAAGGCGAATTTCCGCAAAAGCTCGCATTTTGTCGGTTAAAGTTGAAAAAATATGAATATTTATGCAAAAAGCGACATGAATTTCAAAGCACTTGTGTTAGAATTTTTCCAACGACGCAATATCTTGTGTCAGCCCCACAAAAACGCAAGCAAATCTTAATCGGAGCGCCTGCTTTGCGGGGGTGTATAATGAAAACACGGACGGCGTCCGAAACATTTTAGGAGGCGAATTATGAGCGTTAAAGCTAAGACCGCAAGAACCCCGAGCCCACTCGAAACTACCTTGCTTAAGGTTGAGAGAGTACAGGGAGTTATATACTCCCTGATAGAGCTGAGAATTTTTGAGAACACTGCGTACTGCATTTCTATTTGTGGAGAGGAATTTTCCGCAGAGCTTGTAGGAGAGGATCCGATAGGCGCTGAGAAGCTGTTTGATCTCGTTCAAAGTGAGGGCGTACCCTCGTATCAGCTCTTCGATATCGTTAGCGATATTAAGCGCGAGGCGGCTGAGAAGATAGAGCATATCTGAGCAAAAAGCACTACATATTGTGTTAAAATCGCAAAAAAATGCCCGAAAATCACAATTTTCAGCAAGAAAGCTATTTACTTTTGCGAAAAAATATGCTAAAATGTAAGTAAAGAACAAATAAAAAAGCGCCGAAAGGCACGAGGTGAAAAATATGAAATGTCCCGTTTGCGGATTTGCGGATAGCAAGGTGATCGACTCAAGACACGTTGAGGAGGGCAACAGCATCCGTCGCAGAAGAGAATGTCTTGCATGCCAGAAGAGATACACGACCTTTGAAATAGTTGAAACGGTGCAGGTGATAGTTACCAAAAAGAACGGAACCAAGGAGCTTTTTGACAGAAACAAGCTGCTCTCGGGTCTGCTCAAGGCGTGCCAGAAGCGCCCCGTCAACGCCGAGGATATCGCAGTTGAGATCGAGGCGGAGCTGCAGAATTCTCTGAGAACAGAGATAAGCACGGGCGAGATAGGCGAGATGGTAATGGTCAAGCTCAAGGATAGAGACGAGGTCGCGTACGTGCGCTTTGCCTCGGTCTACCGCGAGTTCAAGGATATCGAGACCTTCATGACCGAGCTTCGCAGACTTCAGGCAAGTAACTAAATAGAAAAGACACGGCGGAGCGCCGTGTCTTTTTTAGTTGTGTATTTATTATTCAGCAGCAGGAGCCTCTGCGGGAGCCTGTGCACCTGCGCTGCGGTATGCAAGCATGGTCTGATTGAACGCCTGCTCAAAGTCCTTTGCGTTCTTAACAGCGGTAAGATTGTACTTTTTCTTCTTGCCGTTCTCGTCGAGAGCTACAATGGTAAGGTTCTTCTTGCGGCGGCTGATAGAAACTACCTTGTCGAAGGTAACGTCAAAGGAGCCGAAAACCGACTTTCTGCCGTAAACGCCTTCTTCTGTGAGATGACCCTTGCATCTGATCATACCGATGATGGTGAAAAATGCGCCGATGGTGTTAGCAACTGCCAAGAAACCGAAGAAAATTCCAAGAGGAATAAGAATGACGGTTACCCAACAAATACCTACGAGAATACCCAGAAGAATGTTGACTACGATCGTTCCGATGATGCCGTTCCATATCAACGCGCCAACGCTGAATTCTGTTGACATAACGTGCTTTGCTGTTGTGTTGCTCATGATTTTTGTAAACCTCCAAATTATATCTTACGGAATTTATCCGTAGAAAACAAATTATTTAGCGATGATCTTAACGAAGGTCTTCTTGCCCTTTCTGAAGAGCTTACCCTCTGCGAGATCTGCCTTGGTGTAAGAAGTCTTGAAATCGGTTATCTTGACGTCGTCAACGGTAACGCCGCCCTGTTGAATAGCAGTGCGAGCCTCGGACTTGGACTTTACGAGTCCTGCCTTAACCATAACGGAGCCGATGTCTATCTGTCCTTCAACTATGCCGCCCGTGAAGTCATCGTCGGTAAGCACGAACTCGGGAGCGTCCGCCGCGCCGCCTGCGCTGAAGAGCGAGCGAGCCTGAGCCTGAGCCTTTGCAGCCTCCTCCTCACCGTGAACGAGCTTTGTAAGCTCAAATGCGAGGATCTCCTTAGCAGTGTTAAGCTGAGCGCCCTCCCAGGAGTCCATCTTGTCGATCTCCTCAAGGGGAAGGAATGTGAGCATTCTGATGCACTTGAGAACGTCAGCGTCAGCAACGTTTCTCCAGTACTGGTAGAAGTCGTAGGGCGAGGTCTTTTCGGGATCGAGCCATACAGCACCCGACTGAGTCTTACCCATCTTCTTGCCCTCGGAGTTGAGGAGCAGGGTAATAGTCATAGCGTACGCGTCCTTGCCAAGCTTGCGTCTGATAAGCTCAGTGCCTCCGAGCATATTCGACCACTGATCGTCGCCGCCGAACTGCATATTGCAGCCGTAGGTCTTGTAGAGGTGGTAGAAGTCGTAGGACTGCATTATCATATAGTTGAACTCAAGGAAGGAGAGTCCCTTTTCCATTCTCTGCTTGTAGCACTCTGCGGTGAGCATGCGGTTGACAGAGAAGCAAGCGCCGACGTCGCGGAGCACCTCAACGTAGTTGAGACCGAGCAACCAGTCTGCGTTATTTATCATCATTGCCTTACCGTCAGAGAAGTCGATAAAGCGGCTCATCTGCTTCTTGAAGCACTCGCAGTTGTGAGCGATAGTCTCGGCGGTCATCATCTGTCTCATATCCGAGCGTCCCGAGGGGTCGCCTATCATAGCGGTACCGCCGCCGATAAGAGCGATGGGCTTGTTGCCTGCCATCTGGAGTCTCTTCATAAGGCAGAGAGCCATGAAGTGACCGACGTGAAGGCTGTCAGCCGTGGGGTCAAAGCCGATGTAGAACACAGCCTTGCCGTTGTTTACCATATCCTTTATTTCCTGCTCGTCGGTAACCTGAGCGATAAGACCTCTCGCCACGAGCTCGTCATAAATAGTCATAAATACCTCCAAAATGAGAAAAATAATTATAATCCTTTACATTATAAACCTTTTTTCGCGCTTTGTCAATATATAGATAAATAAATTTTAAGGGCGGTCGCGTGTGCGACCGCCCTTAAATTGATTCAGATATTGATGCTTTTTAAGTTATCTTGCGCGCCAAGGGTCAATTTTTAGCGTGACTTCGCCCTTAGTCTTTATCATCTCTTTTAACTCTGTAAAATAAAGCCTCTGGTGGTTAATGAATATTCTTCTCCATGTATTGTATCTGGATACAAACTCATCAAAGAAGCGAATTTCTGCTTGTCCTTCGGCCAACTCTCCCGGTTTGTGCCCATGGCTCCATACGACACCAACTTCTAAACCTGCTAAATCACAAACAACGTATCCCGAAATGCCTTTATAGGTTATTTTTTTGTCTTTAAAGATAAATGTATCTTTTGGGCCTGTCGTAGACATTGGCGGCTTTTTACTTTTTTCTTCTTTT
>JAFVRA010000066.1 GCA_017504545.1 Clostridia bacterium | reverse complement strand
TGAGATAAGCGTCCTCGCCGCAGGTCTCCATAACTCTGCCCCATCTCGGCTCTCTGCAAAAGTCGAGCATAGGCGCAAATGTAAGCTGAACGCCCGCTGCAGAAGCCTCTGCCGCCGCCATAGAGCAGCATTCCCTCACAAGCTCGGGATCAAACGAGCAACCGAGCGAGAGCGGAATGGGATAGAGCGTTTTATAGCCGTGGATAACGTCCATTGCAAAGAGCATGGGTATCTTATTTCTGTCATTTTCAAGATGTTTTGCCTGAATTGCGCGCATCTCGCGAGCGCCGTTGAAATTGAGCGTGCTTCCGATAGTCGAAAGTCCCTCCTCGCTAAAGCCAAACGAGGTCGCAGGGCCCGTTACCTCAGAGGCGCTCTTTATAAAAAATTCTGCGTTAAGCTCTACGAGCTGACCTATCTTTTCATCGATAGTCATCTGCGAGAGCAGCTTTTTAAGATCAACCGAAGACTTTGGCATCGTCTCTCCTTAATTTTTGGAATTTGGCATAGTGTTACGGAAATTCTCGGCAAAAATTCCTTTATCTATGCTTCCCACGAGCTTTGCCGCTCTTACGCACGCGCCAAATATCTGAGAGTGCTCGGGAATATAGATATAAACGCCGTATTTTTCAAGCTCCGCGCTAAGAAGCGAGGAAAAATAGCTTGAATTAAAGAGTCCGCCGCCACAGATAAGCTCGGGGTTCTCGCCGTAAAGCTCTATTGCCTTCTCTACTCTTCTGCCGAGCGCAGAGATACTGTCCTTTACTATCGCGACAGCCGTTTCGTCGCCACTCTCGGCGCACTCGACCGTCATTCTCGCAAAGGATGCGATATACGCCTTGCCGTTTTTGTAAATATCCGCAAGGGAGACGTGCGCGCTGTTGCCGAGCTTCTCTCGGACAAGCCTGCAGAGCTGACCTTCGGGAATAAGCCCCTCCTCAGAGGCAAGCGTTGCTCTGATGGCATCTCTGCCGAGATCGTAAGCGCTGCCGCCGCGGTCAAAGAGGTATCCCCAACCGCCAACGCGATGCTCCTTGCCGTCTCTCTGCACGAAAAGCGCCGTGCCCGTGCCGCATATCAGCGCGGCGCTGTCGCCGTCGCTCTTGCCCGAGGCAAGAAGATTGGTGGCGTCGTTGGAGACCTCAACGGTAGTGCCAGAATAGCGAGCGCGAAGCGCCTCGGCTATCCTCGCGGCGTTATCTCCCGAGCCTGCGCCCGAGATGCCTGCAAAGATCGCGTCGGGCGCGTCCTTGCCGCAAAGCTCAAAAATACCGTCGAAAAGCATATCAACGCAAGGGTCTATTCCTATATCGTTCGGGTTGCCCGTGCCGCGAAGAGTGCGCTTATAAACTGCACCCTCGCCGTTGCAAAGCACAAACTCGGTCTTAGTACCGCCCGCGTCAATGCCTACTATGCGTTTTTTATCCATCATTCTATCTCAACAAACGCGCCTACGGGTCTGTGGTCAGAGAGATATACTCCATCCACGGGAACGTCGGGATAAAGCACCGACTCGTTGACGTCGCAGGGCATATTCGTGAATATGTAGTCGATCTTAGCGCGAGGCGTTTCCTTATAATCGTGGAAGGTCGCCTCTATATTGGCGGTGCAATCTATCATCGGGAATCTCGTGTTCTCGATAAGAAGCTTGATCGCGCGGGAATCGGGGCCTGCGTTGAAGTCACCGGTGATTATGCAGGGTTCCTTCTTCGAGCTTACGAACTGCATTATCTGCATAGAGCCGAGAAGTCTTGCAGTGCCTCCCTCGTGGTCAAGGTGAGTGTTTACGAACCAGAAGGGCGCACTTGCCTCACGGTGCTTAAGAAGAGCCGCTGTAGTAACTCTCGGGCAGGGGCTCTGGTCAATGCCGTAGCGGCTGCCGGGGCTGGTGGGGGTTGCGGAGAGCCAGAAGTTCTCAAGCGTGATAAGCTGGAATCTGTCCTTTCTGTAAGCAAGGCAGGCAGACTCGCCGCGGTAGGAAGCTTCTCTTCCGCAGCCTACGATAACGTAGTCGGTAAGATGCTCGTTGAGAGCCTCCTTCATATGATCGTTGACCTCCTGGAAGCCTACGACGTCGGGCTTCTCGGTGTTAAGAAACTCGAGTATTCTCGGAAGTCTGTAGTCAAAATAATTAACGCCGTCGCCCTTTACCGCAACGCGAAGATTAAAAGTCATTACTTTAATTTTTTCAGCCATAATATACCTCCAAAGCGGCTAAATTTTATAAGTTCATTATATAACAGACACGCCCTTTTGTCAAGTAATTGCCCTCATTTTATGCAAAAAACAGTTGACATTAAGGCTCTTTATGTGATATAATTTCTGCAAAGAAAAACACGAGGTGTTCTGATGGAAATACGCAAAGCAAGAGAAGGTGAGCTTTCCGAAATACTCGGAATTTACGAGGGCGCTCGCGCCTTTATGAGAAAAAGCGGCAATCCTACCCAATGGGGAGATAACTATCCCGCAGAAGAGGTGCTCGCAAAAGATATAGAGCTCGGTCAGCTCTACGTAATATGCGAGGAGGACGAGCTTTTCGGAGTTTTTGCATTTATCAAAGGGCCCGACAAGGACTATAACTATATCGACGGCGCGTGGCTCAATTCTCTGCCCTATTACGCGATACACCGAGTCGCAAGCGCAGGAAAGCGCGGTGGAATGATGGCAGAGTGCGTAAAATACTGCCTCGGCGTCTGCGATCAGCTGAGGATCGATACCCACGAGGACAATCTCCCGATGCAGAGAAGCCTTGAGCGCCTCGGATTTGTAAGGTGCGGCAAGGTCTATATCGAGCGAGCAGGCGAGCGCATCGCCTACCAGCTTTCAAAATAAAATAAAAAGCAGAACGCCCACGGCTTGAAGCCGTGGGCGTTAAATTTAGTGTGATTATAAATTACTCAACCGAGAGAAGTCCTAGCCAAGCGTCAGTTTCCTCGATAGCCTTAATGTAGGCATCCTCCTCTGCCTTGAAGTTGCCCTCAAGCGTGCCTCCCTGAACCGAGTCTCTCCAGAGCCACGCTACGTCGTTGAGCTGAGGAGAATAGATAGTCCAATAATCGTACTCTATGTTCGCAACTATGATATCAAAGAGCGCGATAGAGTTGGTTACAGTGCCCTCGGAATCGTCAGTACCGAAGTACTTAGGCTTGACTATTCTGTTGAAATAATATCCGCGAACCGAAGTATAGGACTCCTCAGTCGCAAGCTGGAGATAAGCCGAGATCGCCTCGCCCCTAGTGGGAATAGAGCTCTCCTTGTGATCCAGAACAGTTATAAGATTGTAGTAATCCTGCGTAGTAGTTCCGTAGTTTTCCTGAGAAGCCTCATACTTGGGCCATGGAAGAAGACCGTACTTGTCCTCCATTTCACGAATAGCCATATTTGCCTCTGCGTTAGGATAAAGAATGCTGCTCCAGAATACGTAGTTACCTGCAGCAAAGTTACCAACGGTACTGCTTCCACAGGTGCCGTCCGCGGTAACAAGGTTTCTGAACTTGACGAGCGCTTCCTCAGCCTTTTCATTACCTACGATGCTGAAGGAGTGAGTTCCGTCGTTGTTCGTCATAACGAGATCGAGATCCCAAGAATATGGAACGACATCATTCGGGTTAGGTCTACCTATGTTACCGCTATTTCTCTCGGTTCCGAAGCCGTAGGTATCGTCTGCCTGCTTACCGTCAACTCCGTTGCTGTTTTCGTAAAGTCTGGATGCCCAGATATAGAGATCCTGGTACGTCCAATTTCCTTCGAGCGCGTGTACCTGAATATTATCGGGATCGCCCTCTTCTCTCTTTGCGTCGTAAAGAGTCTTGTTATACCAGATGACCATCGCAAGGTCGAACATCGAAAGATTGATGTCGCCCGCAATATAGTGCAATCTGCCGTTTATAGTGGTGTTCTTCACCATAGCCTGATTCCAGCAAGGAAGGCTGAAATCAAAATAAGGGAAGGTCTTTTCGTCATTCAGATTTGCCGCATAGTTACGGACCGAAGGGTACGAGCCCGCATAGGCGTAGTTAGCCGCGATGTCGTAATAATGCATATCGGAGTCAACGTCGTCCTGTATCATTCCGTTGAAATTAGCCGCAAAGGTATCAAAGCTGGCATTGGGAACCAGCTCATACTGCATAATGACGTTAAGCGTCTGCTGAACTGCCGCGTTTCTCATCGCAACAGCCTCGTCAAGCTCGTCCTCGGGCGACTCCTTGTACCACTCTCTTGAATTCGCAACAAGGTCTCGCACGAGTATTGTGAGCTGTTCGCCCTCAAAATCAAGCTCCTTTTGAGGAACCACCGAGCTGAAGGTCTCCTCGCCGTAAACGTTTGTTCCTTTTTCTTCGGTTGGCTTCTTTCCTTCAGTTGCGTTATCGGGATCCTCATTGACCTTGTCCTGCTTACATCCGATAAGTACCGTGCCGATAAATACTATCGCAAGAAGGAGCGCAATAATTCTCTTAAAGCTACTCATAAACAATTCCTCCTTATCAAAAATCGATAAAATGCTTTTGGCATTTTTATTATAGCATAAAAGCATCCCGCTTGCAATTAACATCGTATACAAAATAACAAAAAGGTTTTTGTGTATTTCTCCCAAATTTACAGTTGTTTATCGATAATTATTTATTTGAGTTACATTGTATATAAAAAATGCCCGCGGCTTTTGCCGCGGGCATTAGTCTTAGTTGTGTGTCTGAATTACTCAGCGGAACGGAGTCCGAGCCAAGCGTCAGTCTCAGTGATCATCTGCTTGTAGAGGTCTTCCTCACTCTTGAAGATGGATTCAAGAGTAACCGCACCGGTGTCTTCTGTACCAACAGCGTCTCTCCAGAGCCATGCAACGTCGTTGAGCTGAGGAGAATAGATGGTCCAGTAATCGAACTCGATGTTGTCAATGATGATATCAAAGAGAGCGATGGAGTTGGTTACAGTACCCTCAGAGTCGTCAGTACCGAAGTACTTAGGCTTAACGATTCTGTTGAAGTAGTATCCACGAACAGAGGTATAAGACTCCTCGGTTGCGAGCTGGAGGTATGCGGAAATAGCGTCACCCTTTGTGGGGATGGAGCTCTCTGCATGATCGAGAACGGTCATAAGAGAGTAGTAGTCCTGAGAGGTTGTACCGTAGT
>JAFVRA010000065.1 GCA_017504545.1 Clostridia bacterium | reverse complement strand
GTTTGTAGGGGAGGATATTATTCTCTCGCCATTTATAAAAATATCATTGCATTTTGCACGGGCAGTCAGGGGTCTCGCTGCGGCTCGGTCGCGCTCACGTTCTTACAACACACCGTCATTACGCTCGCGTCGCTACGCTACGCCTGCCCCTACAGGTTTGTGCGGTGTTTGTTGTTTTTGGTGTAGGGGCGACCTCAATGTTTTCGAAGAAAACTTGCGGCTTGCCAAGCAATCGCCTACGGACGACAAATGGTCGCCCCTACGGGTTTGATTGTTCCCTTAAATTTTGTTTGTAGGGGAGGATATTATCCTCCCGTCGTTTATAAAAATATCATTGCGTTTTGCGCGGGCAGTCGGGGATGCCTGCCCCTACAACAAATGTTTATGTTTTATCGTCATATCCTTTACGAAAAGAACGAGCCCCGACACCGTCGGGGCTCGTTTTTGCTTTATATTGCTTTAATAACGTTTTTGATAACGGTAAAGAAGCGCTCGAAGGAAGCGATGTTGAGCGCCTCGTCGGGAGAATGCAGATCAAGCACGACGGGACCGCATGAGATGATGTCAAGTCCACGGAGCTTTTCGCTGATGATTCCGCACTCAAGTCCTGCGTGGATGGTAAGCACGCGCGGCTCCTTGCCAAATAGCGCCTTGTAGCACTCGGCGTACTTCTCGCGGAGAGCCGAATCAGGCGCATACGCCCAACCGGGATAGCTGTTGAGCACCTCGTGCTTCATTCCGAGCATATCCGCATACGCGTCAAGCTCCTCGGTCGATGACTCCATATAAGACATCTGCGAGGATCTCGCAAAGAACGTGAATTCCACCACACCGTCGGGCTTCGTCTCTATAACACCGAGGTTTCTTGAGAATTCAACGAGACCTGCGATGTTGTGATTCATCTCAAACGCGCCGTTACGCGCGGCAACGAGCAGGAAGAGTATCTTCTTCGCGTCAGCCTCGGACATGACCGCTCTCTCGGGAGCGACGTCCTTGATAGCTACGGAGAATCCTGCGTCCTCGCGGCAAAGCTCGGATCTTATGATCTCCGCAACAGCCTCAACTGCCGCAATAAAGCACTCGCTATCGGTGGTAACTACAGTTGCACACGCCTCGCGAGGAATAGCGTTATCCTTGCTTCCGCCCTCAATTCTGACAAGGCGGAAGTCCGCTTGCTTAGATGCCGAGAGAAGTATTCTGCCGAGCAGCTTATTGGCGTTTGCTCGTCCGCGGTTGATATCCTCACCCGAATGTCCACCCGCGAGTCCACTTACGAAAACGCAAAGCGCTCTCGCGTTCTCGGGAGCAGGATCGAGCGTGGGGCGAATGCTCATAATGCTTCTGACACCGCCCGCACAGCCTGCGATTATCTCGGACTCGTCAGCGCTGTCCATATTTATCATTCTCGTAGCGCTCACACGGCTGTAATCAAAGCCATTCGCACCCTCAAGTCCGACCTCCTCGGAAACTGTGAAGAGACACTCGATAGGCGGATGCGAGGGGAGATTGCCCTCCGCACCGTCAAGTATATAAAGCATCGTGGCTACCGCAACGCCGTTATCGGCGCCGAGAGTGGTGCCGTCGGCTCTGAGCCAACCGTCCTTCTCAAGAAGCTTGATGCCCTCGTTCAAAAAGTCGTGCTCAACGCCCGAGTTCTTCTCGCACACCATATCGGTATGTCCCTGAAGAAGCACCGCGTCCTCGCCCTCTCTGCCCTCGCTTGCGGGGAGCTTGATAAAGACGTTGTGTATCTCGTCTCTGTAATATTCAAGCCCTCTCTCCTCTGCAAAGGCGCAAAGGTAGTCTGCTATTCTCTCCTCGTGGAATGAGGGGCGCGGAATAGCCGATATTTTTTCAAAATAATTTATAAGTCCTCTATATGCAAAATCCTTACACAACATATTATACCTCACATAATCGAGGGCGGCATAGCCGCCCTGTCTATTTATATTCTTTGTCTGTACCTTGAAAGGTCTATCGCGCCCTCGGGCATGCCGCCGTTGAGCATAGAAAGCACTCTTCCCGTGCCGAGAGCCACGCACTTGGTGGGGTCCTTGGCAAGTCTCGTCTTTATTCCCGTAACGTCCTCGATCAGTCTGTCAAGTCCCTGCAAGAGACTTCCGCCGCCTGCGAGAATAATTCCGTTCTTGAGTATATCTCCGACAAGCTCGGGCGGAGTTCTCTCAACGATAGAGCAAATAACGTCGAGTATTGCCGAAATGGGCTCCATCATTGCCTCAAGCATCTCCTTTGAGGAGAGCGTGATGTTCTTGGGAAGTCCTTGAATAAGGCATCTGCCCTTAACCTCTACCGTCTTGGCTTCGGTATGCTCGTAGACCGAGCCTATCTGTATCTTAACTCTCTCTGCGGTGCGCTCACCGATAGCAACGTTGTATTTTCTTCTGACGTAGCGCATTATCGCCTCGTCAAACTTATCTCCCGCGACCTTGAGCGACTGAGATACCACCACGCCGCCAAGAGATATGACCGCAACGTCGGTAGTACCGCCACCGATGTCAACTATCATATTTCCCACGGGGCTGTAAATATCCACGCCTGCGCCGAGAGCCGCCGCAACAGGCTCGTCGATAAGATAAGTCTTGCGCGCGCCTGCCTGAGTACCCGCGTCAATTACCGCTCTTTCCTCAACCTCGGAGATGCCCGTCGGGATACAGATGACCACCTTAGGCTGAAATACCGAGTTTCCGCAAGCACGGCGAATGAAATACTGTATCATCTTCTGGGTTACGTCGTAACGGCTGATGACACCTTCCTTGAGCGGACGGATGACCTCTATATGAGCGGGATTTCTTCCGAGCATAGCCTGAGCGTCCTTGCCTATTTTGGTTATGCAGTCCATCGTGGTATCAACAGCCACCACCGACGGCTCGTTGAGCACTATTCCCTTGCCCTCTACGTAAACGAGTACCGTAGCGGTGCCAAGGTCAATGCCAATATTGCGCGAAAACAACTGCTTTGGTATAAATCCCATAGCGCATCCTCCTTTCTCTCGGAATACACAAATATATTATACAATGAAATTCAAAAAAATGCAATAGCTTTATTTCATCTTATCCTTGCTAATTTCTTTTTTAATATCTGAAGCAAGGCAGAGGCATATAACGCCCTTTGCACCCGCCTTGTAAAGAAGCGAGGTTGCCGCCGACATACTCGCGCCCGTGGTTACCACGTCGTCAAAAAGAACGACGTACCTTCCCTCTATTCTCGCGCGGTCGCTATCCTTTATATACATCAGGCTTTTGATGTTCTTCTGTCTTTGCGCGGCGTTGAGCTTTTTCTGCTCCTTGCCGCCAAATCTGCGGCGCACCGCAGGAAAATACTCCGCACACAGGAGACGCGCAAGAGCTCTGCTCACCTCTTCTGATTGGTCAAAGCCGTAGCTCAGCACCGCCGCTCTGCCTCTCGGAACGCCTACGCACAGCACCTCAGAGCCCTCTATCCCGAGGGTGTCAAGCTCCCCGCGAAGCGCGAAAGCCAGCTCGGATGCGGCAAGCGTTGCCGCTCTTTTGCTCTTTTTGTGCTTGAGATAGTAAACGAGCTTATTCTGCGCCTCGTTGTCCTTCTTAGCGCTGTAAAAGAAGAGCTTTCGGAGAGTGAGGGCGCCCGACTTTGAGAGAAGATTCGGCATACACGAGCATTCGGTAGCCGCGCCGTAGCACTCGGGACAGCTCTCGGTCTTTGCCACCTGAAAGGCAAGTCTGCACTCGGGGCAAAAGGCAGAGTCAAAGTTATCAAGATCAAGTATCTCTCGGCAGCCTACGCACTTGCGGACGAGCAGAATTCTTTTTGCATACTCTCTCGCCTTCATCATTCACCACCGAGCCTATGGCAGAGTCCCGTATATCGCATTGATCTGCGATTGTTCTCCACCATTTCCTTGATTATATCCTCTCTTCCGACGAGAATTACCATATTCTGCGCTCTCGTAACTGCCGTATAGAAGAGATTTCTCGTGTGAAGCATCTGCGATGCGGTACACATCGGCATAACTACCATCGGGTACTCGCTTCCCTGACTCTTATGCACGGTGATCGCGTAGGCGTGCTCAAGATCCTCGAGGAGTGAAAAGTCGTACACAACGCGGCGGTCATCAAAAAGCACGGTCATCTCTCGCTCGGCGACCTCAATGCTCTCAATGATGCCTATATCGCCGTTGAAAATTCCGTTGCCCTCCTTGCCGTCGTACTCGCGAGTCCAGGCTATATCGTAATTGTTGCGAGTCTGCATAACTCTGTCACCCTCGCGGAAGATCCGCTCACGGAAGCTATGCTCGCTCTTCCCTCTCTCTCTCGGATTGAGCGCCTGCTGAAGCAGTACGTTTAAGTTTTCTGTTCCTGCCTCTCCCTTTCTTGAGGCGCATATTACCTGAAGTCCGTTGCGAGCCATATTTCCGTACGCGCGTGGGAGTCTGTTCTTGCAAAGATCTACCACCGTTGCGGCTATATCTCTGTCGCGATCGCGGCGCAGGAAGAAGAAATCCTTGTCCTTTACCGCAAGGTTTGGCATCTCGCCGCGATTGATAGCGTGCGCGTTGGTAACTATAAGGCTCTCCTGCGCCTGCCTGAATATCTCGCAGAGGCGCACGGTCGCAAATCTGCCGCTCTCGATAATATCGCGCAGCACGTTGCCCGCGCCAACCGACGGGAGCTGATCCGAGTCGCCGATGATTATAAGTCTCGCGCCCGGCTTTATCGCCTTGAGAAGCGCGCACATCAGAGCGCTATCAATCATAGACGCCTCGTCAACTATGATTATCTGCTCGTCGAGCAGGTCAAATTCGTTTCGGTTGAATACAGAACGTCCCTCAAGATCGTAGCTCATCTCAAGCAAGCGATGTATGGTCTTTGCCTCCATCGCAGTTGCCTCGGACATTCTCTTTGCCGCTCTGCCCGTGGGCGCGGCAAGGGCTATCTCGTAGCCCATACTGTCAAATATGTGTATCAGCGCGCGTACTACCGTCGTTTTACCCGTTCCGGGGCCGCCAGTCAGCACCATAACGCCGTAGCGAAGAGCATCGGAGATCGCTTTTTTCTGCAACGAGGCGTACTCAATGCCTGCCTTTGCCTCCTCGCGCTCTATAAATCTGTCAATGTCCGAGACGTCAACCGTCGCGCACATCTTGTCAAGAAGCGTGAGCTTTTCGGCAACATACTTCTCCTCGTCGTAAGCCTCGGCGAGATATATCATCTGCGCCTCGCCTTGCAAAACGTACTTAAAGCGCCCCATACGGATAAGCTCGGAGATCGCGCGGTCTGCTTCCTCGGCGCTTACCTCAAGCAGCTCTACGCCTGCCTCGCAAAGCTTCTCTCTCGGGAGACATACGTGACCGTTATAGGATGCGCTCTTGATAAGGACGTATGAAAGTCCGCTCATGATACGGTCAAAATTGTCGTTCTGAAGCCCTAAGCTGTTCGCGAGAGCGTCAGCACGCTCAAAGCCTATTCCCTCTATCTCGTTGCAGAGGCGATAAGGATTTTTCTTGGCTATATCTACCGAAGAAGAGCCCCATTTTTTATATATTCTGACGGTTGTGGACGCGCCGAAATACTCGCGGAAGAACATCATCGCAGAGCGAATTCCCGCCTGCTCCTTGAAGCTCTCGGATGCCGCAAGCGCCACCTTGGTTGAGATACCCTTGATGTTCGCCAACCATTCGGGGTGGTTTTCAATAACGTCAAAGCTATCCTCGCCAAACTCCTCAATTATCTTTGACGCGGTCTTAGGGCCGATGCCCTTGATCGCTCTCGACGAAAGGTATCGGAGCATAGAGGCAATATCGGCAGGCATAACTCTCTCATACTGCTCGACCGAAAACTGTCTGCCATACTTCGCGCTATGCACCCACTTGCCGTAAACGCAAAGTCTGTCGCCCTCGCAAAGCATGGGCATTATTCCGCAGACCGTGACTATATCGTCCTCAAGCGCCATATCGCAGACCGTGTAGCCGTTGTCCTCATTGCAGAAAACTATCTGCTCCACCGAGCCCTCAAGCTTCTCAATTCCGAAGCGATCCTTATCGCGCTCCTCAAAGCCCTCAAAAGCCATAAGCTCCTCCTTTCGTAAATTCACTCTTTATATTTATCGCAAAAAGCGTAATGCACCCGGCTGATCGCGCCTATGCATTACGCTCTTTATCTTTAAGCTTAAAGCGCCGCCTTTATCTTTTCGGCAAGATCTCTTCTCTCCCAAGGCAGATCAATATCCTCTCTGCCCACGTGGCCGTATGCCGCGGTCTGACAGTAGATAGGTCTGCGGAGATCAAAATACTTGATAATAGCCGCAGGTCTGAAGTCAAAGCACTTGCCTACAGCCGCCGCGATAGCCTCGTCGTCAGCCTTACCCGTGCCAAAGGTATCTACCATTACCGAAACGGGCTTTGCAACACCGATAGCGTAAGCAAGCTGTACCTCGCACTTGTCTGCAAGTCCTGCCGCAACTATGTTCTTAGCAACGTATCTTGCCGCGTAGGAAGCCGAGCGGTCAACCTTTGTCGGATCCTTACCAGAGAAAGCACCGCCGCCGTGACGGGAGTATCCGCCGTAGGTGTCAACGATGATCTTTCTACCCGTAAGGCCTGTGTCACCCGCAGGTCCGCCCACTACAAATCGTCCCGTGGGATTTACGTATATCTTAGTCTCGCCGTCCATAAGCTCGGCGGGGATTATCTCATTGATAACGAGCGTGATCATATCGCTTCTGATCTGCTCAAGCTCTACGTCAGCAGAGTGCTGAGTGGAGATAACGACAGTATCAACTCTCACGGGCTTGCCATCGTGGTATTCAACTGTGACCTGAGTCTTTCCGTCGGGACGGAGATAGTCGAGCGTGCCGTTCTTTCTTACCTCGGTAAGTCTCTTTGCAAGCTTGTGTGCAAGAGAGATAGGAAGAGGCATAAGCTCACTCGTCTCGTTACAAGCGTAGCCGAACATAAGTCCCTGGTCGCCCGCACCGATGTCAAGTCCGTCGCCCTCGCCCTGCTTTGCCTCAAGCGACTTGTCAACGCCGAGAGCAATGTCGGGAGACTGCTCGTGGATAGAACTGAGCACACCGCAGCTGTCGCAGTCAAAGCCGTATTTTGCGCGCGTATAGCCGATCTCGCGAACTGTTTCTCTTACTATCTTCTGAAAATCAACGATTGCCTTTGTGGTTATCTCGCCCATTACGGTAACGAGTCCTGTCGTGCAGAAGGTCTCGCAGGCAACGCGAGAATAGGGATCCTGCTCAAGCAGAGCGTCAAGGATCGCGTCAGATATTTTATCCGATATTTTATCGGGGTGTCCTTCGGTAACCGATTCGGACGTGAAAAGCATTTTCTTCATTCTTCTTTTTCCTTTCATTAAAAAAATCTCCGAGCTTTCCCCGGAGATCTTCTTTCTCATCTTCGGGATTTAGCACCTTACGTTTGCAGGTTGCCGTGGCTTCATTGGGCCTGTCCCTCCACCACTCTTGATAAGACATCTATTTCATTATCCTATACATTATATCATACACTCACGCTTTTTTCAACATATTTTTTAAAAAAAGCATGAGTTTTTTTCAAAATTATCAGTTAAACGCTATTTTTCCGCCGAGGACGAAGAAAATGATGCAGAGTGCGGCTATTGCTATAGCTCCGCCTATGCTCCACACGAGCAGAGAGCGGATCACTCTTTGCTTTCTCTCGGGGCCCTCGGGGGCAATGCCCTCTTCCCTACCAAATCCGCTCTTTTTAAGCACTGTTGAGATCGGTTTATAGAGGCAGAGCGTCAGCGCGGCGTTAAGCACCGCCTTGACCGCGTTGAATGGGAGCAGAAGCGTAGGTATGAGCGCCACCACCTCCGCCTGAGTTACGTGCATATAATAAGGAGTGATGAAGAGGTTTGCGAGCATCATCACCGCAACCATAGAAAGCGTTGCCGAGCAGAGCGCGATTATCGCGCCCGAAAGCGTCTTTTTGAATTTATATATCAGGCTCGCGACGATAACGAATGCGCCGCTGCTGAGGATATTCATAATAAGTCCGTAGGGTCCCGTCTCGCTCGTCGGGTACTCGAGCAACGGTACCAGTACCGAAAGCACCGCGCCTGCCGCGGGGCCGAAATACATTCCCGCCACCGCCATCACCACGTCTTTGAAATCAAGGTTGAGGAAGGCAACGGGCACGTGAACGAAGTGTATAACATAAGCAAGGGCTGCAAATACCGCGATAGCAGTTATTTTTTTGATGCGCTGTGTTGTTTTGTCTTTGTTGTTCATAAAAAAATTCTCCCTGTACTGAAAAAAGTTACGGGAGAAGATACCGATAGTAAAACTATTCTTAAATATATCTTCTCTCATCCGGACTTTACCGTCGGTGCAGGAATCTCACCTGCTCGGCACAAAGGCGCAGCCTTTATGTTCGCGGACTATACCGCCGGTATGGAATTTCACCAATCCCCAAAGATTCTAAAAAAGGCGCCGAGGAATATTCCTCGGCGCCATAGTTATGAGTTAATTACTCAACGATGCTGGAAACGACGCCGGAACCAACGGTTCTACCACCCTCACGGATAGCGAAACGAAGACCCTCTTCGATAGCGATAGGTGTGATAAGCTCAACAGTCATATCAACGTTATCGCCAGGGCGGCACATCTCAACGTCAGCGGGAAGACCGATAACGCCGGTAACGTCAGTTGTTCTGAAGTAGAACTGAGGTCTGTAACCTGCGAGGAAGGGCTTCTTACGGCCGCCTTCCTTCTCGGTAAGAACGTAAACCTGACCCTTGAACTTGGTGTGGGGCTTAACGGATCCGGGCTTGCAGAGAACCTGTCCACGCTCGATCTCGTCCTTAGCTACGCCACGGAGGAGGCAACCGATGTTGTCACCAGCTTCTGCCTGGGGAAGGAGCTTGTGGAACATCTCAACGCCGGTAACTACGCAGTTTCTCTTCTCCTCGGTGAGACCAACGATCTCAACGGTGTCGGAAACCTTAACAGTACCACGCTCTACACGACCGGTAGCAACAGTACCACGGCCGGAGATGGAGAATACGTCCTCTACGGGCATAAGGAAGTCGAGGTCTGCCTTACGCTCAGGGGTGGGAATATAAGCGTCAACCTCATCCATGAGCTCCTTGATGCAAGCATACTCGGGAGCGGAAGGATCGGTGGATGCGGACTCGAGAGCTACACGTGCGGAACCGCGAACGATCGGAATGTCATCGCCCGGGAACTCGTACTCGTTAAGAAGGTCACGAATTTCCATCTCAACAAGGTCAAGGAGCTCTTCGTCGTCAACGATGTCGCACTTGTTCATGAATACAACGAGTGCAGGAACGCCAACCTGACGAGCAAGAAGAACGTGCTCTCTGGTCTGTGCAAGAGGGCCGTCAGTACCTGCAACAAC
>JAFVRA010000064.1 GCA_017504545.1 Clostridia bacterium | reverse complement strand
GCCCCTACGGATTTGAACGTTGTCCTAAAATTCGTTTGTAGGGGAGGATATTATCCTCCCGCCATTTATAAAAATATCATTGCGTTTTGCACGGGCAGTCGGGGACGCCTGCCCCTACAGGTTTGGTGGTTTCCTTAATATAAGACCTATAGAAGAGGGGTTTCCCATCCCGACAAATTTACGCAAAAACGGGAGGCGGAACGCCTCCCCTACGGACAAAACATAAAAATTCTCACCTATTTTGTAGGGGACGACATCCTTGGCGTCCCGTTTGTTCGACACAATGCTACCATAAGCCTTCTCCAGTGGGAGAAGGTGCCGAGGAACGAGGCGGATGAGGTGTCCTTAACCTAAAGAAATTGACTACTCATCCACCGCAAGCGGTCCCCCTTCCCTCACAAGGGAAGGCTTAAAAAAGAGTGCCGCCGAAGCGGCACTCTTTTTATTTCTGTTTGTTTATAATATCCGCAAAATCGTCAATGGCAATCAAACCATATACAGTAGTTCTTCCGTTTTCATCTAAAGTATATTTTTCCGTGTCCATAACGCTTACAAGGTAATCATAGTATTCACCGAAATCGTAAGAGATGTTCACGTTATCGCGCGATCCGTCGGCAAGAACAGAATACAGATACTTGTACACGTAATACTGTCCGTCAAGAGATATACAAGGAATATTTACGGTATAGTCGTAATATATCAACGTGGAATGATATACGGTATCTTTATCAGACGAATTGAGGTAGATAAAGGTCTCATCAAAGGTGTCGGCTGCCTTTGTGTTTAAGCCTTCGTTAAACTGAGGCTCATAGGGTTGAAAGTGCTCCATAGCAGGCACCGCCGCATCCTCCGACATAATATCCTTGACGAAGAGCGAAGGATTAATTTGAAAGGCTACGACTAAGCTCAAGTCATTATATTTCTCATATATCTCTTCTGCTTTTTCGTATTTGACCCAAGTATATTCGTCTGCGTGATCGTGGAAAAATTTATCAGCATTGGAGATTTCGTCAAGATACGCGCATACAAAATAAGTATTTGACGAGTCAAATGCTACGTGCAACGCTTGCTTTCCGTTTTTAATATCGTCGATCTTATCAGCCGTTGAGTGAGGAAAAAGCTCGTAATCATAAGAAAGAGTTTTTAAATAATCGATCAGTGCAACTATAAGATCTTCATCAACTTGATTGTCAGAATCCACATTATCTTTGGGGACGTCATCATCTGTCGGCGCTTCGGTCGGATTGTTATCCTCCGTCGGAGCTTCGGTCGGCTTTTCGGTCGGCGCTTCGGTAGGAGTGTTATCTTCTGTATGCTGATCTTCTTTTACGGGCGGCTGCTCGGTATCGGCAGGAAAATAATCACATCCGCTCAAAGAAAACACACTCAAAACAACAATCACCAAGCTCAACGCTGCCAAAAAGATCCTTTGTTTGATCTTCATAATCTTTCTCCTTTCATCGAAAAATTGTTGTTATTTATTCTCCCCTGATCAAAAAATTAATTTTCTCAATCTGTTCTCTAGTCAAAACATAGCCATAATGTCCGTAAATAGTAAATATTCCGTAGGATTCCGAGTAATAGCAACCAAAATCGGTATTGTCATCAAGTATTACGTAGATGTAACACTCTTCCTTTCGAGGATTATCGTACTTTTTATAATACTCCGACAATTCCTCGCTGGTGTATAATCGATTCTCGGTAAGACGCTTCAAGAAATCTATCAATCCCTCAAGGTCTGCAGGCTTACTGTAAACGTCCTCGGGCTCTCCCGCCACGTCTCTTACTATATCAATATCCTTAGCACTTTCAAGCAACTCAACAAAATCGTCAATTTCCATTTCTTCAACTTTGTAGAAGTCAAAATCAAGCACGTAAAATCTTTCCTCAAACGGAATAATGATCCTATTGGTCTTTTCGTCGTTAGGGATATATTCATAAATTTTTACTTCGGATATATCTCCTTCATACTTCTGATAATTATTTTGCTGGTATAAAAGACTTTAAAATACTCCAGATCCTCAACGTAGCCCAAAAAATCACCCACGTTTTCCATAGTTGCTTCTCTTGTCAGCTTTCTTTCTATAAAATAAAGCTTGTTAGCCACACTTATACCCACTTCTCCTTCGGGGATAATTGGCTCCGTCGGACGAGAGGTATTATCCTCGGTAGGTTTATCAGTCACTATAGGCAAAGTAGCGTTGTTATCGGTAGGCTGATCCGTGCTTATGGGCGGATCATCGGGCGGCGCTTTGAAAAGCTGCTCTGCGACGAGAAGCAGGCTTGTAACGGTCAGGACGAGGCTTGCGGCGATCGCAGACCATTTGAGAAGCACGGGCATAAAGTTACGCCTTGCCTTCCTGCTCAGCTCTTCTTTTCTCTTGAGATGCTCTGCCAGCAGGTCGCCGTCAAGACAGCTGATGGCATCCATCAAAAGCTCATTATTCATATATAAATATCATTCCTTTCCAAATATACTTTGAGATCCTTCCTTATTCTCTCAATTTCTCGGTAAACGGTGGCTACCGAAACTGAAAGCTCGGTTGCAATTTCCTCGACAGGCTCGGCAAAGTAGAAGCGTTCAATAAAAATATACCTTCTGCGCTCGGGTATCTCCCTCAAAAATGCGTTAATTACCTTTCCTACCTCTTCCGCATCGTGCTCGCTCACGAAAGAAGCCTCGTTTTGCAAGCTGTCGCGGAGCTCATCCATTGAGACGGTAAGCTCGGACGGAACTCGCCTTTGGCTCGTTTTTTGCTTGTACTTATTGATAGCCACGCGGCGCATGATCTCTGTCAGATATGCAGGCAAGACGCGAGGTCTTGTCGGCGGGATAGAGCTCCATACTCTTACGTAGGTATCGTTTTTGCACTCCTCGCAATCCATTCGGTCAGAAAGAAGGTTGTAGGCAATTCTGAACAGCGCTCTGCCGTATTTTTTATCGGTCTCTTCTATCGCGCTTTCGTCGCGATGCCAATACAGATCGATTATCTGATTATCTGTCAAAAAAGCATCTTTATCATAAGATCGACTCATATTGCCTCCTTTCCTCAAGCCTTGAAAACGTCTTCATAAAGGTATGACAAGATTTTTTTGAAATTTTCTCACTTTTTTAAAAAATTTTAAAAATTTTAATAAGCGAGTACATCTGATTTTATTATATCAATAAACCCGAAAATTGTCAATCATAAGTAAAAGCCCCGACGGTGTCGGGGCTTGTGTGATCATATTTCTTTAAAAAACTCGACCTGCTCGCCGTCGTTGCCGATGACGAATGCCATTCTTATCGTAATATCCGCAGGAGACGCTTTGATCGGAATAGTCTTAGGCGCGGTCTTGGGGAGAAATCCCGCCGCGAGCGCGCACTCGTATGCCTCATCAACGTCGTCCACGCAAAGCGCGAAGTGCTGCCACTTGCCGTTTACGCTATACTCGTCAGAGCCGTTTGCAAACATCTCAATTCTGCCGCCGTCGCCAACGTCAAGCATTACAGCAAGTCCGTCGCCCTCGCCCCAGCGCACTATCTCGCGCATACCGAGCGCCTTATACATCTGAAGGCTCTTGTCTATATCCTTGCACTTAAGTGCGATATGGTGAAAGCCCATTCCCTTTACTGTCTCGTTTGCCATATCAGATACCCTTCCATTCATCTACCCAGTTAACTCTGAGGTTGTTGTCGGGGAGAATGTCTATCTTGAGGATACTGTAGCCCGAGGTCTTGAGATCGTTGGGGTGCCAGTGGTCGAGCATCAGATAGAAGTTGTCGTTTGCCTCAAATATGTACGCGCTCTGACCGTCGAAGGTGGTCTCCATCTTCTCGCCGCGGCAGGGGTTGTCGATAAGCTTCCACTTGCCGAGGAAATGCTCGCATCTTGCAAAGAGCGCCTGGTTGGGATCCCAACCCGTGCAGCCTGAGGAGATCATATAGTACATACCCTCGTGCCAGAAGAACGCGGGTGCTTCTCTCTCCTGATCGATGAGGATCGAAACGTAAAATCCGTCAACGTCGGTGTAATCGTCGTTAAGGCGCGAGAGGTTCATGGTCTTGTTCCAGTCCTTAGAGTGCGCTAGGTACGCCACGCCGTCTCTGTCCTTGTAGATAGTCATATCGCGCGAGTCCTGCTTGTTGGGCTGCTTTGCAAAGAGAAGCTTGAAGGGTCCTACGGGAGTATCGGACACCGCTACCGCGATGCCGCCGTAAACGTAATCTGCGCTGTCAGCGTGCGCCCAGAGGACGAAATTCTTGTTCTTCTCGTTGTATATTACCTTCGGGCGCTCAAGCACCTTCTTGTAGTAAAGAGGGCTCTCGGGATCGTTCTTATCGCTCTCAAGCGCAAGCCCCTCGTATTTCCAGTCGTGAAGATTCTTTGAAGAATAGCAGGACACGCCGATAACGTCAACTCTCGTCGTGCCGGGGCAGTTGTCCGCGCCCTTGTGCTCGCCGTACCAATAATAAGTACCCTCGTGCTCTATGATACAGCCGCCGTGAGCCTGAATGTCGTTGCCGTCAATATCCTTCCATATAGTTCCGTTTTTCATTTTCTTCTCCTTACAGTTAGTTAAATATATTTCTAAGCTCTATTCGTTATAATCGTAGATCTTGCAGGCGTACGTCAAGGACGGGATCTTATCCCCATCGATAAACACGAGATAAAACTCGTCGCCGTGGCTCGTGTAGGAATAAGTCACGCCGTCCACCTCGACCTCGCCCGAGTCGCGAAACTCAAGCACCTTGACAAGACGCGAATGCTTGCCGGTATATTGCATTCTCTCGGTCATATATGTGACTCTGTCGGTCTTTACCGTGAACATTCCCTTCTTTATCTTTGCCACTCGTCCGCGAGAAAAGAAGTACACGCACAAAAACACGGTAGGAAACGCCGCAAAGATCAATGCGACAAGGATAGGTGAAAATATATCAAGGAATCCGTCTCCGGCGGTAATATTATGCACCGCCGAGCTAAAAAACAAACAAACGAATGGCAACACGATAACTCCTGTTATCACTCCAAAGTAAAGCGAAAGCCTTTTGTCTCCGCCCGAGAGCGTCAGAAGCGACTCCTTTACACTCTCTCTGTTTATCTTTTCCTGAGTGATTTTTTCCATTGTCCTATCCCTTTCTATTGCTCTTTATATTCGTACAGCTTGCACGGATAGATAAGCATCGGCTTCATCTCGCCGTTGATGATGACGGTGTAAAACTCGTCGCCCTGCTCGGTATAGAGATACGCCGCCTGAGTCAATTCGACCTGATCGATATCAATGGCGTCGTATAGGTCTGCCGTGAGCGGAACCTCGCCGCAGTCGCGGAACTCGATCACCTTTATGGTGCGACGTCTTCTTCCTATCCACTTAACCCCTTCGGTCAGATAGGTGACCTTATCCACTCTTACGCAGAATTCCCGATCCTTTATCTTCCTCTCTCTTTTTGCCTCACGTGAACAATAGATAAACGCGAATACTGCCACGAAAGCAAGC
Organism: Clostridia bacterium; assembly: GCA_017504545.1. Classification (GTDB taxonomy): domain Bacteria; phylum Bacillota; class Clostridia; order Oscillospirales; family CAG-272; genus HGM12713. The sequence continues at coordinate 7,161 of JAFVRA010000064.1, read as the reverse complement.
AGCAGAGTGATCGGAACGACGAAGAGCAGAGCCGGGAGCCCCGAGCCGCTCGTGATGGCGTCTACAGCTTTTTGCACGTTGAAGTAAAGACTCGGAACAAAAATCACGGCAAATATCAGGGCAACTATCAGAAAGGTTCTTTTACTCCTTACCACACCTTTGAGCATCATGCTCGCAACGCTCTCCCTCGTGATCCTTTCTCGAGTGGGATTTGCCATTATTTTGCCTCCGCAGTCTTTTTCTTCTTGCTCTTCTTGATTATTACCACTACGACAATTATCGCAACCGTAACGAAGGTGGGGTAAAATGCGAACATGAATATGATAATAAAGAAGGACATGAAGTTGTCAAGGGCTGTGGGCGCCTCGTAGACCGAAAGCTCTACGGTCACGAATCTCGCGTCCGCAAGTGCTGTGTCTATTCTGTCTATTTTCTTATTTATCTCGGCGATCTCTTCAACTATCTCGGTCTTCTCGCTGACGCTGAGCGAGTTATCGTAGAGCATTCTCTCAAGAAGCTCTGCCTTTTTGACGAGCGTGCTTCTCTCAATGCCCACCTCTGCGGTATTCTCCGCTGAATAGCTGGTGTCGTCACGAAGAGACTCGACCTCGCTATTTGCCTCGATGTGATCTATAAACGCCTCGGCGTTCTTCTGAGGAATACGGTAAACTATATCAAAGGAGCTGCATTCTCCGCCGCTGTAGGTAATGTCCTTATCCTCAATATAGCCACCAAGAGCCTCACACTTCTTCTCAAGGCTGTCCTTGAGATCTCCGACCTTATCGCTCTCTGCGGAAATATCGTAGTTGTGTATCAGCGTGGGGAGCTGATCGCCATCGGGATCTCTGTCATGATAGTCCGAGTCTGCCGAGCAAGCGGCAAGAGAGAGACACGCGATGAGTGCGACGAGCGCGAGTAAAATTCTGACGTGCTTTTTCATAATACTATCCTCCTTTTTTAGATACCTTCATAGTATATGTCGTAAAAACTTTAAAAAGGTTACGTATTTTTCAAAAATTTCCGTATATCCTCTTTGGTATATTATAGCACAAGTTAAGAGCCTTGTCAAGAATGGCTTAAGGATACGTGAGCTTCAAGAGTTGCAAGGAAATCTGCTATCGCACCGTCGTATCTCTCGGGATACACTATGCGAAGCTTTGAATGTCTGCCGTCCTCAAACCAGACGAGCTTTTTGTTTTCTGAGGGGCATTTGTCGAACATCTCGTTCGTGCGCGCGGGCAGAGAGTATATGTCTCCCGTTCCGTGAAGCATAAGCAGGGGCTTTTCGTATTTGCCTATCACGTCGGCAGGGCCATTCTTCAAGCCGTAGCCCGTCTTTTTCTTCATTTCGGACTCTATCATTCCCATTATGAAGGTAGGCTTGCCGAGATCCTTCATGTGCAGATAGTAGCTCTCGTAGAAATTGCAGTACATTCCGTCAGCGACGAGTGCGCTAAGGCTCTCGGGCGCATCCTCTGCGAGCATCGTGTAAAGTCCGCACGCCGAGCCTATACATATTCCGTGAATAACCACCGACTTAACGCCGTGATCCTCTTCAAGCAGCTTTATCCACTTGATAGCGTCGCGGCTCTCGGCAAATCCCGTGGTCACGTATTTACCCTCACTCTTTCCGTGAGCGCGCTGATCTATGCAAAGCACGTTGTAGCCGTTGTCCGAGTAGGGCTTTGCGTAGTAATAGCTGTAGACAAGATTGTCGGTGCGCCCCGGGATAATGATGACCGCGCGGTCGTGTCCAAAATCGTAATACTCGCCGTAAAGCTCAAGTCCGTCCTCAGAGACAGTCTTGACCTCGGTCATACAGTCAGCGTGCGCCTTTGCCCATTCCACGCCCTCGTCGTGCATCCTGCAGGACTCTTCGTCGGGGTGGTACCACTCTCTGTCCCAGCACTTTTCGTTCTTTCGCACCATAGTGCTAAGATAAACTATATACGCCGTAAGTCTGAGATGCGGGTAGAGAAGCAAAAGATTTACGCCGACAAAGATAATAAGCACGATAAGCACCGTGTCAAGCGGCTGATTATTGAAAACGCTTAAAAAAGCGGCTGAATTCATCAATTTTTTACTCTCCTTTTGTTTTGCTTGCGAGCTTCAAGCTCACGCTGAAGCTCGAGACATTTTTTATAAACTATATCGTTGAGCTCCATTATCTCCTCTTTCGTGGGATCCTCGCTCGTGCAATAATCCCAAAGGTCGATAGGCTTGCCGATAATGAGGTGAACGCGCTTGAACAAGCCGTACTGTCCGTCTGTGATCACGGGAATTATAGGTGCCTCGGCACGAAGCGCGATAAGCACGTAGCTCGGCTTGAATTCGTCCATTCGTCCGTCCTCGCTTATGTACGCCTCGGGATATATCTGCACGATCCTGCCCTTTTCAAGCGTTTTTACGCTCTCGTCCATAAAGCGCAGTCCCATAACGTCTCTGTCTGAGACTATGCCGCCGAAGAACTTCATTCCCCAACGGATACGCTTTGAATTCTGCGGCCAATACACCACGTAAAGCTTGCGGAACGGAAAAAGAAAGAGGTTCACCATATAATCAAAAACGCTGAAATGGTTGGATACTATCAGCGCCTTGCCGCGCACTCTTCTTCCCTGCGCCCGTCTGTCCTCGTAGTAGGTCTTTCTTTTAAACACGAGCAGCTGTACGGGCCACGCCGATAACAGCGCGAGCCATCTGAGAATTTCACGCATCCTTACAAATGCTCCTTTACAAGTTTTTCAAAATCGCGTAGGCAATAGCCGAATCCCTCAGCCTCAAACGGAAGTCTGACGCCGTATTTCTTGTCTATCTCGCTGATAAGCTCGTAATAGTCAAGGCTGCTGCCGCCAAGCTCGGTCATAAAATTAGCGTCCTCACTTATCTCGGCAGGATCCATATCAAGTATTCTCGCAAATATCTCGCGAAGCTCCTCGCAAAGCTCGCTGTTCTCAACCTCGGGCTTTGCTGATGCAAGTATCTCGCTCGCCTCAAACAGTCTGACCTTGCCCTCTTTTACCGCTCTTGAAAGATAGGTGCGACTGACCTTTATATCCTTCTCGCGCATAAGAGGATCGAAGGTGTATCTTATAGCCCTTACTCTTATTGCCGTGGGAAGTGAGGCGTTTGCCGCGCTCGCCTCGTCCTTGATAGCCGCAAGAGAATTCTCGTCGGTGTCCTTAGCAAGCTGAATAACGAGCATAGGCGCGTCTCCCTCGGGCGTGGGAATTATCTCAAAATTTTTTGCCGCGCTCAGATCAAACGCCCGTCTGATAAGCTCGGGGTTGATGTTTTCTCCGTTACTGCTTATGATAACGTCGGTAGCGCGTCCGATAAAGGAATATCTGCCTTTACTGTCAGCGCTCATTATATCTCCCGTGTCAAACCACTCATCTCGCGAGGTTTTTACGCCTGATATTATCATCTCGTAGCAGGCGGCGTCGGTACGCACCTGCAGGTGTTCGTTCTCGCCTATTCTGTATTCAACGAAGGGGAACGGCTTTCCGATAGTGGCGCGCATTCTCGTCCTTACTCTCGGGGAGCTCTCCATTGAGGTAATGCCTATCTCGGACATTCCGTAGCCGTTGTAGAGCTTATATCCGAGCGCGTTGATAAGCCTTATCGCCGACGGAGCTATGCCGCTACCGCCCGTGATACAGCACTTGACGCTCTCACCGAGAAGCTTTTCTCTGACCTCGCCAAAAAGATTTTTAGCAAGATAAGCGCCAAGCGGCGACGAGAACTGCTGAAGCTTTAGTGAAAGCTCGGTTCCCTTTTCAAATTTCGCGCGAGTTTTCTCGTCCAAGGCTTCTACCTCGCGCAAAACACCCTTCTCTATTGCCTGCCAGAGCAGAGGCACGGCGAATATGTGAGTTACCTCGTGACGTCGCACGCATCGGAGAAGCTCGTCGGGTGAGTAGGACGGCGGGAAAACGAAGGTCGCTCCAAAGAAGGAGAACCAGAGATAGACCGCCGAAAGTCCGAATATGTGATAAAGCGGCAGGAACATAAGATGCTTGAGCTTGCCGTTGTAGGTCGCGCGAAGGACCTTGTTGTCGTCGGTTATCTCGGGCGTCATCAGAAGCTGCTTTGAGAAATTCTCGCCGTGATATATACATATCTTCTCGCTAAGCGTAGTTCCGCTCGTGGTTATGGCGATCTCGTTGCCAAAGGGCGCGTCGTCGTCAAGCGCATCTCTGTCCTTTGCGAGCTCAAAGAGCTCTGCAACGCTTGCCTCGGCGCAGAACGAAAGTCCGCTTTTTCCGTCAAGCGAAACTATACCGACAGCGTCAAGCGTGGAAAGCACCGACTCGGTAAAATAATCGGGCTGGCGCGTATTTACAAGATACGCGCGGTTTCCGCTTCGCAGTATCGCCCAGAAGAGCATTATCCACTCGGGCGAGTTCTCGCCGTAAAGGGCGATATATCTGTCGCACGCGCCAAAACGTGCTACAATACCTTTGGCGAGGGACTCTATCTTATCCCTCGCCTCTCTGTAGGTTATTCTATGTATTCTGAGCGTAGTTGAAGTTTCACACATAACGCCATCGCTCTCGGGGAGGATTATGCGATAGATATCCCCAAAGCGACCGTTTGTGCGCTCAAGCGCCTTTGCGTTATTTGTTAAAATACTTCTTCTTATGTACATCTCTACCGTCCGTAATATTACTTATTTTCAGTCGCCTTTTCCCTCTTGCCAAGGGTAGCCATAGACTTAGGCATAAAGAATGCAAGAACGAATGCCGCCATGCAAGAAAGTGCAACTATGCAGGTAAGATAAGGAATACCGCCGTGCTCCTTGAGGAAAACGAGCAGTACGTAGGAAGCAAAGGATGCAGAAACTGCCTCGAAGAGTCCTTGTACGGCAAAGTACATTGAGGACGCGCAGGGCTGTCCTGCAAGGTTTGCCTCACTTGCAAGCTGCGAGGGTATCATATAAGTAACCGAGAAGAATGTGCCTATACCGAACGAAACGATAAGCGCACAGCAAATGGCAAATATCGTCATAGCGCTCTCGGGAATGATGCCGTTGCAAAGGAACATAAGTCCCATTCCAAGCGAGAAGACCGCAAGAGAATACTGGTATCCGACCTTAAGACCGTATTTCTTGACAAGCTTGTTATATATCTGAAGCGTAAAGGGTATCGGAGCGAATGCAGACGCCATAACGAAGGTCATATTTACTCCCGTTGTCGAGAAGAACTCGTTTATTCCGCTTAAGAATAGCTGAAGTCCTATATTCATCACGAAAAGGATGGAAAGCCAGTAGATATACTTGGGGTTCTTGAAGGATACCGCAAAGGACTTGAAGAAAGGAACCTTTTCTCTCTTCTGAAGGCCCTCGGTGCCCTCTTTAGTGGAATTCTCCTTAAGCATAAGGAGAGGAATGAGCATAGTAAGGCAAAGGGGAAGGAACAGAAGAGCAACGAGTCTTATATTCCATCCAAGACCTACAAATACGGGAACGAGCGCGAAGCTGAGCGAGAAATACACGACGTCACAGATAGACTTGACGTTCGAGATGAACACTCTGTCCTCTTCCTTCTCTATCACCTCACTGAAGGTAGCGTAGTAGGTAAGCATGGTAAGGGTGTACGCCGAATAGAAGATCGCGAGAATGAGCGCAAACCAAATTGTGTTGAGCACGGTAGCCGAGCTGTTGAGCGGAACCAAGAAGAGCAGATACGCGATGACCGTAACGATAAGACCGCCGAGAATTGCGGGACGGCGACGTCCCCATCTGGTGCGAAGATTATCGGTAAAGGACGCGAGCGGAATGTCTATCACGCCGTCTATCGCCTTGGAAATAAAGGCAAGAGTCGACCAAAGAGCCGCGATAACGAGGTCCTTGTTGAGATAGGTCCAATTCTCAACGTTATCCTCAAATCCTCCGATGAGCAACGCGCTACAGAGGTACGAGCCGACTATCATTCCTAACATATTAACGCCAAGACCTGAGCAGCCGTAGAGTATGAGCATCTTCTTGCTTGTTATTTTGGTTTTCATCTGAGTTCTCCTTATATTGATTTATTCAAAGGAAATGAGCAACTCTTCCCCACCGTCATCGGCGGATACGAAATTGATCTCGGTATATACGTAATTGGCGCTGACGAAATCCTTGATGGAATTCATCACGTCGTATGAGAGATCCGACGAGTGAAATACAGTTATACAGTCTCTCTCGTCCTCGTCCATAACGCGAGAGATAACGTCGCAGGCGACACTGCATACGTCGTCGCCAACTCCGAGAAGAGTTATTCCGCTTATAGCGATAACGTCGCCCTCCTCAAGCTCAACGTCGCCGTACACCGCGTCTCTTGCCGCGGTAGTGATGCGAACTGCATAGATATTCTCAATGACCTCGCTCGCGTTGCCTACCACCTCGTCGAAATCCTCGCAGAGAAAATCCGAGAAGGCAAGCGCGGAATAGCAATCGGCAACAGTCCTCGACTTGAGCACAACGACCTCGCCCTCTCCGTAAAGCTCGCGCGCCTGATTTGCCGTGAGAACGTAGTTTATATTATTCGGGAAAACGAGTATCCTCTCGTTTCCTGCCGCCCGATAAGCGTCTATGAAGTCCTGAACGCAGGGCGTGTCGTTCTTCCCAAGAGATATGACCACGTCAGCGCCCATATCCTCAAAGAGTCTGGTCAGGCTCTCGCTGTGAGATACCGCCACTACCGCGTAGGCTCCGTCGGACCTCTTGTGCGAGTCCACGACCTTGCCCTCGGCTGATTTGAGAGCCGTGTGCTGAACGCTCATATTCTCTATCTTGAGCGAGAGGAATTCACCGTAGCGATGCGCCTCGGCGAGAATGAGCACGGGCTTTCTTGAGTGTATATGGAGCTTTATTTTATCTCCCTCGAGAGAGTAAACTATAGAGTCTCCGAGCGTCTCAAGCTTAGCCTTGAAGGCGTCAGAGTCAAACGGCTCTGCGTCATCGGTAAGCTGAAGTAAAAATTCTGTGCAATATCCGAATTCAAATTTACTATATCTGGAGAAATTACTGTAGTCAACCACCTCGGAAGTCGGCGCGTTAGCCGACGCCTCAAGCGACTCGCCGTTGATATATTTCTGCATACCCTCGAAAACGTAAATAATTCCTATTCCGCCGCTATCCACGACGCCTGCCTGCTTGAGAGTAGGCAGAAGATTGGGGGT
>JAFVRA010000004.1 GCA_017504545.1 Clostridia bacterium | reverse complement strand
GACGCCGTCCAAGCCCTGCTCAGCGCACAAGAAGTGTGCATAAACGCGCAGCTGCGCCACATGGATGGGAAGGAGAGGCTGATAAAAGCGATACGGACCGACGCACTTGATCTCCTCAACGGTATATTCCTCGCCATTTTTCTCAACGCCGTCAGCTCTGCCGCTGACCTCGTAGGCAAGTCCGTCATACAGCGTGGTGTTGTGCAGCGGCACCTCGGCACGGTAGTTCAATCCCCTGCCACCTTGCAGCTTGCGGTGCCATTGACTGCCCGTCTGCATAGCCGCCATGGCCGCGCGTCCACCGCCGTATTCCAGATCGCCCGATGAGAGCGCGATCCCACACAGCTCACGCACCGACAGGCAAATACACGCTCGCTCCACGTCATACTGCATCCGTCATTCCTCCCTTCCTGCAATTCTCATATTAGTATACCATATTTTCAAAATGCCGTCAACCGCTCACGGAAAATTCCCGATAAAACCGGACAAAAAGCCGCACTTTGGGGTACCTGCGATAAAGCAGGTGCGCCTTTTATACGTTCCGTTGATATTTTCAACCCAAATTAAACAATGCCGTTATTGAATAACGCTGAATATGTGATATAATATAATCAGAACAGGCGCTTGTTACTTTATATCTTGGAGGAAAATATGGAACTTAAAATTGGCGAAAATTTAAGAAATTTACGTAAAGAGCGCGGCAACACACAAGACGATCTCGCGAATCATCTTGGTATTTCTGTGCAGGCAGTATCTAAATGGGAGCGTGGCGATGGCTTTCCTGATATTACGCTTCTTCCGTATCTCGCATCCTATTACGAAGTAACGGTAGACGATATTTTGGGGTGTAATTCTATTAGAAAGCAAAACGACATCGAATCATTTAAGGCTCAGGCACAAGTACTGATCAATAAAGGAAAACGCAGAGAAAGACTTGCGCTTTGCCGAGAAATGCAAAAGAAATATCCGAATGACGAAACAGTTCTGTTTGAACTGGTGTACGATTTGGATGCAGTAGATTTTAAATCAAATAGTGATGAAATCATTTCTATTTCTACAAAACTTTTAAAAAGCGATTCGATTGATATTCGCTATGGTGCCATTCAAATGTTGGCGTTCACTTATTCAAAATTGGGCAATGATGAAAAGGCAATAGAATATGCCAAAATGATACCGTGCAATAGAGATTTGCTTTCCTCTGTACTAAAGGGAAAGGATTTGGTGGAGCATTGTCGTTGGTATTTTTGGAATGTATGCGATACTATGCTTAGACTCTCTCACAATATGATCCAGTGCCAGGAAGCTGGATATACCGCAGAGGAGCGGCACTCTATAAGAAAAACATTGTATAAATTTTATCATTTAATCTTCTCGGATGGTGATTTCGGATTTTTCGAAAATCGTCTTGGAAGGCTTTGTCGTGATATGGCAATCAGTTCGTCAGAAATGGGCAAGATAGATCAAGCCTTTGATGAGCTCGACAAAATGTGTGAGCATATGGAAAAATATCAGAAATTCACGAATATCGAACATACATCTCTTTTGGTTCGTGGATTGAAATATGATTCTTCACAGAGCGGCAGTAGTGACGAATATAGTATGGCTTACGGTTTCCTTTGTTCCTTGGATGAAAATCCTCGGTTTGAGTGCTTGCGTTCCTATGAAAGATTACAAGCAATAAAAAATAGATTGCAAGCTTTAGGGTAATATTTTGCCCGCCTCGCGCGTGGCTTTGCTTCTGTGCCCACAAAAGCAGTGCTTGTCAGGAAAAGTAGATGGACTTTCGGTGCGCACAAAATAAGCCTTCCCCAGTGGGGGAAGGTGGCAGCCGAAGGCTGACGGATGAGGTGTCATAAGTTCAAATCAACTCCTCATCCACCGCTATCGCGGTCCCCCTTCTCCCACAGGAGAAGGCTATTTTATCTCCCGACAGTACACCTATAAGGTGTAACACACTATATCTTGCCTGCAAGACGTGTAAAAAAGGACAGAGAAATTTCACATTCTCTGTCCTTTTGTCGTAGGGGAGAACTGCGTTCGCCCGCGGGCGTTCACAGAACGCCCCTACGAAGATGATTTTCTATTGGTAGGCTAACCTGCTTTATGGGAAGCACCCGTTCGGCGAGTCTTTTTCTGTTTATTCAAAATTATAAAAATCCGCACAGTTTTAAAGATAACCTCATCATTTATATCCCGTCGGAATTTAGCATCTTCTATTCGGAAAACCTTTTGATTTTACTGCACTCACGCCAATTATAGCAACATCCGAGAGACAAGAGCGATATATTGCAATAAACATCACAAAAGCAGCGCAGCCCTCGCAAAGAGAACTGCGCTGTTTTTTGATTTTTTAAGCCATAATAGCCTTTACGACTCTTCTGAACTTCTTTCTGAGTTTCTTTACAACTCTGTATGAACGCACTGTCTTTATAAGCTTGGGAAGCTTCTTGTTTAAAACCTTTTTATAAAGCTTGCGAAGTCTTTTTATCTTCTTCGCAACTTTGAATTTCTTAATAACCTTTGCAACCTTTGTCATCTTCATTCTCCTTTCGTTTTCTTTAGCGAGTAAATTTTCGGTCAACTCTCGCTTATCGGTATCTTAAATTTAAAAATTACTGTCTGAAGTAGCTCACTCCGTCAAGGATGAGCTCGTTGCCCTCGTAGGAGTCTATATTCAGCTCGTATGCCTCGCCGTCACTGGGAGTAAACACGATATATCCGGAATAAACCTCGTAGGTTCCTCTCTCCTCAAAGAGCATCGTATCACCGTTGAATCCCTTATAGGAGTAGTTTCCGCTGTTAAGGAAGTAGGTGTCGGAGTAGCCGTTGCCGTCGTCGTAGACGTAGGATCCGCTCTCAATGCTCAGCGAATCGTCCGAGGGCTTGTTCGAGGGCTTATTTGAGGGCTTGTCGGACGGATCAGGCTCGGGGAGCTCGCCGGGAAGATCTATTTTCGGGAAAAGCTTGCCAATATTAAAGGAAGAGCCGATATATTCGGACTGAAATTCCTCAAAATACTCCTCGAATTCGGCGTCGAGATCGTCGTAATCGTCGGCATCCATAAGAAGAATATTCTCATATTCGGGGAGCTTTATCCATCCGAGGTGCTTTGAGAGAGTCAACTTGTAGCTTCCAAGGAACTCCTCCTCGCCGTAGCCGTCCGAAATACTGTCAAGCTCAAGGCTGAGGCTGCCGAGACTGTCCTCGAGATTGAAGGTTATCTCAAAGAGCTGAGACTCGTCGATCATCGGCTCTGTGCCGCCAAAGAGATGCTCAGTCTCTTCACTTCCCGTAAGGGTAGCCTTACCTGCGCTGCCGTCAAAGGTCATGCGGTAGATCGCGGTATTCTTATCGTAGTCGTCGGAATAAGGATCGCTATGCTCCTCGGTACCAAACGAAAGCGTTACGACGCTCTTTCCATCTTCCTTTTCAACGCTGTAATCAGCAAACACAGAGGAGGTCACGCCGCTTGACTCGTTAACGTCAACTCGGATGCTGAGATCCTTGTCTCTTGCAGGGTTCTCGCCAAAGTCGACTACCGCGAGAATATCACTTTCCTCAGTAACGACTCTGAGCTGAATAGCGGTAAACGCTCTGCCGACGTAAGCAAGCACAAGGCGAGCGGACCAATCATCGTCTCTCGTTTCAAGAAGCTCCGCGAGATCGCCGAATATCTCGGCAATATCGCCGCATTCCTCGACAGAACCGCCGATAACGTCCTCAAGAGCGTTTCTCGTCTCGTCTATCGAAAGCAGATTTTCCACCGCCGCGCTAAGCTCGGGCGAGGGAGAATCAAACTTTTCCGAAAGCTTCTCGGCATAGTCGACAACGTCACCGTTATTGAAGTTATAAATTACCGATCTCGCGTAGCGAGCCTCGCCCGATACCACGAGTCCGCCGTAGGATACCTCGTTTTCGGAAAGCGTGCTCTCCTCAAACGCCTCCTCGAGCGCCTTTGCTACGGTCTTCGCGTCCTTTTCGTAGTCCTTCTGGTTTTCAAGGATGTATTCAAAGTCCTTTACGGTCTCAAGCAGCTCCTCGTATTCATAAGGCGAGAGCGAATTGATGCTGTCGCTGTCGGGGTTGAGGAAGGAATCCTCAAGCTGTTCCGTAAGATCCTCAAACGAGACGCCGTAGTACTTGTCAGCCTCAAACTTCTGCGCGTTGAACGCCGCGCCCTTGTCGGTGAATACGAAATTGAACTCCTGGCTGTCAAACGTCGTATTGACGCTTGCGCCGTCCTTGTTATAGACTATAGTCTGCGTAACGGTGTCCGAATAGAGCCCCGCATCCGACATATCGTCAGCCACAAGCTCTATCTTACCTCTATCCAGAAGATCGGATATATCAAACTTAGTGCCAAGATCAAGCTTCGGCTTGAGCGCATTCTCAAGCGCCAGATCAGCATCGGGAATGAACAGGAAATTGTTGAGCGCCGCCATAGCACCAAAGCCAAGCGCCGCCGCGAGAACGGCAGCCGCCGCAATGATAGAAACTATCTTAAGCGCCTTTTTGTTCAGCTTTTTCTTGGGCTTCTTGACCTTCTCAGGCTTTACCTTGCCGTTCTTCTTCACAGTCACATCTGCCGCAAATGCAGACGCTCCCGAGGAGAACGCGCCTGCGGAGGCGGTCGATGCTCCGTAGGTTCTGAGATTTTCAGCCGCAGCCGCAACGCCCGCGTCAAACGAGCTCTTAGCGGCAACCTCGGCGTTGATACGAGCCTGAACCTCCTCGTCAACGCACTTTATTCTGTTAAGCTGATGCTTTCTGATCAGCCTTTTTGACCATTTAAGTCTGTGCCTTTTTGCATACGACGGCTGACGCTCCTGTACGGGAACGTACATCATCGAATCGGAATCCGGCAAAATGCTCTTACGTTTATCTCTCATAAAACCTCCTGATAAATTGAGGAAAAAGGGCGTTGCCTTACCTTTATTTTATTTTACCATTAACAGCCCGTTTTGTCAACTGTTTTTTTGCAAACGAAAGCCTTGAAAGTTTCATTAAGCAAAGCTTGCAAGAGAGGCAGGAATGTGCGGCGTCGAGAAAAAAGATTTACACATTTTGCTATTTTATGGAATATTTTTACCCAACTTATCGTTTTTTTCACTAAATATAACAGCTTTTTGAATAAAAATCGCACAAAAATAAAGAAAAATTCAAAAATGCCTTGACAAATGCAGAATAAAACTGTACAATATAACATATGATTGCATTCTGTCGCAATTTGCAACCCGCGTTTTCAAAAAAATCATAACGCGTTTTTGGAGAAAAAGTTGGTCGCAAAAAATCTTCTTTAATTATTATACGCGTACACGTGCGCGTACACGCGAGAGAAAAACGTGCAGATCATAAAATCAATTTCGGATATAGGACACTGACGATTTTTTCGGAAGGTCAGATATTATAAAAAAATATTTTGGAGGAATTCAAAAATGAAAAGCATCAAGATTTTGTCGCTTCTGATGGCTCTCATTATGCTCGTAGGCGTTTTCGCTGCTTGTACAACAGATCCTGTTGATGGCAACAAGCCCACCGATAAGGCTACCGACAATAATAAGCCCACTGATGGCGGCAATAACCCCAATCCCGACGAAGGCTTCGTAGCTGACGGTAAGGATTACACCTACAAGACCGCTACAACGGCTCTTGGTACCAACTGGAACCCCCACACATGGGAAGAAAACGCTGACCAGTCTATGCTCAGCTACGTTTCTTCTCCCTTCGTTGATATGTCCATTCTCGACTCCGAGAACGGTGTATATCAGTGGGTTTACGAAATGGCTACTTCCATCAAGGACGTTACCAAGGATCACCAGGACGACCTCACTAAGTACGGTTCTACTCTTCCCGCAGGCGCTGAGACAGTAGCTGACGTTGAAGCAGGTTTCGTATTCGAGATCGCTCTCAACCCCAAGGCAGCTTGGCAGAACGGTGAGAAGATCACCGCTGACGACTACATCGAGTCCATGAAGAGACTCCTTGACTCCAAGATGAGAAACTACAGAGCTAACCTCTACATCTCCGGCGAGTCCGCTCTCGCAGGTGGTGCAGCGTTCTACAACTCTGAGGCTCCCATCTACGCTCCTATCGTTCCCGCATACGGCGAGGAAGATACCCCTGACTACTCCTTCGACGTAGATAAGGCTATCGCTGACGGAACTCTCTACGTAAACGTAACATCCGATCAGATGACTCTCTACAACCTGAGCCTTACTGCTCTTAACGACAAATACCTTGGCGACGCTGATATGAAGGCTCTCTTCAAGGGACTTGCTGAAGATTCTAACCCTTACGGTTACACAAAGGTAACCGCTGAGAACAAGGACGCTATCTTCGGCGCTATCACCAAGCTCCTTAACAACGTATTCAGCATCACCGACGAGGCTGAATGCGCTAACTACGTTAAGGAAGCTCTCTTCTACTACACCAACACCTTCGGCGAGAAGGTTGAGTACGATACCGTTGGTTGCTACAAGGTTGATGATTACACCATCCGCTACGTAACACAGAACTACATCGGCTTCAACTACTTCCTCACCTCTTGCACAGATACATGGCTCGTTTACACCGAGCTTTACGACTCCCTCAAGGATACCACCGGTGAGCTCGTAACAACCACCTACGGCACTTCCAAGGAGACCACTATGTCCTACGGTACATACAAGATGGAATCTCTCGAGAAGGGTAAGCAGGTAGTATTCGTACGCAACGAGAACTGGTACGGCTGGGAGAAGGATAAGAACGGCAACCTCTACTCCTTCACCAACTTCGAGGTTGACGGCGAGAAGCGTCAGCAGTACAAGACAACCAAGATCGTTATCGACGTTATGGACGAGACTGCTATGAAGCAGTTGTTCCTTAAGGGTCAGCTCTCTGACTGGTCTCCTTCCGCAGACGAGCTCTCTACCTACGCTCTCTCTGACAAACTCTACAAGGTTGACGAGACATACACAATGTCCTTCTTCTTCAACACCAACCTTGAGCACCTCAAGGAGATGGACAACTCTAAGGGTAACACCAACTCTGTAGTTCTCTCTAACGAGACCTTCCGTAAGGCATTCAGCCTTGCTATCGACCGTGCAGAGTTCGTAACCGCAACTCAGGCTTACAAGCCCGCGTTCTCCCTTATGAACAGCCTCTACTACTACGACATCTATGATGACGACAAGGAAGACGGCATCGACGGTGCTAACACCAACTACAGACTTACCGATGAGGCTATGCAGGCTATCGTTAACCTCTACGGTGTTCAGTACGGCGAGGGCACTCCTTACAAGACTCTTAAGGAAGCTCACGACTCCATCACAGGCTACAACCTCACCGAGGCTAAGAAGCTTATGGCTACCGCTCTTGAGGAGCTCGTAGCAGCAGGCCTCTACACCAAGGGTGCTGAGATCAAGATAAAGATCGGTTGGGCAAAGGGCGCGCTCACATCTGACGATAACAAGCAGGTTGAGCTTATGAACAACTACATCAACGCTGCTGCTTCCGAGGCTGGCTTCGGCAAGATCACTCTTGAGGCAGTTGGTAACATCGAAGAAAGATACGTCGAGGTTCCCGCAGGTAACTATGCTATCGGTTACGGTGCATGGGGCGGTGCTGCGTTCTATCCCTTCAGAAACTTCCAGATTTACATGGATCCCGATCAGTACGACATCAACGAGGCCGCTAACTACAATCCTAGAACCGACGAGCTTACCCTTACCGTTAACGGCGAGGAAGTTACTATGACATGGCAGAAGTGGTCCAACTCTATGATCGGTAACGGCGCTTACGCTGCAGCTCCTAATGCAACTAAGCTTGCTATCACCGCTCAGCTCGAGGAAGCATTCCTCAAAACCTACTACCGTATTCCTCTCTGCGCAACCACCATCTGCTCTATGCTTTCCTTCCAGTGCGAGTACTACACCGAGGAGTACAACATCATGTACGGCTTCGGCGGTATGAGACTTATGGATTACAGGCTTGACGATGTTGAATGGAAGAACTGGGTTGACGGTCAGATCGCTGAGAACGGCGAACTTGATTATCAGTAATTAAAAAAAGTCCTTAACTAACCATTGTTAAGTTTAGACTAAAATTGCGATGGGGAGAGTTAGCTCTCCCCATTGCTTTCGTAATAATATCGGGCGGTCAGCCCTGAAAAATCAAAAATATTTGGGTAGATCGCCGTAAAAAATTTCGGTTGTTTACCGAATTACTACTCTTTTACGGATAAACAATCGAAAGGAGAAAAATATGGGACAATTAAAATACGTTCTTAAAAGATTGCTTTTGATGTTCTTTACTCTCTTCGTTATCGTTGCTATCTGCTTCGTAATGATCAGACTTCTGCCGCAGGAAATGCCGCAGGAGAAGAACCTGCAGGAAGCGATCAAGCTTCGTTGGGAGGCTCTTGGCTACAACAAGCCAATGATAGTACAGTTTGGTATTTATCTTAAAAATATCTTCACCAAGTGGGATTTCGGTACCTCGTGGTACGTTGAGAAGATGACTCCCGCTATGGATCTTATTATAGGAAAGCTTCTTCCTACAGTTCTCGTTAACCTTTACTCGCTGCTTCTCTCTATCCCGATCGGTATCGCCGCAGGCGTTCTCGCAGCAGTAAAGAAAAACAAATGGCAGGACCACGTTATAAGCACGGGAGTCATGCTCTTCGTTTCTATCCCCAGCTACGTCTATGCCTTTATCGTTCAGTATTTACTTTTCTTCAAGCTCGGATGGTTTGATTCTCCCACCGTGCTTTCTCTTGCTGACGCAGGCGGCTCATGGTTCACCCCTGCTATGCTCAAGAGTATGATCATGCCTGTTATCGCGCTCTCCTTCGGCTCTATTGCGGGACTTTGCCGCTTTACTCGTGCCGAGCTTACCGAGACGCTTACATCTGACTATATGCTTCTCGCGCGCACCAAGGGTCTTACCCGCGCGCAGGCAACAACTCGCCACGCGCTCAAGAACGCGATGGTTCCGATCCTTCCCATGATCATTTCGAGCTTTATCGGAATTCTTGGCGGATCTATGATTATCGAACAGATCTTCTCAATTCCCGGCGTTGGACAGCTTTACATCAAGGCGGTTCGTCTGCTCGACTACGACGTATTCATGGCAGACAGTATCTTCTACACCTTCGTAAGCTTGCTCGCGGGAATCGTCGTTGACATAAGCTACGGATTTATCGATCCGAGAATAAGAATGGGGGAGAGATAAGATGAGTAAAGCAAAATTAGATCTCAATGCCATTCCCAGAGAGAAATTTGAGTTCGCCAACAAGGGCGAGCGACTCTCTGACCAGAAGTTTGAAGATAAGCCTATAAGCTACTTCAAGGACGCTTGGCTCCGTTTCAGAAGAAACAAGGCTTCTATCGGCGCTGCTATTATAATTATTTGTATAATTCTCTTCTCTGTAATGGCTCCTCTCTTTACTATGGGCAAGTACGATTCGAAGTTTATGGACCCCTACTACGCTAAGATGGGACCCCGTAACCTGCTCCTCTCCAAGATAGGAGTTGCAGAGGGTACCGTTGAGCGTAAGTACAACGACAGAAGCTATCTTCTCGCTCTCGCTATAGGCGTTGGCGCTGACGGATACGACGGAAATACCGTTGCTATCTCTGATGCGACCGAAAAGTATATGCCTATCAAGAAGCTTCTCGGCGTTAACGCAAAGAGCGACCCCATTATGGGTGATTCTTACTCTATCACCGCAGAGGTAGACACCTATCTCAACGTAGGATTTATCTACAGACCTATCGAGCAGCAGGAATTTGAAAAGATCCGCGCTTGGGAGGAGGAGACCGGAATTCACGTCCTCTATCCTCTTATTGATACCGAAAGCAAGTACTATCCTAAGGATCTTGACCCCAAGGGTATTAACGCTAACTATTGGTACAGAGCTAACAAGAAGCTTCATCCTCTTGACGAGCGAGGAAAGAAGATAGAATACAGTGAGGGCACCGACTTCAGCGACGTGACCTTTACCGACAACTATCTCCGCGATGAGAACGGCGACCTCGTTTATTGGAAGTACACCGGTGGCGGTACGCTTGAGACCGCTCAGTACAACGTCCGCGTTCTCTACTACAACTGGTACCTGTACCAGAACGGCTTTGAGCCCGAGTACCTCTTCGGCACTGACAGCCAAGGCTATGACCTTGCTCTCCGTATGGCTATCGGTATCCGTCTCTCGTTGCTCGTTGCAGTATTCGTTTCTGTGATCAACTTCGTTCTCGGCGCTATCTACGGCGCTATCGAGGGCTACTACGGCGGTACGGTCGATATCGTCCTCGAAAGAGTTTCGGATATTCTCGCAGGAATCCCCTTCGTTGTCGTTTCGACGCTATTCCAGCTACACCTTGCCAAAAAGGTCGGACCGATACCAAGCTTGCTGTTTGCATTCGTTGTAACAGGCTGGATCGGTACTGCTTCGCGTGTACGTACACAGTTCTACAGATTTAAGAACCAGGAGTACGTTATGGCGGCAAGAACGCTCGGCGCGCGCGACAGAAGAATTATCTGGAAGCACATTTTCCCCAACTCGCTTGGTACTATCATCACGTCCTCTGCACTCGTTATCCCCAGCGTTATCTTCAGCGAGAGTATGCTCTCCTTCCTCGGAATCGTCAACCTTGGCGGCTCCTCGATGACGTCTCTCGGTACGCTGCTTTCTGATGCGAGCAGCATCTGGACCACCTACCCCCACCTGATGATATTCCCTGCTATCGTAATTTCACTTTTGATGATAAGCTTCAACCTGTTCGGCAACGGACTTCGTGATGCATTTAACCCGTCTTTGCGCGGTGTGGAGGATTGATCTATGGGAAAGATTCTTGAAGTTAATAATCTGAAGATCTCCTTCCGTACGCAAGGCGGTACGGTCAAGGCTGTTCGCGATATTTCCTTTGATATTGAAAAGGGCGAGACTCTCGCTATCGTTGGTGAGTCGGGCTCGGGAAAATCCGTAACCACTAAGGCGATCCTCGGCATCCTTGCAGGTAACTCTATCGTTGAGGGCGGAGAGATCCTCTTCGACGGTAAGGACCTTCTCAAGATAGACGAGGAGGAAATGCACAAGATCAGAGGCGACAAGATCGCTATGATCTTCCAGGATCCGCTCTCCTCTCTTAACCCTATCGTTAAGATCGGTAAGCAGATCACAGAGGCTATGCTTCTTAAGAACAAGGCGTCGAGAAGGATCTCCCGCAAGGAGTTCAACGCAATGCTCGCTTGCCTTAAGAAAAATCTTATCGAGGTCCACGGAAGCGCCGCAAGCGCTGAGATCTCTGAGAAGATCAAGACCTTTGATAAGTTCAATATCGTAGCTATCAAGTACGAGACCGCTTATAACGACGCACACGACAAGGCGCAGGAGCTTATTGCGGACATCGGCGAGATGCTCTCTTATATGGAGAGACATCAGAAGATCAACGTAAAGGAAAAGCTCGGCGATATTGCTAAAAAGCTTCCCAGAGTTACTAATAAGTTCCTTTCCGCAGGCTACGACGATAAGCTCGCGGCTTACGCTACCACGGTAGCTTCTCTCAAGTCCTCCTACGATGAAAAGAGCGAGGAGTCCGCAGCGAAGGTCATGGCGGCTCTCGCAGAGCTCAAGGCTACTCTTGAGGAGATACTCTCCGCAAGCCGTCCCGACTTCTTCAGAATAGGCTACTATTCTATGATGAACCCCTCGGCTACTCTCGTTGATATGTCCATCGACGAGCTTAACGAGATGACTCTTAAGTTCCTTGACGAAAACTTCATGAAGGACTTCATCAGCCTTGAAACCTCTGCTATCAAGCACTCTGCTGAGAGATCCATCGCCGCAAAGAAGAAGGTCCTCGAGGCTATTCCCGAGGCTCGCACCTACTTTGGAACCAAGAAGTTTGACAAGAAGGGTGCAAAGGCACAGGCAAAGAAGCTCTCTGCCCTCGTTTCCAACTGTATCGACAAGCTCGATATCGTTAAGGATAGCGCTACCTACACATTTGGCTCCGCGCTGAACAACGCTATCGACAAGTACTTCCTCGCCGTTAAGAACAACCCCAAGGAAGAGGCAAGATTCAAGAAGCAGAGCGCTAAGAGAGAAAAGCTTGTCAAGAGGGGCAAGACTGTTGACTGGAAGGTCGTTCCCGCAGTCGTTTACGACCTCGACGATCTGACCGACAACATCCTTAAGATCATCAACAACATCGCAACCAAGTACGAAAACGACGTTGCAAACGCAGAGAACGTTGACTTCTCCGCAAGAGCTATCGCATTCATCGATTCCCTTAAGGAAAAGGCTTCTCTCGTAGTTTATAAGCTTACAAAGCGTATGGCTAAGGAAAAGGCTATCAAGCTCATGGACGAGGTTGGTATTCCTGATTCCAGAATCCGTTACAACCAGTACCCCTTCGAGTTCTCGGGCGGTATGAGACAGCGTATAGTTATCGCTATCGCTCTTTCCGCTAACCCCGATATCCTCATTTGCGACGAGCCCACAACGGCGCTTGACGTTACCATTCAGGCTCAGATCCTTGAGCTTATCAACAATCTTAAGAAGGAAAGAAATCTCTCGGTAATATTCATCACTCACGACCTTGGCGTCGTTGCGAATATTGCAGATAAGATCGCCGTAATGTATGCGGGTAAGATAGTTGAGTACGGCACTGCCGACGACATCTTCTACGATCCTCGTCATCCTTACACCTGGGCGCTTCTTTCCTCGATGCCTGACCTTGATACAGAGGAAAAGCTTGAGGCTATCCCCGGAACTCCTCCTAACATGATCTATCCCCCCGTGGGTGATGCTTTCGCGGCTCGTAACAAGTACGCGCTGAAGATAGACTTCGAGCAGCAGCCTCCTCAGTTTGACGTAACTCCTTCTCACTGGGCAGCAACCTGGCTCTTGCATCCCGAAGCACCCAAGGTTGAGCCTCCTCAGATCATTAAGGAAAGAATCGAAAGAATGAAGAAGAGAGGAGGAATGTAATATGGCAGAGCAGAATAGAGAAGTTCTCTTAAGAGTTGAAAACCTTTGTCAATATTTCAAATCCGGTAAGTACGTCAACAAGGCGGTAAATAACGTAAGCTTTGACATCTACAAGGGCGAGGTATTCGGCCTTGTTGGAGAGTCGGGATGCGGAAAGACCACCACAGGACGTTCTATCATCAAGATCTATGACATTACCTCCGGAAATGTTTATTTCAAGGGCCAGCGCGTTGCGGCAGGTACTCTTTCCTACAAGGAGGCCATCAAGTCCGCGCGCAAGAGAATTGCCGCTGAAATAAAGGAGCTCGAGGCTAAAAACGAGCCCGATTGCAAGGAAAAGGTTGCCGAGAAGAAGGCAGAGCTTGCTAAGATAGTTGCCGAGAACAAGGCAGCGATCGCTTCTGCTCATCACGACAACAAGTACAGTGACAGAGATTATGCAAGATCTCTCGTTGCACAGCTCAAGAAGGATTATGACGCTAAGATAGCGGCTACCAAAGATCCTATGAAGATCGCAGAGCTGAAGAAGCAGTACAAGAACGACGTTCGCATTGCTAAGAAGACCAAGCTTATAACCAAGATCCAGATGATCTTCCAGGACCCCATCGCTTCTCTTAACCCCCGTATGACAGTTAAGGAGATCATCTCCGAGGGACTCGTTATCAACGGAATCAAGGACAAGAAGTACCTTGAGGAGAAGGTTTACGAGATCCTTGAGCTCGTTGGTCTTGTACGCGAGCACGCGGGTCGTTATCCTCACGAGTTCTCGGGCGGTCAGCGCCAGAGAATCGGTATTGCGCGTTCTGTTATCATGCGCCCCGATATGATCATCGCCGACGAGCCTATCTCGGCACTTGACGTATCTATTCAGGCACAGGTCATCAACCTTCTCAACGAGCTTCGCGAGAACCTCGGACTTACCATTCTCTTCATAGCGCACGACCTCTCGGTAGTTAAGTACTTCTCCGACAGAATCGGCGTTATGTACTTCGGTAATATGGTAGAGCTTGCGGACTCCAACGAGCTTTTCGCGCATCCTATGCACCCCTACACCCGTTCTCTCCTGTCGGCAATTCCTCAGCCTGACCCTCACACCGAGAAGCAGAGACAGAGAATTACCTACAACGCTGCATTGGCACACGATTATTCGGTTGACAAGCCCTCGCTCAGAGAGGTCTGCCCCGGACACTTCGTATATTGCAACGATGCAGAGGAGAAGGCGTATAAAGAGGAGTTCGGCGTATGAGGAACTACCGAAAGGTGATTCTTCAGTATGCTATCACAACAGTCGCCGCAGGACTTGTAAGCCTTTTGGCGCTTCATCTCCGCGACTTCTGGAGTGCAACTGAGCTCGTTGACAAATACAAATATCTGGCTGATGCATTCACCATTCCGGGCGTACTGCTCATAATGATCTCAGCGCTCATCTGGATAAGCTCCACGGGCTTCTTTGACGGTATTGCTTACGCGGCTACCCGTGTCGGCGGAATGCTGATTCCCTTTTACAAAAAAGGAAAAGAGCATCAGACATACTACGATTACAAGATGTCCAAGAAGGACAAGGTGCCTCACGGTTATTCCTTCCTCTTCTTCGTAGGACTCGCGTTTATGGTAGTATCCATCGTATTTGTTGTATTGTTTGAATCGGTTTACGTACCGATGGTATAAAAGAAAAGACCACCTCAAGCGTCGCTTGAGGTGGTCTTTTGCTTTGGTAGATTAAAATCGGGAAAGTCATAAGCTTTTATTCTAAAAGGCTCGCCCTTTGGGAGAGCTGGACGCGCATGCGGCCTGAGAGGGCAAAATAAATTACTATCGGAAATCCTATTGTTCACGCGAGAATTTCGCCTTCGGCGAATATACCCCACGTCCTTCGCCTGACAAGCGAGCTTGTCGATCTTCGGACGGGGTATGCGAACCCAATCTCGCGCGTTGCGCGAGGAT
>JAFVRA010000063.1 GCA_017504545.1 Clostridia bacterium | reverse complement strand
TTATCTGCTTTCTGCTCATCGGCATAGCCTTTATGGAACCCCGCCACTATGGCGGGGTTTTCGTCTTACAAAAAAGTGCGTAGCCGAAGCCACGCACGAAAAACGCATGACCCCATTGCTACCACACAAATTGAATCTGAAAACATCTCTAACCACTTGAGCGCGAGCGTACAGAAACAGAGCATACGTTTTTACCAAAAATAAAATAGTAAAAAGATACACTCCACCCATATATATGGTTAGGGTTAATAAAGTTTTTTCAATTTGTGTGGTAAATTCATTATAACACAATTATTTTCTTTTGTAAAGGGATTTAAGAAAAAAAGAAGCTTCCGATCTTTTTGTCGGAAGCTTCTTTTTAATCAACAAAACAATCTTATCAGAAGCTCTGTCACGAATACTACAACGCAGGATGAGACTGCGACGAAGAGCAGGCTCTTGCCAAAATAAGCGAGGACGAGTGCTGCGATAAACGCAAGCACGCCTGCGATGGCGTAATCGGTTGACTCGACTATCGCCGGGAAGGTCATAACCGCAAGCGTAACGTAGGGCACGTAATAGAGGAAGGAGCGCACGGTCTTATTCTTTATAGGCTTCCGTATAAGCGTGAGCGGAAGCACGCGGATAAGATAGGTCACCGCCGCCATACATAAGATATAAATATAGGTGTTATGCATCGCTCTCCTCCTTTATTGGAAAGAGTAGCGCCGCGCCCAGAGAGATAACTACCGTGAGGATAATTACCCTCAGACCGCTTGAGAGCGTGCTGATATAAGGCAGATACTCAAACGCCGCCGAGAGAACGAAGCTCACGAGCACCAGCAGCGCGACTATCCTGTTCTTCTTTGCCTCGGGCACGAATACCGAGATGAACATTCCGTAAAGTCCTACGCTCAGAGCCGTTACCACGCTCGCGGGCAGAATATCTCCCATAAGCGCGCCGAGCAGAGTTCCGCCCGTCCAGCCCGTTGTTGCCACCACGAAAGCTCCGTAGGTGAAATAGGGATTGAGATAGCCCTCCTGCATCATAGAAACGCCGAAGATCTCGTCGGTCACGGTAAAGCCTAAAAGCAGTCGCTTGAAGATCGAAGTATTCTCCTTGAGCTTTTGCGAGAGCGCGGCGGACATAAGCAGATAGCGCGCGTTTGCGACTGCCTCCATAGTGATAAGCTCCATGTAGGACGCGCCTGCGGCGATGAGCGTAAATGCGATATACTCGCCTGCAGATGCGTTGTTGAGCAGGCTCGCGAATGCCGCGGCAAAAGCGCCAACGCCCGCGCGCACCGCCGCTATACCGAGAGCTATAGCGACGGCAAAATAGCCCATAGCTATGGGTATTCCCGCCTTCATTCCTTTCAAAAAGCATTGCTTGTTACTCATTTTACGCCTCACGCCGATCCTTGTAGTTTGCTAACGGATAAGATTATAGCACAATCGGGCACAGTTGTAAAGACTTGGGGCTTAATTTTCAAGCAAAATTATTCTTTTTCTTCTGCCGAGAGAAAAGCTCCACCCCTCTCGGCGCAATATCTTTTTATTTTCTCGTCCTCGCCAAAGCCGAAGAATTCAACTCCCGCAAGATGCGCCGCAACCAGCCCGTGCAGGCG
Source organism: Clostridia bacterium (assembly GCA_017504545.1). Classification (GTDB taxonomy): domain Bacteria; phylum Bacillota; class Clostridia; order Oscillospirales; family CAG-272; genus HGM12713. The sequence continues at coordinate 3,735 of JAFVRA010000063.1, read as the reverse complement.
CATCGAGTATGCGCGCTTGCATTTTCTGAGCACCTCAACGGCGTCTCCGAAGCATATCCCGTGGAGAGTCTTGCCACCGAGCGAGCGCGCAAGCTCCTCGCATATTCTTCTGTCCTCCCTCGAGTTCATTACTATAAACAGTATCTCAGCGCCGCGCCTCTTCTCTGATGCGAGCATTTTTGAAAGATGCAGTATATCTTCCTCACTGCTCCTTCTGCGAGGCATCGCCGCCACTATCTCGCCGCTCCGATCTCCGAAAAGTCCGCGTAACAGATGAACCGCCCTCTCGCCGCTTGAATAAAGGCTCTCGGCGCTCTCGGCAAGGTCGGCTTCGAGCGCGACGGCGCTCTCCTTGGCGCTATCCTTAAGGATATGCCTTGCGATAGCCAGCGAGCGCATATCGCGAAGCCCTATATATTTGCAACCGCCAAGAGCCAAAGCGAGCAATCTCTTCTCAAAATTTCCCTTGACACCGCCGATGCCGTTTCCCCAAAGGATACAGCCCTTATGAAAAAGACGAGCGATCATCAGAAGTGAGGCGTAATATACAAAGGATCGGCGGCTCGTCTCGCTTTGTAGAAGCGTACCGCCGCCGAATATCAGCCGTCGGCAACGGGCTATCTCAAGTATCACGCTGATCGGGAAATGGCGGCAGGTGCAAGCAAGACCGAAGCGGCGAGCGTCACGTTTGCCGCCGTTGGTGAGGGCGCGGACTCTGCCGTCTGAGAACTCTGTTCTCGCCCTCTCAGCCGCCGCGCGAAGCAGAATGTCGTCGCCCATATTGCCAAAGCCGTAGTATCCGCAGAGCAGACTGCCCCCTCTCTTGCCCGAGAAGCGACACGCGCGCCTATAAACCTTCTCGGTCTCTGCTGCCGCGCGCTCTGCCGAGCAATATCGCAAGGATAGCGCGCGAAGCATCTCGCCTCTCGCGCGTAGTACCTCTCGTCCCTCGGCTAAGAGCGCCGAGAGAGCCGCAAGCAGCTTCTCCCCGTCTGCCGCCCCGTCTCCCCGAGCGCAGAAATTAGAGAGTCGCGCAGAAAGAAAATTATCCTCATCAAGTATCCCGCCAAATCCCTCGTTTCCGCAAAGCACCACCGCCGCCGAGCAGAGCGACGCCTCGATCGCGGCACGCGAAACTCCCACGAAAATATCGCACGCGCCAAGAAAGGCAGACGTATCGGCTACCTCGCCGACACAAGCGATGCACTCCTCGCCTATTATTTCGTTTGCTTCTCTTGCAAGTCCTTTGATGCTCTCAAGCTCCTCGCCACCGCCGCCGATAATAATTCTGATGCCTCTGCTTCGCTCGTACAGCCTCGGCGCTATCTCGCACAGAAGCCTCGCGCCAAGCGAGGAATCGCCGTCAAGACGGCTGAGAAACCCGACGGTAAGCGCGCCCTCTCTCACGCGCGGAGAAAAGCGCGAGCCGTCAACGCCGTTGTGTATCACACTGATATTCTCGGGCGCGACGCCGTAATTATCTATCAGATATTGCTTGAGATCCTGACTTACCGCCACCGAAAGATCTCCCCAACGGCTGAGGTAGCGCCTCAGTGGTGTCAGCGAAAATCGCGCGTGGACAGTCGTAACGAGAGGCAGTCCGCGGCACTTGGCGAGGTCAGAGACGAGAGTTGAGGATAGGCGCGAGTGCGAATGCACCACGTCAAAGCGCTCTTTTCTTATAAGGCGCGAGATATATCTTCTGCACCTGTGCATATCGAGCGGCGAGTGCGAGGCGAGAGGGAGAGTGATATGCCTTGCGCCGCAGGAGAGAAGAGACGGCACGAGCGAGCCGCCGCCCGAGAGCAGAGTTACCTCGTTACCTCGGCGCACAAGGCACTCGCACAGCGTCAGTATATGAGTCTCAGCACCCCCCGTTCCCATACTGTCGCAAAGCATAAGTATCCTCATAAAACTCCTCCCGAAAATTCCTTTTGAGGCTATTATCCCCACAAAAGCCGCCATCAAAACGCTTTTTAGCTTTAGCGGCGCAGAAAAATATGCGCCATACACTTGAAAAAGCGGCGTGTTTGTGATAAACTTATAACTGAAAATAAAAGCGGAAGGGGGATGAAGCTATGCAAGCCTTTTACGAGAACAAAAGCTCGGCGTTCTATTGCAGAGACATCAAGGAACACGGTCTTGAATGCTCTATGCACCTGCATTTTAATATCGAGATAGCATTTATCTTTGAGGGCGAGACCGAGGTGTCCGTGGACAACGCGCCCCCCGAGATCGCTCGCGGCGGAGACGTAATACTTATCTTCCCGAACCAGATACACCGATTTGATACCAAGATCCAAGAGGAGCATATCCTGTTTATCGCCGACCCTCAGCTTCTCTCTGAGTTTACCACGCTCTTTAACGAGTATCTCCCCGAGAAAAATATCATCAGAGGCGCGGCAAGAGACGGCGAGCTTATCTCGCTTGCAAGAAAGATCTCCGAGCTTTATTCAAGCCCCAAAACTCAGTACAGAGATATAATCCTTCGCGGATTTCTCGTCGCATTCCTCGGCAGGCTCTTTGATATGGCGACCTTCAAGAAGATAAACGCCGAGGATATTCACGCTATCGGAAGCGTGATGAATTACTGCATGGCGCACTACTACGAGCCGCTCTCGCTCGATCTGCTTGAGAAGAAGCTGCACATCAACAAATATTACATCTCGCACATTATGAATCAGAAGCTCAATATGGGCTTTAACGACTATATCAACTCTATCCGTATATCCAACGCCTGCCGCAAGCTCTCCGAGAGCAATCTATCGATAAGCGAGATATCCGACGCCGTCGGATTTAACACCGTCCGCACCTTCAACCGAGCCTTCTCGAAGCGGATGGGCATTTCTCCGCGAGAGTACAGAAGCAAAAGCTTCTTTGCCGTTGAAAGTGAGAGGAGAGACGATGACGAAAATTCTTTATGAGGATAAATATATAGCGGTTGCCATAAAGCCTGCGGGAGTTCTCTCTGAGGGAGAGATGCCCGACCTGCTCGCAGAATCGCTCGCCGCCATCAGAGCCGAGCGTGGAGAAGCGCCGCCAAGCGCTATCTATCCCGTTCACCGACTTGATAAGGAGACCGAGGGGTTGATGATATACGCGCTTGACGCTAAAGCGGCGGCGACGCTCTCTGCCGACATAAGCGAGGGCAGATGGGAGAAGAGCTACCGCGCTTGGCTGTGGGGAGTGCCCGAGAAGGAGAGCGACACGCTCTGCGATCTGCTTTACTACGACAGAGCGCGCGGAAAATCCTTCGTGGTGCAAAGAGAGCGCAAGGGAGTTAAGGCGGCGTCGCTTGAATACGAGGTCATCTCGCACCACCCCGACGGTAAGCGCACGCTCGTGCAGATAAAGCTCCATACGGGGCGCACACACCAGATAAGAGTGCAGTTTGCATCGCGCGGACTCTCGCTCTGCGGAGATAGAAGATACGGCGCACCTGCCGAATCGGGTAAATCTCTCGCGCTCTGCTCCACCGAGCTTGGCTTTACCCACCCCAAGACCAAAGAGAAAATGCGTTTTTCTTATATTCCGGAGGGGATGAGGGAAGGAAGTTAGTTAGGGTATAGTGTTTTTTCAACCTTTCTTAAAAGAAAGGTTGATCCAAAGAACTTTAATGAAGGAAAAGCTTGAGTATGAACTGCACCATTGCAAAGGTTTTGCTCAAGCTTTTTTCAAAAAGCTTGCGGTTTCCAAAGGCAGAGCCTTGGTCGCTCTCCGCAGAGAGCGAAATCT
>JAFVRA010000062.1 GCA_017504545.1 Clostridia bacterium | reverse complement strand
GGATAATTTCATGGCAGATAACACAAAAAAGTTCGACTGGAAGGCTCCCGTTAAGCCGACCATTGCTTGGGGATATTTTGCCGGAGCTCTTGCTCTTGCAGTTGTACTCGCTCTCGTATTTTGGCTCTGATCCAATATCGAGATAACTTCAAAGTTTTATTTTAAAACAATTTTATTTATTTAATTAAAGGAGAAAATCAAAATGATTAAAAGAAACAACAAAAAGGGTTTCACAATCGTTGAGCTTGTAATTGTAATTGCTGTAATTGCAATTCTCGCAGCGGTTCTGATTCCCACATTCGCAGGCATTATCAAGAAGGCAAACCTTTCTGCAGATGAGCAGGCAGTTCGTCAGATGAACACAGCTCTCGCTATGTACGAGGCTGAAAACGGCAAGCCCGCAAATCTCATTACAGCAAAGAAGGCTCTTGACGAGGCTCTCGTAAACGTTGAGGGCGGTCTCGTTCCCGTAACTCAGGGTTACGCTTTCTATTGGGACAAGGCTAACAACAAGGTCGTTCTTGTTGGCGATTCCAAAGACGTAAAGGACGGCTGGGAACTTCTTTCTAACAACGGACTTGGAACAACGATAGAAATTTCGAATAGCAGCACAGCTGGCAACGACATTAAAGAGGCTATTCATAACTCCAGCGATGCAGCTCCTGTTATCATTACTTTAAAAGAAGATGTGACCTCTAATGTACAGATAAATGCGCTCACGGGAGATGCTGCCGTAATAGACCTTAACGGCAAAAAGCTTACCATAACGGCTGACGGAGAAAAGAATCCCCTCGTGTATGCATACAAAGGTGGAAAGATTGAAATTAAGAACGGAACATTAGTGCTCTCTGGCAACAATGATGAAGGTATTAGAAACCTTGAATCTTCTCTTTCCTTGAAGAACGTTGTAATTGAAAGCACTGCAAAAACAACCGTATTTGTAAAAGGTTTTTCGGACACCTCGATTGTGGATTGCAAAATCAACGGCAAGGGCGACTGGGGTATCGCGACCAATAGTACAGCTGCTGCCGCGGATGGTGCTCGAGTTACTATTGAAAACTCTAAAATTTCAGCAGTACTTAAGCCTTTCTTCTGCTCTATAAACGCTAACTTTGTTGCTAACAACAGCACATTCACAGCAACTGGTAGCGAAGGAAATGCCGTTACGCTCAAAGATGGCACACATGAGTTTAACAACTGCAAATTCGTTTCCCCTGCAGACGGTTCGGCTATTTACTTTGTAGATGGCGCAGTAGGAGGCTATTCCGGAGAGGTTAGCGCTAAATTCAATGGTTGCGAACACTACAACGGAGAAACAAAGGTAGCAAAGGTTGCTATCAGCCATGGCGTTTTGGGAGCAAAGGCGACCGTAACCATAGATGGTGAATACACTATCACTAAGAAGACTGACGGTAGCACTGGTTCTCTCACCATTAACGGCACCGCAATCGCTTTGAACTAAAATAACATATTCGTATTGCCCAAGTATCCCTTGGGCAATACCTTTATAAACGTAAGGAGAAATTAAAATGAGAAAGAATAACCGTAAGGGCTTCACAATCGTTGAGCTCGTAATTGTAATCGCAGTTATCGCAATTCTTGCTGGTGTACTTATTCCTACTTTTGCAGGTGTTGCAACTAAGGCTAAAAAGTCCGCTGCTCTTCAGGAAGCAAGAACCATTTACACCGAGTACGTCGCTGTCGCTGCAGAGAAGGACGTCGAAGTAGAAGATTGCTGGATCAAGGTAGGCACCTACTATGTTCAGGTTGCAAATGGAAAGCTTGTCGATACGAGCGTAACTGACAAAACTCCCACAGGAGTTACTTCTTTTATTACCGCTGCTGATATAGAGACAGGAAACGTTACTACAGAGACCGCTTCTGCGGAATAGTCTACAAAGTAATACATTCGCAAAATATTAAACGTATAAACCCCAAGAGGATTATTTCCTCTTGGGGTTTTCTTTGTGTAGGTTGTCGAGGGCGCCAACCCCTACCGATTTTGGTGGAAATTTTGACGTTTTGACCGTAGGGGCGGATTCCATATCCGCCCTTTTGGACAGTCGGGGACGCCTGTCCCTACAATCAACAAAGGTGACACCAAATTATAAAGAGATAACCGCAAAAGCGCCTCCCTTGTGTAAAGGGAGGTGGCATTTTCGCAAGAAAATGACGGAGGGATTGTAATACGGCGGGAGCAAGCCCCCGCCCTACGACCAGAAGATTAAATTTTGCACAAATCGGTAGGGGTTGGCGCCTAAACGTTTGCAAAGCAAACTTTACGCTGAGCGAAGCGAAGCAGCACGACAGACCCTTTTTAAACAAAATGATACCTTTATAACCGGCGGTAACAATATTATTTTGCTTTTAAATCAAGGATATTACGGACTACTCATCCACCGCAAGCCGCGTCGCTTGCGACAAGATTCCCTCGCAAGGGAAGGCTTGATACAAAAAAGCCGTTTGATGCTCTCAAACGGCTTTTTGTTGTCTATTCTTTTTCGTGTGCGGATCAAAGCTCTGCCTTAAGTGCGGCGAGGAGCTTATTGTTATCGGTCTTATTGCGGATCGCGATGCGGATGAATTCTCCGCCCGTCTTGCCCGAGAGATCCTTGATAAAGAGGTTATGATTGAGCATCAGCTTCTTTGTAAGCTCTGCAGAGGTGATCCCGCCCGTCAGCTCAAGCATGAAGTAGTTCGCCTGCGAGGGAATCACGCGCACGCCCTCTATCTTTGAGAGCCCCGTCGCGAAGCGCGCTCTCTCGGCTCTGAAGAGCTTCATTGCCTTGACGTAGTCCTTCGCGTACTTCTCGTATATCTGCATATAGAACTCGGCAAAGGAGTTGATGTTCCAGATCGCGACGTCCTTCTTGATCGCGCTCACGGTCTCGACGTCGCCCGACGCGAGCACGCCGAGGCGGAGTCCGGGCACGCCGTAGGACTTCGAGATGCTCTTCATTACGTAGAGGCTCTTATGCGCGTCGAGTATCTCCTGAGTTATCAGTGTGGAGTCGAGCTCGTCGGCAAAGTCAACGAAGGATTCGTCGATAACGAGGGTCATTCCCTTCTCCTCTGCCCACTCTACCATTCGGAGAAGATCCTTCTTCTGAATATAATTGCCCGTGGGGTTATCGGGGTTGACTATTACGAGGTTCTTGATCTCCTTGTCGCCAAAGAAGCTCATCACGTCGTCGGCGGTGTAGGAGAAATTCTCGTTCTTCGGATAGAAGCATACCGAGTTGCTCTTGTCGTAGCGGTTGGGATATTCCTCGAAGGTGGGGCGGATAAATCCGGTCTTGCCCTCAAGTCTCTCCATGAGCGCCTTGATAAGCTCTGCGGCGCCGTTGCCGAGCACGATATTCTCGGCATGAACGTCAAAGTTTCTGCCGGCGAGCAGCGAGTTGACCTTCATTCCCGAGGGGTACTGAGTCAGAAGCACGTCAAAGCTTGCCTTGAGCTCGTCCACCATTCTCTTGGGCGGGAAGTAGGGATTGACGAGGTAGCAGAAGTCAATAAGCTGAGGATAGCGCCAATATCCGCCGTAGCGGCTCTGAAGGAGCGCGACCTTATCCTCGGCGTTGGGCGAGAACATAGAGGTCGCGATGTCGAGATCCTGAATATCGTCTATCTCGTACCATTTCTCGCCGCTAAGTCTCTTTGCCTTGATCTCGGGATCGTCGAGCATGGTGATTATGCGGAGCACCTGCTCGTAGTATTCGTTGTTACCCATCGCCTTTGAGTAGGCATCAAGGAACGGAACGTAGTGAGTTCTTGAGAAGTCCTTATCAAACTTATAGATATTTACCGTCTTGTAATACTCGTCGATGCGCTTGAAGTCAAAGTGCTTGCCGGGAACGAAGGATGTTATCTCGTCCTGCTCGTTGAGAGTCACGCAGGTACCGTCCATCCAGCTCTCGTATTTGTCAACGAGCGCGAGCGAGGGGCGGGGATCGTTTACGATGGCGTCGATAACGGCGTCCTCGAAGATGAGGTCTGATTCAAAGAGAAGCGTATCCTGCTCGCAGAGGTAGTCCTTTGCGAGTGCGAGAGAGTATATATTGTTGGTCTTGTTGTAGATGGGGTTCTCAACGTACTGTATCGGCGTCTTTATGCCGAGAGTCGCGATGTAATCGACGAGCTTCTGTCCCTCGTAGCCTACTACGATGACTATTCTCGAGAGCGCGTACTTCTCAAGCTGAGAGAGCAATCTCTCTATAAGCGTTACGCCGTTTACCTTGACCATGCACTTGGTGTTGTTCTGTGTCAGCTCCTTGAGCCTTCTGCCCATTCCTGCCGCCAAAATAATTGCTTGCATATTATTTTCCGTTTCCTTTCTCATTTTCATTAGTCTTTGTTTCCGCGCCGTCCTTCCAATACGCCTTGACGGTGTGCGGCGCTACGCGCTGATCCTCGGGAGGCAGCTGCATATAATCGCCGTAGAGGCGAGTCATTATCTCGTGGTAGCCCTTGGGGATTCTGAAGCGGTATCCCTCAAAGTCGCACCACTCGCTGCCCTCAAAGCATTCGGTCGGGGCGCGGTCGCCTCGGTTGTTGCAGATCCCATTGATAGCTCCTGCGTATTTTGTCGTGCCGTAGGGGTATTTCGCGTGGAGAGCCTCGGTCTTCTCTCTTATCTTCTTTAAGGGGAGGAAGATATTGAGGAGCTTTATGCCGATATGCGCGAGCTTACGCTTGAAGCTTCCGTCTCCGCTCCTGCAGGAGAGATAATCGAGCAGATAGAGGCGGTAGAGCTTTTTGAACCAGCGCTCGAACTCGGCGTCGTCGTCAGGCTGTCCGTCGACCACGAAAACGTCGACGTCCACGCCGAGCGTGCCGCTCGGGTAGCGGTAGCCGTCCTCGTGCTTTACGGTGCGCGTGTCGATTATCTTCATAAAAGAGTGGTGAGAGAGTCTGTGCGAGGGGGATATAGCCTCAAGTCGCTCGGGCTTGGCGTCGCCCTTGAAAAGCTCGATGAAGCGCTCGTAGTCGGGACGGGGCATATATATGTCAACGTCGTCGTCCCACGGAATGAAGCCCTTGTGTCTTACCGCGCCTATCAGCGTGCCGTAGGCGATGAAGTAGGTCAGCGAATGCTTCTCGCAAAACTCCGCAACGTCGAGCAGTATTCCGATCTCGACGGATTTATATTCTTCAAAGGTCAGTTGCTTCATCGTTTCCTCCGTTTTTGTCGTTTCCCGCAGGGCGCCTGCCGCGAAGCAGCACAGATCCGAGTGCGGCGACTGTTGCCAGCACTATCAGATAGCGAAGCAGGAAATGTATTTTATATATCAGCGGCATCAGCAGCGTTGCTCCGATCAGCACTCCGAGATAGATGCAGATCGTGCCCATAGGGTAGGCGTTGCGCTTGACGATGCGAAGAGTTGCGAGATAGTGGCAGAGCGCGACCACGATATAGCTTATAAGCGTGGTGTAAGCCGCCGCTCCGTAGCCCATCTTGGGAATTAAGATGTAGTTGAGCACTATGTTCAGTCCCGCGCCGAGCAGAGTTATGGGGAATACGAGCTTGGTGCGCTCGTAGACGAATTCGATATTTGAGAAAATGAAGTAGAACGAGGAGAAGAAGATGCCGAGCACGAGGATGGGTATTATCTCAAGGCAGGGCAGATACTCCTTGCCGCCGATGATGTAGACTCCCTCGGGCGCCATCAGCATAAGCAGTATCGAGAAGGCTACCGCGATGAAGATTATCGGCTTGGTCTTTTTTGAAAGCTCCTTGTAGTTCTCTGCCCTTATCAGCTCGTAGGCCGTAGGGGTGTAGGCGTTGTTGACCGCGTTGAAGACTATCAGCGCGAGGCCTGAGAAGGTGTAGGCAAGCGAGTAGAGTCCGAGCGAGGTCTCGTCCGAGAGATGCTGGATCATTATCTTATCCGAGGATGCCAGAAGTATCGAGGAGAGGTAGTGCGGAATGAGAGGGATATTGAATTTGATGCCTCTCTTCCAATATTTCGTGATGCCGCGAAGCCCCGTGCGCTTGAGCGAGGAGATATACAGCACCACCGCCGCCAAAAGAGGCGGCAGACACATACCGAGCACGCGTCCGAGCACTCTGTCGGTAAAGGAGTACGCCATCGTAACGCTGAGCACGCTCTTTATGACGAAGAGCGCCACCATCAGCGCAGAATACTGTTTGTAAAGATAGAAAAATCTCTTCTTGACGCACCAGAACTGCACCATCGCGTCTCCCCACACGGTAAGCGCAAGGACGACGATGTATATCGGCTTGAGCTTGAGAAGCGCCGAGATGGGATCTATAAAAATGAACACCAGCGCGAAGAATACCGTCCAGATGATGCTGCTCATAGTCGAGAGCGAGGAAACGATATTGTCCGAGTCTGCCTTGTCCTTGGTTATCAGCACCTCAAGGACGCCGTAGCAAAGGTTGAAGGTCGAGAGAATAGAGAGAATGGAGTTCCAGGTGAGATATACTCCGTATATTCCTACCTCCTCTACGCTCAGTATTCGGTTTACTATCGGCTGAGTGAGGAAGGACGCGGCGTTGTTTACGACGGTGACCAGAACGAACCAGATGCTCGCCTTGAACACAACGTCCGAGTCCTTGTATTTTCTTATAAGCTTTTTTAACATTTCTCCACCAATAGCGGCTCTGTCATACTGCCCAGAACGGAACGTACGGCACCAGCACGCTGCCAATCATAGTGTATAGATAGAAAGCGAAAAGTCCGATATATGCCACCGTGTTTGCTTGAAGTCTCTGACTCCTTGTCTCAAGCCTAAAGATCGTGTTCGGCAAAAGCACGCAGATAAAGTTAAAGAATACCGCGCTTGCCAAACGGGAGAACACGGGGATATAAAACGCAAGAGCCTGGAGCGGAAGAGCCATAAGAAATCCGCATTGCATACTGTTATCCTCACGTTCTCTGTTCTTGAAGAAGAACATAAAGAACACAGCCATCACAAGCATCACCGCGAACATATTGTTCCACTCGAAGTCGTTGAGATAGTAGTATCTGCCGAGCTTTACGAGTATCGGGAATATCAGCTTGTTATAAAACAAGGGTGTCGCCACCACAAGAAGCAGGCTCGCTCCGATAAATATAGAGTAGAGCGTCTTGTTTGCTTTGAACTTTGCGATAAAATAAAGCGCTATCGCCAAGAAAAGCGACTGATGGAAGAGCCCTGCCACTACTACGAGGGCAAGGTATTTCCAGAATTTCCGCTTTTCAAGCGCGGGTATCGCAAGCAGAAATATAGCAAGCGCGAGCGACTGTCTCAATATTCCGAAGAATGACACGAATGCGCCCAGCGAGATGAAGGTCGCAAATCCAAGAGCGGCGTTGTCGCAATAACGGTAGATAAATACCGACACGCTGGTAACAACTATCGCCGCATAGATAACGAGGAAGGAATGGAAGCTAAATCCCATCTTTCCTATCACCCAGTTAAAGAGCACGTAGCCCGACTCAACTCCGAAATCGTGCGCCGAGCCGCCTATAAGGCGGAAGCCGCGCATTATCTCGCCAAAAGAGAGCGTGCGGTAAAATTCGTAAAACTGCTTGTAGTTATCAAGGTCAACTCCAAGCGTGTCCGCTCTCAGGGAGAGAATAAGAAACATCTGCAGCGCTATGATGAATACAAGTCGCTTTTTGTTTTTTATCAGCAGGTCATATATGGGTATTGAAATAAAATTCAGTAAATATATCGCCATATCGTCTTCCTAATTCTTATTTTTGCAGATAGACCTCTACGTATCTCTCTGCCATTATCTTCGCGGAGAATCGCTCGGCGTCCGCCTTTGCGGCTCTGCCGTATTTCTCGCGGAGCTCCTCGCTTCCGATAAGCTCAAGCGTCGCCGCCGCAACCGCCTCGGGAGTGCAGTCGGTAAGGCGCGCGCTATGTCCGTCGGTGAGCATATCAGGCACTCCGCCGACCGCCGTCGCAACTATCGGAAGTGCGCTTCCCATAGCCTCGATAAGAGTTATCGGCATGCCCTCGTAGAGTGAGGGGAGCATAAATATATCAGCACTTGCAAGGTAAGGATAAACGTCAGCCTGTGCGCCCTCGAATATCACGCTTTCCTCAAGGCATTGCTCCTTGGCGTAGGCTTTGGTCTCTTCAAGGAGCGAGCCGTCGCCAAGCAGGCGCAGAGTCGCGTCGGGGCGTGCTTGCTTTATTATCTTAAAGGCGTCTATCAGACCCTTGTGGTTCTTCTGAGGGAAAAATCTTCCGATGTGAAGCAGCTCGATGCGCTCTGAGAGCGAGTGATCCTGCTTAGCCTTGCAGCGCGAGAGGTCAATTCCGTTGAATATCGTGGGTATCTCGCTCTCCTTAAGTCCGTAGGTCTCGGCTATCGATCTCTTTATCTTCTCGCTGAGCGCAACGGGAGTTGCCATTTTCTTTTTAAAGAAGCGGCGGTTCATCTCTCTTGCGATGCCGCTCGCGTCTTTTTCAGCAAGGTTATGCACGGTGTAGACGCATCTTATGCCGTTTTTGTGAGCCGCGGGAACGGTATATTTTACCGCGTTGAGATGCACGTGGACGGCATCGGGGCGCTCGGCGGCAAAGAGCCTTTTGAGCTTGCCGGTCATAGTAAGATCGGGGCCCGGGCGCTTTCCCATATAGTATATCTTGATACCCGCGTTTTCTATACGCTCGGTGATGGGAGAATGATAGTCGAAAAGGCTTACCGCCGCGACCTCGTGGCCCGCGTCTCTTTGCGCGTAAAGCAGCGTTTCGCACATTATCTCAGCTCCGCCAAAGACGAAGCAGGGTATTACCTGAAAGATCTTCACTTTTCATCCTCCTTTTTTGATTGTAGTGAGAGGATATTATCCTCCCGTTTTTATAAAATTAAATCCAAATTTCTTTTATCAGGTCATCCTGAGTGAGCGAAGCGAATCGAACTTTCGGATGAAGGAGCGGTAATATAGCGAATTCATCCGAAAGTGAAAATTGCCAAGGCAATTTTCAGGATCTACAAAAAGATTTGGTTGTCTTGAGTTACTTAATGTT
>JAFVRA010000061.1 GCA_017504545.1 Clostridia bacterium | reverse complement strand
CTCGAACCCCTGACCTCTAGCGTGACAGGCTAGCGTTCTAACCAACTGAACTACCGGGCCGTGTGGTGGGAACAATAGGGCTCGAACCTATGACCCTCTGCTTGTAAGGCAGATGCTCTCCCAGCTGAGCTATGCTCCCATCTGTCGTCGGAAATTCCGACGACTTGGATATTATATCACATCAATTCTGTTTTGTCAAGCATTTTTTGAAAAATTTTCTCTTATTTTTCTTTATTTTTTTGCTTTTTTTATCATTTTAACGATATCCGCCTCGGTGAATATCTCGCTTCTGCCGCAAAAACGGCAATTAACCTCAAGCTCTCTTGCCTTTCCCTCTGCCTCCTGCTCGTCAAGCATCTTTAAAAGGTCGTTTTCGCCAAGAGTTATCAACGCTCTCTCGACTCTCTCGCGCGTGCAGTCGCACTTGTACTCAACTATCAGCTCGTCAAAGGCGTCAAACTCAATGCCCTCAAGCGCGATATTCGCTATATCCATATTTGAAAGTCCGCGCTCAAACATTCTTGACACGTTTGCAAGCTTGTTCACGTTTGCCTCGATAGCGTTTACGGTATCGGGGTTTGCGAAGGGCAGAAGCTGAATGATAACTCCGCCTGCCGCACGACAGGTGCAATCGGTCTCTACGAGTACGCCGAGAGCGCAGACCGTGGGAACCTGCTCGCTTGTCGCGTAATACGCCGCAATGTCCTCTGCTATCTCGCCGCTCACGAGCGGAATAGAGCCAGTGTAAGGCTCACCGTCGCCGTTGTCGCGGATTATCGTGAGAAGTCCGTTGCCGACCGCGCCGCCAACGTCAAGCTTTCCGTTTGACTTAAGGGGCAGCTCCACGTCCGCGTTCTGAATGTATCCCTTTACGTTCCCGTAGTAGTCTGCAACCGCTATGACTCTTCCCGCAGGGCCGTCTCCGCCGAGCGTCATAGTCATCGAGTCGTTCTTCTCTCCCATCATACTGCCCATCATAGAAGCCGCAGTCAAGAGTCTGCCGAGCGTTGCTGTGGCGGTAGGGCTCGTGTGGTGGCACTCAATAGCCTTATTTACTATGCCCGTTGAATTTATAACGAGAACTCTCGCGCTTCCGTCTGTGGTCATGCCGCGAAGAATAGTTGATTCCTGAATTTTCATTTTCTTTTCCTTTATATCAAAACTTTATTTTTTTGCTCTTGCAACGAAATACCAACGCTCGTCCGTCTGAGAAAGCGCGCCGAAATCAAGCCCCTGATACACACCGAGAAGCTCAAAGCCCGTGCTCGCAAGCGCGTTTTCTATCTCTTCTCTCGTGTAGCATCTTTCTCTCTGATGCTCGTCGTCGCGGTAGTATTCACCCTTCTCGCCCTCCTCAAAGACCGAGAGATAGAAGTCGCACACGCGGCTCTCTCTATCGTAAAAATTCTGCCAGCCGCAGTAGATAGCGCTGCCCTCCTCATTCTCGTCCTCGAGAATATAGGAATTGTCCGAGTATATATTTTCAAACTTGTAGGGCGTGTTCATATCGAATATAAACAGCCCGTCGGGATCGGAATAGTTGTGAACGAGCGAGAAGGTCTTTAAAAGATCCTCGTCCTTCAGAAGATAATTGAGGCTATCAAGGCAGCAGACCGTGGCGCCCACCGTACCGTAAAGCTCAAGATCTCGCATATCCTGCATCAGATAAAGTATTCCCTCTCCTCCGCTCGCGTAAGCTTCGCCGAGCATATCCGCGCTTCCGTCCACGCCTATCATATCATAGCCGCGAGATGCAAGCTCGCGCGTCATTCTGCCCGTTCCGCAAGCGAGGTCAAGAATTATTTCGGGCTTTTGACAGAGGAAGCGCGAGAAGCACTCCTCAAAGAAATCTGCCCATTTTTTATAGTCAATATCCTTGTTGAGCCTGTCGTAGACCCGCGCTATAGCGGAATATCCGTCGTAACTCATTTTTCTCTCCTTATTTTTTAAGCTCCAGATGCTCAAGCACGTGCCAGACGTCGCCCGCACCCATAATTATCGCCACGTCGCCCTCGCGAAGCTCTCTCTTAAGTATCTCCGCAGGCTCACTAAAGCCGTGGCAAGCGGTAGCGCCCTCTATTTTACTTGCGAACAGCTCGGGAGTTATTCCAAGCGTATTCGTTTCACGCGCCGCGTAGATATCGCATATTATCGCCCTGTCGGCTACCGAGAGCGCCTCTGCAAACTCATCAAGCAACGCCGCGGTTCTTGAATAGGTGTGCGACTGAAATACGCAAAATAGCCTGCCACCCTTCTCCACCGTCTGCTTCGCTCCTTCGAGCGTTGCTCTTATCTCGGTCGGGTGATGGGCGTAGTCGTCATAGACTCTCGCGCCATTCTGCTTTCCCTTGTATTCCATACGTCTTGCCGCGCCGCCAAAGGCTTCAAGCCCGTTCTTTATCTCCTTGTCCGAAAGTCCGCACTCAAGTGCAACTGCGGCGGTAGCGAGCGAGTTGTATATATTGTGATAACCGCTGACAGACATATGCACTCTGCAGAGCTTATCTCCGTATGCCACTATATCAAAGGCGTATCTTCCACCCTGGGATGAGATATTATCTGCCCTTATATCCGCACTCTTAGAGTTAATGCCGAAATATATCACCTCGGGCGCGATTTCCTCAAGCGCCTCAATGACGTTTTCGTCGTCGCCGTTGGCTATCACTCTGCCGCCCTCGCCCGTAATAGATGCAAACGAGCGGTAGGAGTGCTTTATCTGCTCCATACTGTGAAAATAATCAACGTGGTCCATCTCAATATTCAGCACCACAGCGATATTCGGGTTGAAATCGAGGAAGGAGTCCATATATTCGCAGGCTTCAAAAAGGAAATTCTCCTTTGCGCCGATGCGATAAGCGCCGTCCATCTCGGAAAGCACCGCGCCAGACATTACCGTAGGATCTGCTCCCGCGCGCATAAGCGTGAGCGCACACATAGAGGTACAGGTGCTCTTTCCGTGCATACCCGAAATACCTATCCTGCGGCGGTAGTCGCTCATAAGATAGCCCATATAATCGGCTCTTGAAATGCAGGGCTTACCGTCTCTGATTGCCGCTAAATACTCGGGATTATCCTCCGAGATCGCGACCGTGTAAACGAGGGCGTCGTAGCTCCTAAGATTTGCCTCGTCGTGTGAATAAAAAACCTCCGCCCCCGCCTCTGAGAGCCTTTCGGTAAGCGCCGAGCGAGCTCTGTCAGAGCCGCCGACGCGCTTTCCGTCAAGAAGCGTGGCGTGAGCGAGAGAGGACATATTTATACCGCCGATCCCGATGAAGAAAATACTGTGGCAGTTGCTGAGCATCTCTTTTATTCTGTTTGCGCCAAAATGTGTGTTAGCAACAGACATGTCTCGCTCCTTTTTCTAAAAAAAATTATACTTGTTCACACAAAAAACTTAATTCCATTGTATAACTATCAAAAAAGTTATGTATAATAAAAGTAAACACAGGACAATTTGCTACATTTACAATTTTATGAATCACTAAAGAAAATTATAATAACGCCGGAGGTTATAAAAATGCAGATTACAGATATCAAGATCAGAAAGCTTTTTGACGAGGGTCCTATGAAGGCTATCGTCTCGGTCACCTTTGACGGTCAGCTCGCCGTACATGATGTCAAGGTCATCAATGCCCGCGACAAATTCTTTATCGTTATGCCCAGCAGAAAGAATCCTGATGAGACATACCGCGATATCGTACACCCCATCAACGCAAGCTTCAGAGAGATGCTTGAGCGTGAGGTGATCGCCGCTTACAACGCAGAGCTCGAGGCAGCTGCGGCAGCGAAGATCGAAGAGGCAGAAGAAATTACCGTTTAATATTTCTTTACTACAAGCCTGTTGCGAAAGCAACAGGCTTGTTTTTTTATATATTCAAATTTTTCCGTGCGACATCAATATCCCGTTCTTCCGTATCTCGATAAGCCCGAAATATCCGTAGCCGTCGCCCGACGCTCCAAGGCTTCCGGGGTTAAATATCCTCAGCGGCTTGTCAAGAGAATACTCCTCGCCCTCGGGGATATATTTCTCGACGCATTCGTGCGTGTGTCCGAAAAGCAGTATATCAGCCTCGCGCTCTCTTGCGGCGTATATCGCGTTCGTAAGTCCGTATTTTACTCCTCGCGTGTGCCCGTGCATAAGTAGAAAGCGGTATCCGTCAAGGTTGATAACGCTCTCCTCGGGCGCGCTCTCGCGCACGCGAAGTGAAAAGCTGTCGCAGTTGCCCTTTACCGCAAACACTCCAAAGCCGCGCGAATAGGCGTCGGCACGCTCAAGATCGGCAAGACCGTCACCGAGGAATATCAGCGCGTCTATGCCGCGTTGTCTGTCAAGAAGCTCGGACAGCCGCTCGTATCTGCCGTGGCTGTCCGAAACTATCAAGAGTCTCATGCCTTTACCTTCCGAGCACCTACCGCCGTAGCTATCTTTTCTTCTATCTTCTCAACTCCCTCGTCAAGCCTTTCCTTGATCTCCCTTACCTTAGGCAGAACGCCATCGGGAAGTCTTATCTTTATTGCCTTCTCGTCAACCGAAAGGTGAAGCTCCTTGGTATATACAAGCTCACCGTCAACGCTGACGGGAGTTTCCTCGCTGAATACGAGATCTGCCTTGCGGCACTTGAAGTGGCTGATAATACTGTCAAACTTTCCCGAAAGATGAGTTCCGTTCTTATATTTGCCCACGAGTGAGAGGAACTTGAGTCTGCTTACGTTTTTTACCGCGATACAGTCTATATTTCCGTCTGTAAGTGAAGCCTTGGGGTTAGAATTAAATCCGCCGCCGCAGAATGCTCCGTTAGCAAGGGTGGTGAGCAGAAGATCGCGTTTTTCGGGCTTATCACCGTCGCGTGAGAAGTCGACCTTGAGTCCGGGCTTGCGGATAAGCGTGATAACGAGACCTGCTATGTACGCGAGCTTTCTCGGAAGCCACTTTTTCTTGCTGAGGCGCTCCTTTTTACACACAACGTGGCTGTCAAAGCCCACGTTTACCATATTCACCGAATAGAGATCGTTGCACTTGACGAGGTCTATCTCATACGCGCTTCCCTTTATCTGTGCTTCAATATTGAAGAAGCGCTCCTTGTCGGTAAAGTTGCTTACGAAATCGTTGCCTGTTCCCATAGGAACTACGCCGACAGACACCTTTTCTCTCTGCTCTGCGGAAAGCTCCATAACGAGAAGTATCGTCTGGCAGAGAGTTCCGTCTCCTCCGCAGGCTATAAAGCTCACCTCACCGTCAACTGCCGCAGCATTTTCGCTAATAAAGTCTCGCGTTTCTTCTATATTCCGAGATACGAGTACACTGTGGTCAACGCCTGCTCCCTCGCAAGCCGCCGAGATGTCCGAAAGCACTCCCTCAACCATTTTTCCTTTTCCGGCTAAGGGATTGACAATAAAACAGTATTTCATATTCTTTACCTTTCCTTAAGTTAGTTTTGGAATACCGAAAACGCGCGGTGCATATAATCATACATAGTAATTATAACACATAATTTCGCTTTTGTCCACAAAAAGATTTGAATTATCGCCGATAAGCAAAAATTTCTGCGTTTTTTATCACTCGCAGCACCCTTTTGCATATACTTTCTATTAGCAAGGCTAAAAGTTAACAACTAACGGAGGTATCTATCATGCAAATAAACCGTGAAAATCTTGAAAAGCTGCTCTCTCTCAACGACTTTCAGCTAAAGATGGTCATCAACAGAATAGCGACCGAGGGCGGCATCGACCCCAAGGAATTCAACATAGACCCCTCGAGCATCGAGAGCATCCGCCGAGTGCTCGGAAGCGCCACCGACGAGGATCTTGCACGTATAGCCGAGCAATTCGCAGGCGGCAAGGGCGGTAAAAAGAGGTAAGAGCCTATGGATGAGCAAAGCACCGCGGCGCAGAGCGGCGGCTCTGACGGATTTTCGTCCATACTTAACGGTATACTCTCTAACCCCGAAATGATGGCGATGATATCCTCAATGGCAGGCAAGCTCAAGAGTGAGAACGCACCTGCCGAGAGCGAGGCGGCAGAAGCGAGCGAGGCGGCGACCGCCACAAGCGCGCCCGAGCGCCTGCCCGAAGCTATCAGCGCCCTCGCGCCTCTTCTTTCGGGCGAGGGTGTAAAGCACTCAAAGCGCGACAACGACCGCGCCTGTCTCCTTCGCGCGCTCAAGCCCTATCTCAGCCCCGGGCGGAGCGAGGCGATAGATTACATTATCAAATTTTCAAGTATTGCCGATCTGCTCAAGAATCTTTCTTAGGGCGGCGAGATCTATGGAGGTGGCTCTGAATGTACGCAAGACCGTCGGGATACAGATACCCGAACCAACCCCTAAGAGTACCCGAAAATTACGGAGGCAACGCCTTTCGTGATAGCAAGGCGAGCGACGAGGCGAGCGAAGCGCCAATGAGCGAGGCAGAATCGCGACCTGAGGTGATGCCTCTCGGGGATGCGCCTGTCGAAGAGAAAGCAGAAGAGGCGTCCTTGCTCTCAAAGCGAGGATTTGGTCTGCGGCTCGGCTCGCTTTTCGGCAAGGACGGCGGCATCGGCACCGAGGAGCTTCTCATCCTCGCCCTGATCCTGCTCCTTGCCGACAGCAGCGACGGCTTTGACGACCTTATCCTCTTCCTCGTCCTGCTCTTTTTCATAAAATGATAAAACCCCGACGGATCTTGAGATCTGTCGGGGTTTTGTTCTCTTTGATAAATTTATTTGTTTTCAAGTATCCACTTTCTCGCAAAGGAAAGCAAAGCTTCGGACATTGAGGAAAATTCAACCGCTCCACCATTTTTCAAATTCAAAAAAGTGCTGACGATAGCCTGCTCATCAGGTGAGGCGACCGACAGGAGCTCTTTTTGATGCTTGACGTATCTTCCTGTCTGCCTAAAAACGATCGCTTGCACCACGAAAGATGCGGACTTATATAATCCTTTCAGTATGTCCTCGCTTTTCTCGTGCAGCATATTATGCACACAGCCGTGATAGATATTGCAAGCACCGATCTTGATCGCTCTTTCAACTGCCGCCTTGTCAAGCAACGTCAATAATTCATCAAGGCTGCCTTTTATGGACGTCGTGTCATAATAGAACTGAAAAAGGTCGGAGGGCTCCCACGAAAGAATCTCATCCTTGCCCGAAATAAAACCGCAGATCAGCTCTCTGCAAGGCAGAGTATCTAACATTGTACCGTATTTTTGAATGTCCGAAGCGGACAGCTGATCTAATATTACCACAACGTCAATATCACTCGTTTCTGTTGCTTCACCACGCCCATAGCTTCCTTGCAAGCCAACAAAATGCACACGGTCTCCGAAAGCTCTATTTAAGGCTTCCAAAAAGCCGTCCATCCACGCAGTAACGTCTATCATCTTAATTATCTCCGTAAATTCTTATTTTTTGTTTTATCGCCAGTTTCGCCTTTGTATTACAAATGCTTCGGACAAAGCCCATACCCCTTGTAGGGCGGTGCCTTGGTGCCGCCGTTGTCTAAATTGCGGCGGGAGCAAGCCCCCGCCCTACGATGTAACCCCATTATAACACAAATCGGCAGAGGAGACAAGTTCTCTGCCGATATTTATATGTGTATCCGTAGGGGAGATCTGTAAGTCGAGTTTTCTTAAATCAATGTAAGCAAATATCCGATTGTAGGTCCGGCAAATATTGCGATATATATAAGCGTGATCCAAGGCTGGTAGTCAAGGTAAAACTCTTTAAAGGAAAGGCTCCAAGGATGCTTGACAAGGACCCAGCCGAATACGTCAAACACGATACATATACCCGCCCATATCGCTCCCGTTATCAGAGCTTCGGTTATTGTTGGCTCGGGGAGACCGTTCATATATAGCCAGCCGAACAATGAAAACAGAATGATATTGTAAAGCGGATGCCAAGGCTTCGTTTTCTCGTATCCCTCACCCATCCCGTTTTCGTCCATAGGCTTCATTTTGAGCACATAAATATTAAATACAGTGTGGAGTATGCCGACGCAGGTAACGATCGCATAACACACCCAAAACCACAGCATCGACAAGCCAAAGTTTTGCATAGCCTTATTTCCTCATCATTTTCTGCTTTCTGATGTCGGTGCCGCTGAAGGGGAGCGGATAATACTCGCCAAAGAGGCGGCTGGTGATGCGCTCGGAGTACTTCTCCTCGATCTCCTTCTTTGTAAGGTTGGTGTTTATAAAGGTACACCTTCTGTTATTTATTCTCGAATTGATAACGTCATAGAGGCAGGAGACCGTGAACTGATTTATCACCTCTGTTCCGAGGTCGTCGATAATAAGCAGATCTGCGCTGTAATATCTCTCGGTGTCTCTTCCCTCTCCGTTGCCGAAGCGCTTCGACTCAAAATCGCCTATCATTCCAACGGCGCTTACGTAAAGCACGTCGTAGCCCTTGTCAATGACCGCCTTTGCAACTGCTGTCGAAAGATGCGTCTTTCCAAGTCCCGTAGAGCCCATAAGCAGATAATTTCTGTAGGTATTCTCGTCAAAATCCTCCGCGAAGTGCTTAAGTCCCGTAAGGAACATCTCCATATTGGCGTAATTCGCGCCGCCCGAGCGGTAGTAATCAAGCGAAAAATTCTCAAAGCTCTGCGTGCGGATAAGTCCGCCGAGTCCCGAGGATTCGTAGCCCGCAAGCACAAGCGCGCGCTTCATACACTCGCAAATCTTCATATTGGCGTATCCCGTGTCTCCGCACTTCTCGCACTCGTACTTAACGTCGGAATAATCCTCGGGGTATCCCGCGGCAATAAGTGCCTCGCCTCGTCTTGCGAGCAGCTTGTCGTTGCGCTCCTTAAGCTTTGCTATCTGCTCGTCGGTGTTCTTCGCGCCCGAGATGATGACAGCCATTATGTCCTTACCCGTACCTGCAAGCACCGCGTCTATCTGCTTTACCTCAGGGAGCTTTGCATAGAGCTCGCTCTTGCGCTCGTCGGCTCTCTGTCTTGCGATAATATATTTTCGGGAGTATTCGTTTTTTATTCTTACGTAATCCTCTCTGTTATATCCCATTATCAAAATCCTCTTTTTACTTATTTCAGATCCTTGAAGCTTCGCTCAAGCGCCGCCTCGTAAAAATCGTCAAGGTCGTAGCTCTTGGCCTCGTCCGCGCTTCCCTGCTTCTTCTTTTGCTCGAATGCCGCCACGTCCTCGGCGCTCTTGAGTCCCTCGGCGTGCCACTTTTCAAGAATGGCATCGGCGTACTTAGGCGCAGGCTTCTGGATATTGTCTATCGTGATGTCGTATGCGAGTCTTATGACCTCGAGATCGTAGCCGAATCTCTGAGTCCACTTTTCAAAAAGGCTCTTCTCGGTCTTGGAAAGCTCTCTGCCCGACGCGCCGAAGAGCTGCTTTATCTGACCGATGATCTCGGCAGACTGCTCTATTCTCGCTATTCTCGCGCTGACCTCTGCCGTCGTGGTAATTCCGTCGTCGTAGAAGCTGAGTGCAAGCTTTTCGGAATAGCGAAGGCTCTTCTTGCCTATCCTTACACAGTATGCAAGTATATGTAACACCGCTTCCTCATCAAAGCCGAGCTGATCGACGATGCCTGCCGCGATGCCCGTATCGTAGGAATTGAAGGTCTTGCCAAGCACTCTCTGCGCCTCATCAATAAACTGCGCCGACACTCTCCGTCTCTCAAAGAGAGCCGCAAGCTCCTCGGTGGCATAGGGCGACACGCCCGTATTTTTCTCCACGGCGCCCTCTCGGTGTGCGCTCTTTATTTCGCTCTGCACCTTCTGCTTTTTAGCAGAGCCCTTCGCTACCGTAACGACTCCCGCACCGCGCCAGAATTTGACCGACGCCTCTATCTCGGGAAGCTCGAGTCCGAGCAGATCTTTAAGTATTGCACTATCCTCCACCTCGCCCTCGGCGTCAGCCGCCATCATAAGCGAGATAAGTATTCTCAGATCCTGCTCGTCCGCATTCGCGAGCAGCTCCGCGAGATTTTCGGGTATCTCTCCCTTAGTATATTTCAAAGCTATCTTTGCCATCTCTCAATGCCCTTTTCGTTATTTATTTGAGGCATTGCAGAGCGCAACGTCTCATTATTCAAAGTCCTTTGCTATTTCGTAGCAGAGCGCCATAAGCGAGTCGCCTATATGTACGTTCTCGATCGCCATTCCCTTTTTGGTAACGCCGATATCCTTACCCGTAAAGTTCCACACGCCTCTGACCTTAGTGCCGTCAAGGCGCTCCATGATCTCCTCGGCATACTCCTTAGGCAAGGTAAGTATCACGATGTGAACGCCGTATTCCTCAAGCTTTTTCTCAAGCTCGTCCATCGAATAGACCGATATGCCCGACACCTTTTTGCCGATTATCTCCTCGTTGACGTCAAACATCGCGACCACGTCAACTCCGCGCTTTTCAAACATCGGGCTCTTAACGAACGCCATTCCGAGATTGCCCGCGCCAACAACTGCCGCGCGGAAGCCGAAGCTTACGCCGAGTATCTCGCATATCTTTGAGTAGAGGTAATTTACGTTATATCCGTATCCCTGCTGACCAAAGCCGCCGAAGCAGTTGAGATCCTGACGTATCTGAGATGCGGTGAGGTTCATCATATTTGAAAGCTCAGCCGTGCTTACTCTCGTCTTTCCCTCGCGGATAAGCACTCTGAGGTATCTGAAGTATCTCGGCAGTCTCTTTACTACCGCAGGCGAGACGTCGGGGCGCGAGATATTGCTGTCACCGTAGGGGGACTCGTACTCTATTCTGAAAAGCTCCTCGTCGTCTGCTATTCTGTTTCTTTCGTTATTTTCTGCCATATCTATTCTCCGTTATCTGCTTAAAATACTTGTTCAGGTGCCGTCGTCGTTTGCCGACGCGTTGAGTGAGGTATTTGCGAAGTTGCCCTCAAGATACTCGAAATATCCTGCCGCCGCGACCATTGCCGCGTTGTCCGAGCAAAGCGAGAGCGAGGGTCTGCAAAATTCAACGCCGCGCTTATTGCAAAGTCTCTCAAGCGCGCCTCTTATATGCGAGTTTGCCGCAACTCCCCCCGCAAGCACCATTTTCTCGGTGGGGTATTTATCGAATATATAATCCGTTTTCTTGACGATAGCGTCAACTATGACCTTAGTGTAGGACGCGGCAATATCCGCGTGCGAGGGCTCGCCGCCCTTCTGCCGCTCGGAGTTTATATAGTTGAGCGCCGCCGTCTTAAGACCGCTGAACGAGAAGTCGGCGTTGTCTCCGACTATCGCGGGTGACGGAAGCTTGATAGCCTTGGGGTCTCCCTCCTTAGCAAGCGCATCCATAGCCGCGCCGCCGGGGTAAGGCATTCCTATAACTCTGCCTATCTTGTCAAACGCCTCGCCTGCGGCGTCGTCTCTCGTAGAGCCTATCTCCTCAAACTCGGTGGGAGTGTTGACTCTGTAGAACGATGTGTGTCCGCCTGATACGACGAGTGCCGTAAAAGGCGCTTTGAGTGTCGGATATTCAAGATAAGCCGCCGCAACGTGAGCCTTTACGTGATTTACCGCCACAAGAGGTATCTTGTGCGCGAAGGCGAGCGACTTTGCGAAGTTCACGCCCACGAGAAGTGCGCCGATGAGTCCTGGGTGCGAGGTGACCGCAATGCAGTCTATATCCTCTATCTTGAGTCCCGCGACCTCAAGTGCCTCGTAGGTTATCCTGCTCACCGCCTCGATGTGAGCGCGACTCGCTATCTCGGGAACTACGCCCCCGTAAAGTCTGTGTATCTCTATCTGCGACGCCACGATATTCGAGCATATCTGCCTCGTCTCGCCGTCCATTCTGACGACTGCCGCCGAAGTCTCGTCGCAGGAGCTTTCTATTCCTAAAACGTACATTTTGCAATTAGCCTTTCGTTTCTGTTCAAATGCTTTTAGTCATCACGCAAGCGTTCTCGACGGGGTGGGAATAAAATCCCTTCCTTATCCCCTGCTCCTCCCAGCCAAGAGAGGAATACAGCGAGCGCGCGGCGATATTCGACTCTCTGACCTCAAGCGAGAGAAATACTATTCCTCTCTCCTTGGCGTAAGCCTCCGCCGCCTGCATAAGTGAGCGTCCCACGCCGCGTCTGCGCGCGTCGGGATGCACCGCCACGTTGATTATCTGCCCTTCGTCAAGCACGCACATCATTCCGACGTATCCGAGAACGCGACCGTCCTCAAGCGCGACGAGTGCGCTTGCTTGCTCGGTGAGCATAAGCTCAAGGCTCTCGAGCGACCACGGCAGAGAGAAGGACATCTCCTCAATGCTCGCGACCTCCAAGAGATGCTCGCGCGACATTTTTTCGATAGTTATCATATCAATTCGTATCAATATCCGAAGATACCGCTGAGCGAATCGTCGTCGTCTATCCAGGACTGAACGTCTATTATACGGAAGTTCTCGGCGTCGTCTCTGACTATGACCTGAGATATACCTGCGTTTATTACCATACGCTTGCACATCATGCAGCTCGTCGTTCCGCTTACGAGCTCTCCGCTCTTAGCGTCAACGCAGACCATATAGAGCGTTGCGCCGAGCATTCTCTCTCTTGCGGCGGCGATTATAGCGTTAGCTTCGGAGTGGACCGAGCGGCAAAGCTCGTATCTCTCACCTCTGGGGATATTAAGTCTGTCTCTCATACAATAATTGAGATCGCTGCAGTTCTGTCTGCCTCGGGGGGCACCGTTGTAACCAGTGGAGACGATAACATCGTCCTTGACTATGATAGAGCCGTATTTCTTACGCAGACAGGTGCATCTCTCTGCTACGGTCTGGGCGATATCAAGATAATAATTATGCTTTGTTACTCTGCTCATAATATCCCTCACAAATAAAGTAATGATTTTGCACAGTTATACATAGTAATTATACACCCTATGTCGAAATAAATCAAGTCTTTTCTTTTCATTTGAAAGAAAATTCTGATTTTAGGCTTAAAATACGAGATTTTTTCAAAAAAGTTTCCGCCTTTCTTTTAAAAGTTCTTGACAAAAGAGAAAATATAGTTTATAATATTTAAGTCGCCGCGCTGGTGTAGCACAGTCGGTAGTGCAGCTGATTCGTAATCAGCAGGTCGTGTGTTCGAGTCACATCACCAGCTCCAAAAATCCTCGTTCCTTAGAGCATCATCCTAAAGGACAGTTTTCAAAAATACGGTATATCTCGAAAGAGGTATGCCGTATTTTGCGTTTGTGTCTACAAATGCAGTGCTTGTCAGGGAAATTGACAAATTATAGATGAACATTAAAACGGCTCCCTTGTGTAAAGGGAGCTGTCAGCGAAGCTGACTGAGGGATTGTTCTACAAGATGATCATTGTATTCGCAAACACCCCGAAAATTTTTATGTATTT
>JAFVRA010000060.1 GCA_017504545.1 Clostridia bacterium | reverse complement strand
TAGGAGAGCTGGCGGCGAAGACGCCTGAGAGGTTAAAAGTAACATTAAGACAAGCAAGACAACCAAATCTTTTTGTAGATCCCGAAAATTGCCTTGGCAATTTTCGCTTTTGCTCGGGTTCGCTATATTACCGCTCTCCCTCCCAAAAGTTCGATTCGCTTCGCTCACTCAGGATGACCTGCTGAAATAGGTATGGATTTAATATTAAAAATAAGCTTGTGCATATATCGGCGCACAAGCTTATCTTTATTTATTTCCTTCATTGAAAGTTTTTTGCTTCTTTTTTTCAAAAAAGAAGAGAAAAATCGCGTCCCCCTAACTAACTTCTTCTCACGCGCTTTCTTCTTCAATGCGAAGCACGGCTACGGAGACGTCGTCGTCCGAATGCGAGCGGGCGTATTTGAGGATAAGGTCGGCGACGCGCGAGGCGCCTGCGCTTTCGATATTCTGCCGCAGCAGATCGAAGAGATAAGGGCAATCCTCCTCGCCGCCCGTAACGCCGTCGCTCATCATTACCACCACGTCGCCTGCGTCAAGCTCAAGGTCAAGCACCTTCGCATCGGTCTTATCGAGGATACCGAGCGGCATCGTGCGCGAGCGGAGCTTGAAAAGCCTGCCGCCGCGATATATATAGGTCGGAGCGGCGCCGCACTTATAGAACACGGCTCTGCCCGAGACTCTGTCAAGCTCCAACATATCAAGCGTTGCCGAGCATTCGTGCGCGCTGCTGTCCGAGCGACCTCTGAGGCAGGAATTGAGCATCTGCAATATCTCGCGGTTCATACCGCCTACCGTGAGCATATTTTTCATAAATCCAACCGTCAGCTCACTCATAGCCGCCGCCTCGCGCCCCGAGCCCATTCCGTCACTTATGATCGAGAAAAATCTGCCGTCTCGGTTCTCAAAGGCAGAAAAGCAATCTCCGCAATAGCTCTCGCCGCCCTTTGAGGCGCAACGGACTACGCTCGATACCCGATAGCGCTTTGCCTCGCAAAGCTCAAGACTGCCCTCGTCTCCTCTGCCGCAACGGCGCACAGAGAGCGAGGAGAGATCAATCTTTACCCCAAGCGCCTCGCTTATCTCACTCGCGATCTCCTCGCCTCTTTCCTCAAGCACCCGACGGCTCTCGCCCTTGATATAGACCTTCATCTGCCGCTTTCCGTAGACGACCACGCCCGAAATGCCGACGTCAAGCCTGTCAAGCACCCTGCAAAGCTTGCTGCTCTCGGGGATCTTGGGCAGATATTCCTCGCTTTCGTCCTCCATTCCGCGCCCAAGCAACCCCGAGAGCGCCTTGTAACCGCGATCTCCCGAGAAAAGCTCGCCGTCCTCGTCGGCGTGGCGGCTTCGTACCTCGAAATTATAGTTTATCTCGTCGATTATGTCAGGAAGTCTGCCGCACTTGTCGGCAATATCCCCCGAAAAATCCTCGCGCGAGACGAAGCTCTTGCGCTCAAGCGCGTCGGCAAGGCGATCCGACTCGCTGGCAATGCCGCCACCGTCGCGGCAACGCCCGTATTCAGAGCAGCCCGTGCAGGAGCTTTCAAAGCCCTGCAGACAGATACTCTTGAGCTCGGCGCTTCTTGGAAATCTCAGCTTCATCTCCTCAAAAAGATCCGAAAGCCGAGCAAACGCCTCGCTCATTGCCGCCATTCGCCTGTTCATATCGAACAAACGCGCGCTGTCAAGCTCTCCCTCCTCAAGAACTCTGCATCTGACCTTGCTTGCCTCTCGCGCTTTTTCGCCTTCCTTCTCGGATCTGACGCTTATCCGAGCGACGACCGAGAAGAGCAGACAGCCCGCGATAACTCCGCCGACTATCCCCTCAAGCGCGTAGATGCCTCTGACGTAAAAGGCGTATCCGAGAGACGCGGCGATAGACGCCGCCGAGATCAGAGTGGGGGATATCTTCATAAATACCCCCGACGAAAGCGCGCAAAACAAGAAAATTGGCGCCATAGTGGGGGAATAAGCAAGTCCGATGACTGCCGCCGCGACAAGTCCGCGCAGGAACGAGCGACGAGTGCTTATGAGAAGCGTTACGAGCATTCCGCCCGCCACCGCTACCGATACGCCGTAGATCTTCAGCGGAGAAGCACCGTAGGCGCAGATGCCGAGCAGAGCGAGCAGACCGAGCTCGTATCGGTAGTCCACGCCGCCCTTGCGCGAGCGCTCAAAGTATCCGCAGAGGACATAGGCGGCAATAGGCGAGAGAACCACCGAGAGCAGAAGCCCGAACAGGTCGTAGTAGAGAAATCCGCCGCCAATGAGAAAGGAAAGCGATAGGCAGAAGGCGCCGAGCGTGGCGCAGAGAACGCGATAGCCTCGCTTTTCGAGAAAGAGTATGGATAAAAGCTCACGGAGCGAGCGCTTGCCGTCGGTGCGCGGAAACGGGAAGTCGAGCGTCAGACGGATCAGCACGCGAGAGAGCAGAATAGCCGCGTAAACGCCGATAAAGGTCGCCGCAACGCCGCCGTCAAAGCGGTTGATGGCAGAGAGCACGAGCCCGAGAAAGATAAATGGCGCGTGCCTGTCGGCAGATGCGAGCAGTGCGACTCCAAACGGGTACGCCCCGAAGGGAAGCGCGCAAAGCCCCGAGATATAACCGCAAAAGCCGTAGAGCGCCGCGGGGAGCAGACCTCTTATTATCTTAGTCGCCGATGAGCTCTCGGCGCTCCTTTCCGAATGAAGCTTGTCCATTTTTTCTTCCTTTCTTTTGTGTATCACAGCTTATAGTTATTCTCATTTTATCACAAGCGCCGCGCGTTATCTGTCGCATTCTGCGGTTGGCGCTCTTTGTTTTTGTTTCTTGCCTTGTAATTTGGTGTTGCCCTTCTTGATCGTAGGGGGGGATATTATCCTCCCGTTTTTTATAAAATTAAATCTAAATTTCTTTTAGCAGGTCATCCTGAGTGAGCGAAGCGAATCGAACTTTCGGATGAAGGAGCGGTAATATAGCGAATTCATCCGAAAGTGAAAATTGCCAAGGCAATTTTCAGGATCTACAAAAAGATTTGGTTGTCTTGAGTTACTTAATGTT
>JAFVRA010000059.1 GCA_017504545.1 Clostridia bacterium | reverse complement strand
GTATCTTGCAAGCCAGCCCGACTTGATCTTAGGCTCGGGAGCAACGTATGCTTCTCTTCTCGCCGCGAGCACCTCGTCGCTGACGAGAACGTTTATCGATGCCGCAGGAATATCTATCTCGATGATGTCGCCCTCCTCGATAAGCGCTATATTTCCACCGTCTGCCGCCTCGGGACTTACGTGTCCGATAGAAGCGCCTCGGCTCGCACCCGAGAAGCGTCCGTCTGTGATAAGAGCAACCGTCTTATCGAGCTTCATTCCCGCAAGTGCGCTCGTGGGATTAAGCATCTCTCTCATTCCTGGGCCGCCCTTGGGGCCTTCGTATCTGATAACGACGACGTCGCCGTCAACTATCTTACCCGAATATATAGCGGCAATAGCCTCCTCCTCGGAGTCAAATACTCTTGCTCTTCCGCTATGCTTGAGCATCTCGGGAGCAACTGCGCTTCTCTTTACAACGCAACCGTTCTGCGCGATGTTGCCCCAAAGTATCTGAATACCGCCCGTAGCGCTGTACGGATCGTCAATAGGTCGGATAGCGCCTGTATTCTTGATATATGCGCCTTCAATATTCTCACCGACAGTCTTTGTAGTAACGGTAAGAGCGGTGGGGTCGATAAGTCCCTTCTTGAGAAGCTCTGCCTGAACTGCAGGGATACCGCCTGCCATATCGAGATCCTGGATATGTGTAGGACCTGCGGGAGCAAGGTGGCAAAGGTTAGGAACCTTCTCACTCATCTTGTTGAAGAGATTAAGGTCAAGCTCAACACCCGCCTCGTTAGCAATAGCGAGAAGATGAAGAACGCTGTTAGAGCTGCATCCAAGCGCCATATCGCACGCAAGCGCGTTCTCGATAGACTTCTGGTTGATTATGTCTCTCGCGCAGATATTCTGCTCAACGAGCTTCATAATAGCCATACCTGCATGCTTTGCAAGCATCGTGCGCTTACTGCTTACGGCAGGAATAGTTCCGTTTCCGGGAAGTGCTATACCGATAGCCTCGCACAGACAGTTCATACTGTTAGCGGTGTACATACCTGCACAGCTTCCGCATCCGGGACAAGCGCCCGTCTCACACTCGGTGAGCTTGCACTCGTCAATAATGCCTGCCTTATAAGCGCCAACTGCTTCAAAGAGCTTTGAGAGGCTGACCTCCTCGCCGCCGTAATGACCCGCAAGCATAGGTCCGCCGCTGCAAACTATGGCAGGAACGTTCATTCTGACCGCAGCCATTACCATTCCGGGAACTATCTTATCGCAGTTGGGAACGAGAACGAGTCCGTCAAGCTGATGCGCCATAGTCATAGTCTCAACGCTGTCACAGATAAGCTCACGGCTTGCAAGAGAATACTTCATTCCGATATGTCCCATTGCAATTCCGTCGCACACTCCAATCGCGGGGATAAGCACGGGTGTACCACCTGCCATACGGATACCTGCCTTGACGGCGTCGGCTATCTTATCAAGATGGAAATGTCCCGGTACTATCTCGCTGTGAGCGCTCACAACGCCGATCAGAGGACGCTCAAGCTCCTCTTTAGTGTATCCCATTGCGTAGAACAGACTTCTGTTCGGAGCTCTTTCAGAGCCCTTTGTAACGTTATCTGAACGAAGTTTCATAATTTTTCTCCTAAAATACAGTTTATTTTATAGCTTTTTTCTTTACGGCATCAACTATCCTTACGATAGCCGGCGAAAGAATTACGTTGATTCCAAATTCAATAATAAAGTTGATCCAGATAAGGCCGACGAGGAACAAAAAGATATTGGCGCCGCCTGCCCACTTCTCAGCAATAACGTCGCTGAAGAAGCATACCATTCCGAGAAGGAATATACCTGTGTTTATGATAGGTGCAGTAGCCGCTGCAAGTACTGTTCTCAGATACACCGCCTTGCCCTTCATAAGCTTGTCAAGACCTTTATAGATAAGTCCCGAGCCAAGTCCTGCCGCAATAGCCTTGACCATTGCCACGATAACGTAAAGAACAGGTCTCTCGGTAAACAGAATATAGGTCATCGTGCCGGGGGCGATCACGGTCAGCACAACTGTCATCGCGCCGAATACTAAGCCCAATATCGCGCCCTCGACAGGGCCTAAAAGAAACGCGCCTACAACGATGGGTATGAGAACAAAGGAAAACTCAATTCCTATAGTTCTCAGCGGAGTTGATGCAAGCGTTCCGAGATACTGCATCACAAAGATGAGCGCTATAAGCATAGCGAGCTCGACCATGCGGATAATTTTTTGATTTCGGGTAGTACTCATTTTCTTACCCTCCT
The DNA here is from genome assembly GCA_017504545.1 of Clostridia bacterium. GTDB lineage: Bacteria > Bacillota > Clostridia > Oscillospirales > CAG-272 > HGM12713. Next base: position 17,389 of record JAFVRA010000059.1, on the reverse strand, counting down.
CAAGCGTAAAGTACAGCCGTAAGTGCTGTCTTTAAAATCGTTTTCATAGTTATTTCTCCTTTTGGGACTTTCACCCAATGCTACCGTCCGCGACGGGTACGGTGCTTAAAATTTATAACTAAGACCTAAAGTCTATTGTTATCAAAGATCAGTATGATTGTTTTTATAAATACAGTAAAGTCCTCTGAGCGTAAGATGCTCGTCGTAAGAGAACTTAGTAGTCATTCGAGGAAGCAGATCATTTGCCTGAGAGCCTGTAGCGATAAGCATAGTGTCCTCAAGCGCGACACCCATCTCCTCACAAAATCTGAGTGCCAAACCGTCAAGAGCTATCGCCGCACCGAGCAAAACTCCCGAGCGCACCGCGCATTGTGAGTTTTTTCCTATAGCTGTCGCATAATTGCCTGAGTTTATGCTTGGCAAAAGAGCCGCCTCACTATGCAGCATATCAAACGAAAGCTGAGTTCCGGGAAGGATCGCACATCCCACGTACTCACCCTTTTTATTAATGGCAGAAAGCGTGTTCACAACGCCGAGATCTGCAACTATAACAGCTCTTCCGACCGTTCTGTCGCTTACCGCCGCCGCGGTATTTGCGACCATATCCGCTCCAAGCTCCGAGGGGTTGTCTATTTTGATGTGAAATCCCGTCTTAACACCGGGGCCAACGACAAGAGGTGCTTTGCCCGTAAGCTTGACTACGGTCTTTATAACGGTATCCGTCAATGCAGGAACGACCGAAGAAAGTATCGCTCCCGATATATTTGAGAGGTCAATGCCTCTATCCTTCAAAATGCTTTTGATTATAAAAAGATATTCGTCGGAGGTCTTTCTTACGTCGCTTGAAATATCAAAGGACGCGACCATATCGCCCGCATTATCGAAGCAACCGAAGGAAATTATTGAATTTCTGGCATTGATACAAAGCAACATAGCCTTCCTCCTCAAATTTTCTCATATCCTCGGCATTTGCCGAGGATATGAGAGTAAAAAAATTCTTACTTCTTGAGCCAGCTCATCATCTGACGGAGCTCTGCGCCCGTCTTCTCAAGCTGATGCTCGCTCTCCTTGCGGCGAGTTGCAAGGAACTTAGCCTTTCTTCCTGCAGAGAATTCCTGCATAAACTCAGATGCGAAGGTACCGTTCTGGATCTCTTCAAGAACCTTCTTCATCTCCTTGCGAGTCTCCTCGGTGATAAGTCTCTTACCGGTTCTGTAATCACCGTACTCTGCGGTATTGGAGATAGAATATCTCATCATAGCAAAGCCGCCGTTGTTGATAAGGTCAACGATGAGCTTCATCTCGTGGATACACTCAAAGTAAGCCATCTCGGGCTCGTAGCCTGCCTCAACGAGAGTGTCAAAGCCCGCCTTCATAAGCTCGGTTACACCGCCGCAAAGAACTGCCTGCTCACCGAAGAGGTCAGTCTCGGTCTCTTCTCTGAAGCTTGTCTCAAGGATACCTGCTCTGCCTGCGCCGATTCCACAAGCGTATGCAAGTGCGTAATCCTTAGCCTTGCCCGAGTAGTCCTGATGTATAGCGATAAGGCTGGGAACGCCCTTACCCTCAACGTACTGGCTTCTTACGGTGTGTCCGGGTCCCTTGGGAGCTACCATGATAACGTCTATGTTCTTAGCGGGCTGAATGAAGTTGAAATGGATATTGAAGCCGTGAGCAAACATAAGAACGTCGCCGTCCTTCATGTAAGGAGCTACCTGCTTGTTGTAGATGTCAGCAGCGAGCTCATCGGGAACGAGCATCATTACGATGTCAGCCGCCTGTGCAGCCTCCTCAACCTCCATAACCTTGAAGTTGGGGTGAGATGCAGCAAAATCAGCAGCCTTCTGCCAATGTCCGCTTCCCTTGCGAAGACCTACAACAACGTTGCATCCGCTCTCAGCGAGGTTCATAGAGTGTGCGTGTCCCTGGCTTCCGAAGCCGATAACTGCTACGGTCTTACCGTCGAGCAGCGCGATATTGCAATCAGAATCATAATACTTAGTGATCATTTTCATTTCTCCTTTGAAATTTATAGTAAATTAATTTAATTTATCAGATATCGTAGGAAACGCTTCCGCGTTCCATCGCGATAGCGCCCGAGCGACACATCTCGACAAGCTCAAGTCCCTTGACCTCGTCAAGAAAATCGTCGATCCTATGAGGTGTATCCGAAAGCTCAACGACGAAGCATCCGCCCGTATTGTCGATTATTCTTGCGCCGTAATCGGCGATTATCTTTGCAAGAGCGTCTGCGTTTTTATTGTCGCTTGCGAACTTAACGAGAAGTATCTCGCGTATAAGGCTGAACTCTGGCTCGACTGAGAAGACAAGCTTTGATTCGTTAAGCTTTGCGGTCTGCTTGATGATCTGATTTATTGTTTTCAGATCACCCGTGGTCTCAATAGTGATTCTTGACACGCTCTCTATCTCTGTAGGAGACACCGTCAAGGAATCAATGTTAAAGCCTCTCTGAACAAACAAGGAAGATATTCTGGCAAGAACGCCCGCATTGTTTTCAACGAGAAGCACCATACACTGTTTCTTCATATCCTTCTCCTTATTTGATTATTTGAAAATTGTATCGTGGACAGTTCCGCCCGCGGGGATCATAGGAAGCACCTTTTCCTCACGGTCGATAACGCACTCTATCCAAACAGGGCCCTCTGCCTTCATCGCCTTAGCCATTGCTTCCTCGAACTCAGCAGGAGTCGTGCATCTGTAGCCGACACCGCCAAAGCCCTCTGCGACCTTCGCGTAATTCGTAACGCGCTCAGGCTCGCTGGAGGCAAATCTTCTTCCGTAGAATACCGCCTGCCACTGACGTACCATTCCGAGAACGGCATTGTTGAGAATGACAGTTATCACAGGTATCTTGTAGCTTACTGCCGTGCAAAGCTCGTTCATATTCATGTGGAATGAGCCGTCACTCGTGAAGTGTATAACGGGAACGTCGGGGTTTGCCACCTTTGCGCCTATTGCCGCGCCGTAGCCGTAGCCCATCGTTCCAAGACCGCCGCTCGTAAGGAAGTTGCGGGGCTTTGTGTGATGAATAAACTGTGCCGCCCACATCTGATGCTGACCTACGTCGGTTACGAAGATAGCGTCCTTTCCTGCCGCCTTGCACGCCGTTTCAATAACGAAATGAGGCTTGAGGCATTCGTCGCTGTCCTCGGGAATATAGTCGTCCTTCTTCCACTCCTCGATCTTTTCTATCCAAGCGTCGTGCTTTGTCTCCTTGATGCTCGGGAGCATCTTGCGAAGCACCGCCTTGACGTCTCCGATGATAGTGTAGTCAGCCGTGATATTCTTATTGATCTCGGCAGAGTCTATGTCGATGTGAACGATCTTAGCGTTATGTCCGAACTTCTGAGTGTTCAGCGCAACTCTGTCGCTGAAGCGAGTTCCTATCGCTATCATTACGTCCGCTCTGTTAGCGGCACAGTTAGCAGAATAGTTGCCGTGCATTCCCATAAGTCCGAGATTATTGCGCTCGCCATATCCGAGAACGCCTGCCGCCATAAGCGTATACGCCGCGGGAATGTCAGCTTTAAGGATAAGCTCGCGGAGCTCGTCAGACGCCTCTGAAAGTCTTACGCCACCACCGAAGTAGATGAAGGGGCGCTCAGCTCTGTTGATAAGCTCTGCTATCTCCTCAAGATTTCCTACGACCTTGTCGGTTCTCAAAGGGGTGTTATCCTTGGGCTTCGGGAAATAGGTCGTCTTTGCCGCGGTTATATCCTTGGGGATATCAACGAGCACGGGTCCTGGACGACCGCTTGCGGCAATTCTGAATGCATCACGAAGCGTATCCGCAAGATCCTCGACTTTTCTTACCACGAAATTGTGCTTGGTTATCGGCATCGTAATACCTGTTATGTAGACCTCCTGAAAGCTATCGCAGCCAATAAGAGGCGTGGATACGTTACCCGTGATAGCCACCATAGGAACGCTGTCCATATAAGCGGTAGCAATACCCGTAACGAGATTCGTAGCGCCGGGGCCGCTGGTCGCGATAACCACTCCCGTCTTACCGGTTGAGCGCGCATATCCGTCTGCGGCATGTGACGCTCCCTGCTCGTGCGCGGTCATATAGTGTGTGATCTTGTCGCTGTATTTATAAAGCGCATCGTAAATATTAAGAACTGCGCCTCCGGGATAACCGAAAACAGTATCTACACCCTCTTCGATCAATACGTTGGCAAGTATCTCAGAGCCGTTTAAAATCATTTTAACCTCCTGAATTTTCTTTCTCGGCGTCAAGTACCAAAAAAGACCCTTATCTCTTTCTTTGAAGAGACAAAGGTCGATGACTCTCTGCGGTACCACTCTTATTGCTGCAAATCAGCAGCCGCTCGTTCTTCACTAAAGTAATGAAGCTGTTCACGATAACGGGAACAAACCGTCCGTGCCTACGCAATCTACCGACAGCAGATCTTCGGGCGGAAGCTTAGGGAGGAGTTTCATCTGAGCTCGCTACCGATTCACATCAACCATCGGCTTTCTGAAAGCGCTACACAAACTACTTATTCCCTTCAACGCCTTGAAAAATTATAGAAATATTCTATCACTAAATCGAGCCTTTGTCAAGTAATTTACTTTTGTTTTTTTAATTTGGTTTAATATGCACAAAATGAACAAGCGAAGCAATTCTCTTTTGTGCATATTAAATACAAAATATTACTATATATATTATATATAAGCGGTCAGATCTCCGCAATTACCTCTACCTCAACGAGAACGTTCTTAGGCAGAGTTTTTACAGCCACGCAGGAGCGCGCGGGCTTAGAGACGAAATACTTCGCGTAAACACCGTTGAAAGCCGCAAAATCGGCCATATCAGCAAGGAAGCAGGTGGTCTTTACTACCTTTTCAACAGAGCTTCCCGCAGCCTCGAGTAAAGCGCAGAGATTCTTGCATACCTGCTCGGTCTGTCCCTCGATATCCGTAGCCTCTACCTGACTTGTTGCGGGGTTTATAGCTATCTGTCCCGAGGTAAAAAGCATATTTCCGCATTTTACCGCCTGAGAGTAAGGTCCTATTGCATCGGGTGCATTTTTAGTATATATCTTTTCCATTTTCAATTCCTCCGTTTATATCGTTTATGTAATCAATTAACTATTCTGAAGCCTGCTTCAACGAGTGCGCTCTTGACCTGTGCGATATGCTCGTAATTTTTGGTCTCAAGCACGATGCGTAAGAAGCATCCGTTGATGTTCATTTTTTCGCTCGCTCTCTCGTGGTGTACCGAGATGACGTTTGCTCCAAGCTCTGCAAATATAGTGGATACCTCGCGAAGCTGACCGGGCTTATCCATAAGCTCTATGCAAAGGTTGCAGGTTCTTCCCGATGTGAGAAGACCTCGCTCGATAACTCTCGAAAGAATGGTAACGTCGATATTACCACCCGATACCACACATACAACTTTCTTTCCCTCAACGGGAAGCTTATTGAACATCACCGCCGCAACGGCAACCGCGCCTGCGCCCTCGGCTATCATCTTGTGCTGCTCGATAAGCGCGAGAATTGCAGATGAGGTCTCGTCCTCGGAAACGGTCACGATATCGTCCACGTACTGTGAGCAGATATCAAAGGTATTTACACCCGGCTCCTTGACTGCAATACCGTCTGCAAAGGTAGAAACAGAGTTAAGTCTGCCTCTCGCACCGTCCTTTATCGACTTGTACATGCTCGCCGCTCCCTCTGCCTGAACTCCATATACCTTAGTGTTCGGCGAAAGATGCTTGATAGCGTAAGCGATACCCGAGATAAGACCGCCGCCACCTATCGGAACTACAACCGCGTCTATATTCTCAAGCTCGTTGAGTATCTCGAGTCCTATAGTTCCCTGACCCGCGATAACGTCCTCGTTATCAAAGGGGTGAACGAATGTATATCCCTTCTCGTCGCGAAGCTTGAGAGCGTGATTGTAGGCATCGTCGTAAACGCCGGGAACCATCACCACCTCAGCGCCGTAGCTCTTGGTTGCCTCGACCTTTGATATAGGCGCACCGTCGGGCAGACAGATAACTGCCTTGATACCGTATTTCTGAGCCGCGAGTGCCACGCCCTGCGCGTGATTTCCCGCCGAGCAAGCGATAACTCCCTTCTCCTTCTCTTCTTCGGAAAGCTGAGAGATCATAAAGCCCGCGCCTCTTACCTTAAAGGAACCCGTAAGCTGAAGATTCTCGGTCTTAAGATATACCTCGCTCTTGGGATTGAGCTTGGGTGAGGGTTGGAGCGCAGTCTTTCTGACAACGTCCTTGAGCACGAATGATGCCTGATAGATCTTATCAAGTGTAAGCATAGATATATTTCCTTTCGATTATTTCCAAAAATAAAAACAAAGCCTTCGTCTCATTACAAGAGACGAAGGCTTAAAAAGCTTCCGCGGTACCACTCTTTTTATCCCTTACGGGACCACTTACGTACTGAAATACGTTATCCTTTAACGCAGGAATACGCACTGTTCTACCCGAATATCGCTCGACAGTGGGCTCAGAGGTGATTTAACGAAAGTGCGCTTTGCCGCTTCACACCAGCCGCGGCTCTCTGAAAAAGCATCTGCTATCGTCGCTCCTCATCAATGCCTTTGAAAACATTACAAATATGATACTACTTTTTTGTTGTAAAGTCAATACTTTTTTTGAAATTTTAATTAAATTTTTATTCTACCGTTCCGCCCCATTCAACTACTGTAAATCCCTTACGCTCAAATCCGTCAAAGTTCTGCGGCTCGATATCAATATACTTGTCCGTGGCGTATGCATACATATACACTCTGAGCATGCTTTCCGGCGCAGGAGTAACGTTGAGCTTTGCAACTTCAGTATAGGCATCTGTCTGGAAGGTTATAACGTTATATTCGTTGGCTTCAAGTACGGGGAGCCAATAAATTATAAACTCGTTCGCCTCTCGTGCATTAAGTCCGATATCTGTAAGTACCTTCTCCAAAAAGGCTGCAGATTCACTTCCCTTCACGCAGAAGCCGTGCGACAGGTCGGGAATCATACTTGAGGATCTTCCCTCCCAATACAAGCAGTAATATTCTCTTCCGTCGGGGAATATGAGAGTTCCGTCGGGCTTTGCAAGAATATTATTCCACCCCTTTGAATAATCGGGATAGGTGCAGGTCAATTCACCGTCAAAATCAAGCTCTACCGAGCAGAAGGTATCATCCTCCGGATAGAGATAGATTATAGGCTTAGCAAAGCGCCTTTCTGCAGATGCCCACTCAATAACAGCGGCATCGGCCTCACTAAGCGCATAGCATTTTTCGTTTTCTGCGAATATAAGATCGGTGAAATTAACGTGAACAACTCGTCCGTTAAATTCAAACGAGCAATCAAATTCCAATTCCTCGCTCCATTGTCCTTTTTCTGTCTTATCGTTAAATACGCCTTCTATGTAAGGGAAATAGCAGCTATCATAAATATGATCTTTGAAATTTTCTCCGTCTTCAAGTATATTTATTTCAAAGTTTGAAACATCATCAAAAGAAAAATCTATACTTTTGATTTCCTCTGGTATCTTATCGCTTTCAAACTTCATGATCAGTGTATTTGCATTACATTCAGTACCATTATCGGTGTCAAACAAAACATCGAGGCCTATATGTAAATTACCGTTTTCAAGGGTCACTGAGTTGATCTTCCGTGCGCACAATGTATGGGCAGAATTGTGGATAAAAGCAAAAGCAACGTAAGTATAACGTCCTTCTCGGTCTGAAAATATTTCATTGTCCCGAAGAACCGTAGGTACTCTCGGAATTATTGTGTCAAACTCTTCGTTGGTAATACTTTGCTTGTTCAACCGTTTCTGAAAGTTTTCCTCTTTCCAAGACATAGACACCACATTATACACAGTAACAGGAGCTATCCCCTCGTCGCAAGCATTGGTAACTTTAAAGGAACAATGAGGGTACCAAGATATCTCCAAAAACTCGCTTTTTCCTTCAGAATATTCTATCCATTCCGCGAGCATTTCTATATCGGGATCCTTTTTCGGAGCCTCATACGAAGGGTCCTCTGTTTTTTCGCCTGTTGGCTTTTCGGATTCGCCGGTACCTTGAGACTCGGTACCATTTTCGGAATTCTCGTTTTTGATTTTATCGCAAGAAGCAATAGAGATAACCAAGGCTAATAAGAGTAAAATTGATAAGATTTTTTTCATACTATACCTCCTTAAATCCAAAATTTGTTCTTACAATTTTATTGTAGCATACGCGCTTGTTTTTGTCAAGTATTTTCTTTATTCTTTATCTATTCTCGCCTTTATCTCGCATAGGTCAAGTCTGTCTCGTGCAAATGCGCTTCTGAGAAGCTCTGCGGGGATATACTCGTCGTATTTTTCAAAGACGGGAAGCTCCTTTTGTGACACGAGCATATCTGTGGTCTGCAAGGAAGCAAAGGCAGATACAAGACGGTGCTCAAGCTCGTCCGCGCTTCCCCTTTCCATGCGGAAGGTTATATAACACGAGCCGCCGCTTTCAATTCCCGATATTGCAAATTCGGGAGCGATAAGCGAGAGCATGCGTTTAAGAGTTCTGAAAGAGCGTGTTCCGAGCCACGGGAAAAGGCAGTAGTTAAAGCCGCCGAGATGTACCGTGTTATGCTCAAGCATTCCCGTATTTCTCGCGGTATGTCTTGCCTTTTCCAAGCGATAGCGCGCGTTCTCCTTGAGATACGGATAGACCGTATCCTCTGCGAGAACCTGCTTCATTCTCTCAAGGATCTTCGTGTGTATCTCACCGTATTTTCCGGGCCACGAGACTTCCATCTTACCCTCAACGCCCTTGACGAATATCAGCTTATGCGGCATATCAAGCTCAAGCACCTCCCAAACGCGACCTGCAAGAGCAAATCTGTCTCCTACGGGTGGCGCGGTGGTTATAGTGCCTATTTCCTCGGACTCACATCTTACGGTGTAATCCTCGCTGTCGCTGAAGACCGCGTAGAACTTGAAGCTTGAGAGTAATCTCTCTCCCGCAAGTCCTACTATAAGCCCCTTTTCCTCGGTCATCTCAAGAAGATCGTTATTGAGCATCGACACGAGCAGAGTTCTGTAGGCTTCTTTTGAAACGCTTCTGAAGGGTGGGAGCGATAGCATCTTCTCACCAAGCTCCTTGGCGGTCATCTCGCCAAACGAAGCAAGAGTTGAGAGCGTCTGGTGGAACAAGAGGCTATACGGCTCTTTCTTCCTGCTCGGCGGCTCTATAAATCTCTCTTCAATATAAAGCTGAACTATCGCTATTGCCTGAATGAGATTCCATGGAATAAGCTCGGGGAGCGGCGCGTTTGGAAGCGGCTCTTCTTCTCTGAAAACGAACATCATTTCGGGCGGCTGTCCGCGTCTGCCCGAGCGTCCGAGTCTTTGCAAAAACGCAGAAACGCTATGTGGCGAATCTATCTGCAATATTCTCTCAAGTCTGCCTATATCTACGCCAAGCTCTAAGGTAACCGTGGCGCAGGTGACCGCGTGAGTTTCCTCGTTCTTCATCTTCATCTCGGCTTCCTCGCGCAGAGCCGCCGAAAGATTTCCGTGGTGTATGAGGAATATATCGCGCTCGCCACGTTTCTTGGCTATCTGTCTGAGCGTCGCGCAGACGTATTCGGTCTCCTCGCGAGAATTTGAAAAGACGAGCGACTTCTGTCCCGTAACACAATCGTAAGCGTATTCATAGCCCGCGTCAAGTGTCGCCTTGCTCGCCTTTTTCTTCTCGTCGGCATCAGGCGATTGCGAGAACGAGCTGTTCTGTATATAAAAATGCTCCATACCGAGTCGCCAACGTATCTTTTCGTTGTCAAAGACGGGCACGTCTGTCAGCCGCTTGGTTCCCGCACTCAGCCAAAGAGCGACTGTCTCGGGATCTCCCACGGTTGCCGAAAGTCCTACCCTGCGCGGCGATCTGCCTATTACCTGCTCGATGCGCGAGAGCTGGCAGAGTATCTGATTTCCTCGATCTGTTCCCGTAAGAGTATGCACCTCGTCAAGAACGACGTATCTGAGATCACCGAAAAGGCGCTTAATATCATTGTGACGGTTGATAAGCATCGCCTCAAGCGACTCGGGGGTTATCTGAAGTATGCCCGAAGGATTTTCAAGAAGCTTTCGCTTCTTTGACTGCGCCACGTCGCCGTGCCAATGAGTCACTCTTATATCGGTCTCGTCAAGCAGCTCTTCAATACGGTAGAACTGATCGTTTATAAGGCTCTTTAAGGGAGCGATATAAAGCACACCGATGCTTGAGGGCGGGTTTTCGTAAAGGTCTGTCAGAATAGGAAAAAACGCCGCCTCGGTCTTGCCGCTCGCAGTTGAAGAGGTGAGCAGAAGATTGTTTTCAGTCTCAAAGAGAGTCTCTGCCGCCGCTATCTGAACCTCGCGCAAGGTCTCCCAAGAGCGAGAATATATAAATTCCTTGATAAAGGACGGAAATCGATCAAAAATATATTCTGCCTGCGCCATTCCTACCTCCTAAAAATCTAAAATTTAAAATTCTATATCAGATGCCGAAAAGGTCTTTTTGGGAGCGGCAATCTCCTCGTCATCCGCCTCTTTTGGGGGCTCGGGAGCCGCCTCTCCGTTTCGCTCCATTATCTGCTCAAAGGAAACCTTTTCGTTCTGCATAAGGATATTGAGGATCGTCATATAGTCGCGAAGCATCTCACGCGGAGTTATCATACTGTCAGCCCCCGCACGTCCGAGAGACTTGTTTAAGAACTCTACCATCTGAGCCTCACTTATTCTCGGCTCTATGCCGTAATTTACCGCGTAGAGCTTTGTTATCCTTGAAATAAGAGCGAAAAGCTCGTCGTCACTAAGGCGCTTGAGGCGAATAACCGGGCCCACGAGGTTTTTATATCCCTCGGATGCAAATCTGCTGTCGCAAAGGCGACTTCTGAGCGCCTCGTAGCTGAAGAGTCCGCGCCTCTGATCGTCCATAAACTGCGGAGTGCCGCCAAGCACGAGCGCAAGTCCGGGCGCGCGGCCCTGAAGCGTATCGTTGAACATCGATAGTATCTTCTCGTAGTTGTTTTCCCTGCTGACTCTGTGGGTTATCTTGTAGAGATTTACACACTCGTCAATGAATACCACGAGTCCGCGGTATCCCATAAATCGCACGAGCACCGCCCAGAGCTTGAGAAAATCGTACCAATTTTCATCGTCGATAATGACAGACACCGAGAAGCCAAGAGTTGCTCTCGCCTCAGTCTTGGTTGAATATTCTCCTCTGAGCCAGCGTAGACACGCGCTCTTCTGCTCGTCGTCACCGTTTATGTGGGCAAGATAATATCTGCTGATAACTCTCGAAAAATCAAAGCCGCCGACCATATCCTCAACCTCACGAAGCTTCTCGTGAGCAAGAAGATTAAGTCTGTCCGAGAAGTCGGCACTATCAGGAGAAACACCCGAGGAGACGAGCTCTGCGCGGAGCATATCTATCCATCTTGCGATTATCTTCGGGAGCGCCGCGCCGTCGGGTGAGGACTTCGACGCCATATTTTTGATAAGCTCACGGTATGTGGCAACACCGCTTCCCGATGTTCCGTAAAGTCTGCGCTCGGGAGAAAGATCTGCATCAGCCGTGATAAAATTCTGCTCAAGCGCGTAGCCGCGGATAAGCTGGATAAGAAAGCTCTTACCGCTTCCGTATCTGCCTATGATAAATCTCATAGTTCCCGCGCCCTCGTTGATCTGCTCAAGATCCGAAAGAAGCGCACTTATCTCATCCTGTCTGCCTATAGCTATATACGGCGCGCCTATTCTCGGAACGACACCTGCCGATACCGAAAGCAAGAGCGAATTCAATATTCTTTTTGGTATTTTATTTACGTCAATTTCTGCGTTCATACTGCACTCTCTTTTCTTTGTCTATATCAGATCTCTGTAGCAATCGAGTATCTCAAATCCGTCGTCGCCCTCTTCTATAAGGACGTCGCCTATGATCTCAACCGCTATCTCGTTTATCTCATCTACCACACCGTCAAGCATCTTGCTCTTTTCTGCGGCAAGTCTGCGGCAAGCATCACCGTCTCTTCTCTTGAGAGCCTCTGCAAATGCAAGGTACTCCCCGAGAGCCTCTCTGAGCGTAGCATCTCCCGTGTCGCTTTCCGCGACAGGATCGGGTATAGGCTCAGGCTCGGGTTCGGGGCTCAGCGACTCCGCCTCAAAGGCTGAGATCAAATCCTTCGTAACGCCCCAGGAAGCTTCTTCTATCTGCTTTGCTCGGTCAAGTGAAAATTCCGTCCTCGGCAGGTCGTAAAGCACGTCGTATTCGTGCTTTTCTTCCTTCTTATGCGAAGGCTTGGGCTGGCTGAAAAGCGCCGTCTCAAAGTAAGCGTCTATCGCCTTCTGAAGCTCGCCTCCCACCGAATATACCGACAGCTTGGACTTTACGCCAAGGTAGGTTCGTATCTTGTTCTCGGAGTATTTCACAATATCTCCAAGGATGTATCTGAGCTCGTTTGAGCGCGAGAAGGAGCAATATTTGACCTCTACCTCAAAGCGCTGCTCGCTGACGCACAGAGCGCCCTCAAAGGCGTTGCGGACAAGCTTGCTATCCTCGGATGCAAGCTCTGAAAGCAATGCGCCGTCCTTTGAGTAAAACTTGACCGCGACGAGCATCGCGCCGAAGATATGCTTGTCAAAAATAGCGATGTTCGGCTCTTTTGCAAATTTGCTTGTTTTATAATCATACTCGGTGGCATACTTGATAAGCGATCTTGCACAGCCCTCATAGTCCCCTTTAGGCATGTGGAGATAGAACTCCTTAAGAGCAGGCACACGCCTACCCACACTATGCCTGATATTTTCAGGTGCAGGCAATCTGTGTATAAGGCTGAAGTCGCATATCCAGGTCGCAAGCTTTGAAGCAAGCGCGGCATACTCGCGATGATATACGTTCCATATCTCAGAGAGCTGTTCCTGCGCCAATCTGACGTCCTGCCGCTCACCGAGATTTATAAGCTCGAATATATATAGTAAAATATAGCTGTAATCGATCTTAATAAGAGTTCCCTCTCTGAAGCACTTGCGCCACCAGAGATAATAGTCAAGCTGTGCACGGCTCAACTGATTATACTGCGGAACGTAGGAGTAGTAGGGAGCGAATTCACATTCACTTGCATCCGCATCCTTATACCTGATGGCATCAGCCAAAAACTCCTCGTAAAGCTGATACTCACTCTTGCGCTTTTTGAGCGTCACCTTGTGCAAGAGCGAATTCTCGGGATAATAGCTTTCGGTAGATTCAAAAGCCTCGCGCCTTATCTTCTTTTGCTCGTAATGCAGAGGGTTTACGTATCTTTTTATAACCGTGCTCTGCTCTTCGCTCTTTTGATCCTTTACGGAAGGTGCGGCGCTTATCTGAGCCGTCGAGGTGTCGATAGAAGGCTTGCGATAAGACGACACGTTCTTCCTTGGAACAAGAGAAGAAATATCCCAAAATTCATCAAGCTCGTCCATTCTGCTCTTCTTTTTGTTGTTGTCCTCGCTCAAGCCAAACACCTCCTTTTCCCTCAAAATAGCGATCTTCTTATTCTTTTATTGTAGCACGATTTTGTTCGTATGTCAATCGAAATTTGCGTAAAAGGTGATATTTATTTGTAAAATAACTTTTATTTGTTTTCGCGGTTGTCTATAAGTTCTACTTCACGTTTTTCAAGCAAATTTGTATCTACTATATCACCATTATAATCGCAGTCATTTACAATGATTGTGCTTCCTTTTCCATTTGTTCCAAAGATGATCATGGGTTTTCCCGCCTCTCCTGCCACGAATATTCCGCCATCTATAGTTATTGTGGATTTAGCAGTAACGATTATAGGCGCAGACGAACCAACATTTTTAAAGCTTCCGCGCTTGATTGTTACGTTAGCACAGCCTTCTGCATATATTGCCGCAGCTGCGCCTGAGATATTTCCGTCGTAAACAGTAAGCGAGGATCCGGCGTTCAGCAGTATTGCGCTGGGGTTGCGACTCTCGTCTGAATAAATAGGCGCTGATATTTCTCCTTTTTTCATCTCGCTCGTATCAATTATCTTTAAATGAGCATCAGTCTCTACCACTATTTTGTCGTACTTAACTGTCGCATTACTCATCTTATAACCGTTCAGATCTATTATCATGTCTTTATCTATATTGATAGTATGTTGTTGACCTGAGCCATTGTTTTGGGGCAGATCTCGCAAAAGAATAATATATCCGAATCCTTCTTCCATTTCCCGAGCAGTTTCTAGAGCCATCAACAATGACACATATTTAGAATCTTCATCTGTGCTTTCATAATCAACAAGATAGGCTTCTTCGCCCGTATCTGTTCTGAGCTTGCTCGTATCAAAGATTCTGAAACCGTAATAAGGATCGGGCTCGGGTTTTTCAGGCTCTGGGGTTTCGGGTTCGGGATTTTCAGGCTCAGGGTTATCGGGTTCGGGATTTTCAGGCTCAGGGTTATCGGGTTCGGGGGTGTCGGGTTTAGTGGTCTCTCCACCCTCTGTATTTTCGCCTCCACCGGTGTTGTCTCCGGCTCCGTTATCATCCTCATCCGAGAAATCAAACGTATTTCCGTCGGGCCCAACTATACTTCCGACGTGTGCTCCGTCCTCAATTATGAGCGAGAAATCTTCACCGACTATTATCATATCGCCGTTTTCCACTCTCAGAGAAATACCGCTCTGCTTCTCTGAAAGCAGGCGCACTATATCAACGCTCGCACCCGATTTGATCACCGCATTTCCGCTATAGATAGAAAAATCAGCAAGGCTTTCATAGATTGAGAGGTTGTTCTCGTCGTTTATCTCGGAGCTTCGCAGAGATGCCTTATCCGCCGCGCCGAGAAGTGTGATGTTATCGGAATTATTATGGACGTCTGTTACAGTCTTATTGCCGTTTGCGCGTATCAATATGCTTCGGATTTCTTCATCGCTATCGCTGAAAACGATGCTCTCAACGTCAAGATTATCACCCACGTCAATACCAACACCGACCGAGATCTCACTTTCCGCAAATCCGTCGCCAAGATAGATGCTCGTAGCGCTCTCGCTCGGGAGCTCGTCCACTACCCGCCATATGAGCACCTTGTCCTTTGGCAGAGACTCGCCGTCGTGCGTATATACCTCGTTGAGCGCCTCGTCAACCACGGCTATTCTGTTATCCTCTTGATCCCACGCAAGAGCAAGGCCGCTCTCGTATGTGAACTCATCGGCATCAAATCCGTTACCTACCATTACCTTCATAGCATCATACATACTATTCGGTCTGCCGTCGGTTATCTCTTCGAGTGTGAGTATCTTATTGATATTCTGCGCTACCTGAGTCCGAGCGGATATCCTTGCTTTTTTCACAACACCCGCGAAAGTAGGTATAGCGACCGACGCGTGTATCGAGATCACCGCAATGACAATGATCAACTCCAGAATAGTAAAGCCGTTTCTTTTTGAGTTTCTCTTGTTTTGTTTGAATTTTTTGTTCATAATATAACTCCTTCCTTTGCCGTATGGCAAAACTCCAATTGAGTATAGCATATAAAAGCAAAAAACGCAAATAAAACTTAAAAAACAACTTTTTTCTGCTTTTTCGGGATCCCAAAATAATAAAAAAAGAAATTTTTGATTTTCCCCTTGAATTTATCAGCAAAATATGTTATCATAAATAGGTAAATAATAAAACAGTAAGGAGTCGTATAATGGCTATGAACCCTTTCGGCTGTAACGCAGCCTTTGACATCACTTCTCTTGCGCCCATGCTCATCATGGTACTTATGTTCGTTGCTCTCTACTTCTTCATGATCAGACCTCAGAAGAAGCAGGAAAAAGAGACCAACGATATGAGAAACAACCTCAAGGTAGGCGATGAGATCACTACTATCGGCGGAATTATCGGTAAGATCGTAAGCATCAAGGAAGAGACCGTTATGATCGAGACCGGACACGACCGCACCAAGATAAGAATTCTCAAGACTGCAGTCCGCAACGTTGACGTACACGCTGAGGACGCTCAGGACTAAAATAAAAAAACACGAGAATTTTCTCGTGTTTTTTTATTTTTATATGATCCTCAAAGCACCTTATCAAGAAATTGCTTCACTCTCGGATTTTGAGAATTTGTAAAGAATTCGCTCGGGGGTGCTTCTTCAACTATAACTCCGTCTGCCATAAATACGATGCGGTCTGCAACCTCACGGGCAAATCCCATCTCGTGTGTTACGACTACCATCGTCATTCCCTCTGCGGCAAGCTCCTTCATCAGATCAAGAACCTCGCCAACCATCTCGGGATCAAGCGCTGAGGTAGGCTCGTCAAAGAGCATAACGTCAGGCTGCATTGCAAGAGCTCGGATTATCGCTATTCTCTGCTTCTGTCCGCCCGAAAGCATCGCGGGATACGCGTCTGCTCTGTCATCAAGCCCTACTCGCTTGAGAAGTTGCATCGCACGGTTATTTGCATCCTCCTTTGAAAGCTTGAGGAGCTTCATCGGAGCGGAGGTAAGATTACCAAGAACGGTCATGTGGGGAAATAAATTAAAATGCTGGAATACCATACCCATCTTCTGACGGTGACGGTTGATATTGACGTGTTTATCGGTAATATCTACTCCATTGAAAACTATAGATCCACTCGTAGGCATTTCAAGAAGGTTGAGCGAACGAAGGAAGGTGGATTTTCCACTTCCCGAAGGTCCTACTATAACGACCACCTCTCCGCGACGCACCTGCATGCTTACACCGTCAAGCGCCCTAATGGAATGTCCCTTATAGTGCTTTTTGAGGTCGTGTGTTTCTATAATGATACCGTTATTATTATCGTTCATTTTTACGCAACCTCCTTTCCAATATCTTAACGAGCTGTGTGAGTACAACTACGACTACAAGATAAATAAGTGCAACTGCTATAAGAGGCATAAACGCCTTAAAGCTTATACCGCGTATGCGGTCGCCTGCCTTTGTAAGATCCATAACTCCTACGTAGCCCGCAACCGACGTCTCCTTGATAAGAACGATGAACTCGTTGCAAAGCGTAGGAAGAACGCTCTTGAATACCTGAGGAATGATTATATATATCATTGTCTGCACGTAGTTAAATCCAAGCGAGCGTCCTGCCTCGAACTGACCGTTGTCAATAGACATTATTCCGCCTCTGATTATCTCGGCAACGTAAGCGCCAGAGTTGAGGCCGAATGCGAATATAGCAACAGCTACACCGTTTCTTGAAGAAGCAAAGATTATAAAGTAAGCGATAAGAAGCTGTACTACTACCGGCGTTCCGCGAATTACGGTCAGATAGATATTGCATATACCGTTGACGATGAACCACAAAAAGTAGAATATGCCGCCTTTTTTACGGTACTCCTCGCGATTTTTGTCAAAGGTCGAGCGGATCGTCGCAATGACCACACC
>JAFVRA010000058.1 GCA_017504545.1 Clostridia bacterium | reverse complement strand
CAAGCAAATAATCAAATTCCAATTTGTCGAGCAGAATATAATTAACCCCGACAGACATTGAAGATCTGTCGGGGTTAATCTTTGCTTATTGCATGACATCTTATCCGTAGGGGAGACCTGCGGTCTCCCGCGGGCGAACACAGTTCGCCCCTACCGTGTGGTGTTAGGTAAATGTTTCGTATTTCTCCGATAAGAACATCACGCTTCCGCAACGCTTTTTGCTTTATAAAGAGTTATTCCTTGTCGTTCTCAAAGGGAGCGTGTATATCGTTTTCTTCCTTAGCGGCGGGGGATTTTTTAGACATACCCACCCAGACCACGACTATGCAGGTTACCGCGAGAGCCATAAACGCGGAGATAAGCGCAAACTTTACGATCTCCTTGATAAGACTGTTCTTGCTTAGATTTTCGATCTCTGCGGCGGTACTGATAAGAGTGCAGACCGTCTCCTCGTCGCTGTTCGAGGTGTCAATGTTCTCCTCAACGAATACGGGGAGTCTGTCGCGAATGTTGCAAAGAAGGCGCTTTGCAAGTGCCTCGTCCCTCTCGACCGAGATAGAAACTATAAGGAACTGGCGGTTTGTTGTCTCGCCCGTAGCCTTGTCAGCCGTCTCAACATCTATGTACTTATAGGAGAGAGACTCGTTGATAAGCGAGATCTTTTTCTTATTCTTTGCTTCCTCGCGCCACTGCTCGAGGATGTCCTCAGCGAGATCGTCAGCCTTCTTTCTGGCGCTTGCTGCTGCTTCCTTAGCCGCCTCAAGCTTGTGGGTCGCCTCAAGATCTGTCTGGCTTGCCGCGTAGTATTCCTCCTCGGCTATCTTCTTTGCCTGCTTTGCGGTCTCAAGATCAGCTTCGTACTGCTTCATCTTCTGAACGTGCTCGGGATCCTCCGCAATCTTGTCGCTCGTGGCGCTCTTGTAGATGTTTAGCAGGTTGTAGACGTCCTCGTAAGCCTTCTGCTTTTCTTCGTAGTTCTTCTGTGCTATTGCGAGTGCTCTGGGGGCTTCCTTAGAGAGCTTCTTTGCCTCGGTCAGAGCCTTGGCAGCGGCATCCGCCTCATGCTTTGCAGCGAGAGCTGCTTCGTATTCCGCGCCCGAGCGATTCTCGGGGAGTCCGTTCTCATCGAGCAGGAGCTTCTCTGCAAATCTCTCGGATGCGAGAAGGTGAAGAACGTTTGAATCGGGTGAGTTGGGGGTGATATAGAACTCGACCTGCGTGCCGTACTCTCTTATACCAAGCAGGGTGATAGCTCCGCCGAGCGCTCCGCCGATTATAGCGGAAAGAAGCGTTATGCAGATAAGCAGCTTTGCCTTGGAGAGAAGTATTTTGATAATATCGAGCAGATCAAACTCGTCGTTTTTATAGATAGCGTTATCTTTCATCAGCGATTTTCTCCTTGCGATCAGTTCTTTTGATTTTTATATTGAAGGGGAATTTAAATGCTACAAATATTATAACATCTTTTTTTGCACTTGTCAAGGAAATATGCCCGCCGAGTAAAAGTTTTAAGCTTTCTTTGCTATGAAATATTGACATTTCTGAAAATATGAGTATAATATAAATTGAAAGATTATGTGTAAAGAACAAAACACGGAAAGGAATATAAAAAATGGAACAGATGTATCACAGAATGACTATCGCGGGTCTTGAGCGAGATCTTCCTCTTTGCCCCCTTAACGAAAATCTTATGATAGGCGCATTCGTTATCTTCGGGGATCCCGAGCTTACTACGGCGTGCGCAAAGGAGCTTCTGAAGCGAGTTCCCGAATACGATTATATGATCTCCGCAGAGGCTAAGGGCATTCCGCTCGTTCACGAGATGGCAAGACTTGCGGGCAATCAGAAATATTTCCTTGCGCGCAAATCCCCAAAGCTCTATATGACGGGCGTTTTTGAGGCCGACGTTCACTCTATCACCACGGCTAAGGAACAGAAGCTCTATCTCGATACCGCTGACGCAAAGGAGATGAAGGGCAAGAGAATACTCATAGTTGACGACGTTATCTCCACGGGAGAATCGCTCAACGCTATTGAGGTGCTCGTAAACAAGGCAGGCGGCGTTATCTGCGGCAGAGCTACCATTCTTGCCGAAGGCGACGCGCAGAACAGAGACGATCTTGTATATCTTGAGAGACTTCCTCTCTTTGATGGCAAGGGCAACGTGCTCGGTGAGTAAAACGATAAAAATCTGAAAGGACTAATAAAAATGGCAGAATTTTTGACAGCTAACGACAAGCGCACTCACTATTGCGGTGAGCTTAGCGCAAAGAACGTAGGAGAAAGAGTTTGCGTTATGGGTTGGGCTCAGAAGCAGAGAGACCTTGGCGCACTTATATTTATCGACCTTCGCGACAGAAGCGGTATCCTTCAGCTCGCATTTGACGACGCTACCGACCGCGAGATCTTCGCAAAGGCTTTCGGCGTCAGAGCAGAGTTCGTGCTTCTGGCAAAGGGCGTTATCCGTATGCGCGGAGAGGGCGCTATCAACAAGAATCTCCCCACGGGTGAGGTAGAGGTAGCAGTTGACGAGTTCAAGGTGATCTCGGCAGCTCAGACTCCTCCCTTCGAGATAACCGAGAACAGCAAGGTAAACGCAGAGCTTCGTCTGCGCCACAGATATCTCGACCTTCGCCGTCCCGATATGCAAAGAAACATCATCGCTCGCTCGCGCATCAGCAAGCTTGCGAGAGACTATTACGCAGACAACGGATTTATCGACATCGAGACTCCCAACCTCTGCAAGCCTACTCCCGAGGGAGCAAGAGACTATCTCATTCCCTCCAGAGTTCACAAGGGCAAGTTCTACGCGCTCCCCCAGTCTCCTCAGCTCTACAAGCAGCTTCTTATGGTTTCGGGCTTTGACCGTTACTTCCAGATCGCTCGCTGCTTCAGAGACGAGGACCTTCGCGCTGACCGTCAGCCCGAGTTTACACAGCTTGATACCGAGATGTCCTTCGTTACGGCAGACGACGTAATGAGAATGCACGAGGGCTTCCTCAAGTACGTTCTCAAGGAAGAGATGGGTATAGAGCTTGACTACGACTTTATCCGTATGCCTTACGAGGAAGCAATGAACCGCTTCGGCTCGGATAAGCCCGATATCCGCTTCGGCTTTGAGCTTTGCGACCTCTCCTCTATTCTCAAGGCTTGCGAGTTCAAGGTATTCGCGGGCGCTATCGAGAACGGCGGCTCTGTAAGAGCTATCAACGTCAAGGGCGGCGCTAAGTTCTCGCGCAAGGAGATCGACTCTCTCGTTGAGTTCGTTAAATCCTATCGCGCTAAGGGCCTTGCTTGGCTCAAGTGGGCAGAGAGCGGAGATATCTCCTCGTCCTACGCTAAGTTCCTTAGTGAAGAAGAGAACGAGGCTATCAAGGCAGCAGTTGGGGCCAAGGCAGGCGACCTTATCCTTATCGTTGCAGATAAGAACAGCGTAGTATTCGACTCTCTCGGAGCGCTTCGTTGCGAGTGCGCTAAGCGTCTCGGTCTTCTCGATCCGTTTGACTTCAAGTTCCTGTGGGTAACAGAGTTCCCGCTTCTTGAGTACAGCGAGGAGGACGGCAGATTCTACGCTAAGCACCACCCCTTCACCTCTCCTATGGATGAGGACCTTCAGTATATTGACAGCGACCCCGGCAGAGTCAGAGCAAAGGCTTACGATATAGTTCTCAACGGAACCGAGCTTGGCGGCGGCTCTATCAGAATACACGATTCCGAGATACAGTCTAAGATGTTCGAGGTTCTCGGACTTACCAAGGAAGAGGCTAACGAGAAGTTCGGCTATCTGCTTGAGGCATTCAAGTACGGCGTTCCTCCTCACGGTGGCCTTGCATTCGGTCTTGACAGACTCGTAACGCTTCTGCTCGGCCTTGAGGATATCCGCGACGTTATCGCGTTCCCGAAGGTACAGAACGCATCCGAGCTTATGACCAAGTGTCCCTCCGAGCCTGATGCAGGCGCGCTTGCAGAGCTTGGACTTGCAATAGTTGCAGAGGAAGAATAAAAAACGACCTCGCCGCAAGGCGATATAGAGACAAGGAGAGCGAGATGAGCGCAAAAGGAATATTTATAGTTTTTGAGGGCATTGACGGCGCAGGAAAGACCACGCAGGTAGATCTGCTCGCGCAAAATCTCGCCTCGCTTGGCAGAGAGGTATCGCTCAGCGCAGAGCCCACCACGCTTGCCACAGGCAAGGCGATACGCCGCGCGCTTTCGGGCGAGGAGAAAAAGAGTGAGTGTGAGATGGCGGCAATGTTCGTGCTTGACCGCATCGCGCACAACATCAACTCCGAGACAGGCATAAGAGCGCTTACCGAGAGGGGAATTGACGTCATCAGCGACAGATATTATTACTCCTCGCTTGCCTATCAGGGAACGGCGACCGACTACGAATGGGTGAAGACGATGAACATAAACTCGCCCGAGATACGCCGCCCCGATCTCTGCATATATCTCGATCTGCTCCCCGAGGAGAGCCTTGAGCGCATCTCGCGCGGAAGAGAATCACTCGAGATATACGAAAATCTTGAAAAGCTCACGGCAGTAAGAGCAAAGTTTCTGTCTGTCGTAGAGGACCTCAGACGCGACGGAGAGAGCATCTACGTCGTAAACGCGGCAAGAGCGGCTGAGGATATAGCAAAAGAAATATTTGAAATAGTAAAGAAGCATATTTAAAGGAGAAACGTATGAACACCAAGTATGATGCTCTGTTTACCCCTTGGAAGATCGGCAACGTAGAGATAAAGAACCGAATAGTTATGTGCCCTATGGGCGGCACCTCGCTTTTCGGTTGGTTTGAGCTTACGGGCTGCCACTTCGATAAGGAAGCTGCAAAGCTCTTCCTTGAGAGAGCGAACAACAACGTAGGACTCATCATCCCCGGCATCGCGCCTCTGCGCGACACCTTTTGGGGAAAGTGGCTCTGGCAGAACGAGAAGATGTTCGAGGAGCTTAAGGTCTTTATGGACGAGATACATAAGACGGGAGCAAAGCTTTTTGTTCAGCTTACCGCAGGAATGGGACGCTCCTGGGCGATAACAGAGCTGGTTGCGCCTCTCCATAAGAATAAATTTACAAGAGTGCTCGTCAAGCCTATCATAGACACCTCGCACGAGCTCGCATCTCCCTCGCCTCAGCCGTCGAGATGGGCACACGACATCGAGTGCCCCGAGATGACTGTTGAGCAGATACACGAGATAATCGAGGCTTTCGCAAAGACCGCGAAGCTTTGTAAGGAGGCGGGTGTTGACGGCGTTGAGGTACACGCCGTACACGAGGGCTACCTGCTTGACCAGTTCTCGATAGAGTTCTTCAATAAGCGTACCGACGAATACGGCGGAAGCTTTGAGAACCGTTACCGCTTCGCCGCTGAAGTAGTTAAGGCTATCAAGGAAGCGTGTGGAGAGGACTATCCCGTTTCTCTGCGCTACTCGGTAGAGTCCAAGATGAAGGGATTTTGCGAGGGCGCAATGCCCGGTGAGGACTACGTTGAGGTAGGAAGAGCCATGGCAGAGTCCGAGAGAGCGGCAAAGTATCTTCAGGACGCGGGCTACGATATGCTCAACGCTGATAACGGTACCTACGACTCTTGGTACTGGGCGCATCCGCCGATGTATATGCCCGAGAACTGTAACCTTGACGACGTTGCTCACATCAAGCAGTTCGTTGATATTCCCGTGGTCTGCGCGGGAAGAATGGACGCCGAGGTGGGCGCTAAGGCAGTTGCCGAGGGCAGAATAGACGCCGTTGGCGTTGCGCGTCAGTTCCTCGTTGATCCCGAGTGGATCACAAAGCTTATTGAGGACAGACTTGAGGACATCAAGCCTTGCATCTGCTGTCATGCAGGCTGCTTTAACTTCTCGTCCTCCAAGGGACACGCAAATACTCAGGATCTTACCGATACTATGGGACTTTCGAGATGCGCTCTCAACCCCGAGACCATGCAGTCCAAGAAGTATCACCTTGAGCCTGCAAAGAAGAAAAAGAAGATCGCCGTCATCGGCGGCGGTATCGGCGGTATGGAGGCGGCTATCGTCTGCGCTAAGAGAGGCCACGAGGTCACTCTTTACGAGAAGACCGACAAGCTCGGCGGCGTATTTATAGCGGCGGCTGCTCCTTCCTTCAAGGAGAAGGACAAGGCGCTCATCGCGTGGTATATCCGCGAGCTTTCAAAGTACCCCATAACCGTCAATATGAACACCGAAATAACCGACGTAAAGGCGCTTGACGCCGACGAGATAATCGTCGCAACGGGTGCCGTAGCGAAGAAGATACCCGTAAAGGGCGCGGACACTGCTATCGAGGCTATAGACTTCCTGCTCGGCAAGGCTGAGGTCGGCGAGAACGTGGTAGTTATCGGCGGCGGACTTACGGGCTGTGAGATAGCTTACGAGCTTTATCTGAACGGCAAGAAGCCTACTATCGTCGAGATGCAGGACGACCTTATCACAACTAAGGGAATATGTCTTGCAAACACCAGCTTCCTTCGCGACTTCTTCAAGACGAATAACGTTCCCGTACACCTTGAGACCTCGCTTTGCGAGATAGGTGAGGGCGGCGTTACCGTCAAGGGCAAGGACGGCAACACCTTTAAGATAGACGCTGACTCGGTCATTATGTCTGTCGGCTACAATCCCGCTCCTCTTGCTAAGAAGGGCAAGAATATCCACGTTATCGGCGACGCCGCGACAGTAGGAAATCTCCGCACTGTAATCTGGGGCGCTTGGGACGTGGCAATGAAGCTTTGATGTTCGCCTTCGGCGAGTGATATTCACCTTCGGTGAGTGATATTCGCCTTCGGCGAGTGATATTCGTCTTCGACGAGTGATATTCACCTTCGGTGAGTTGAGGTGGATTTTCTCCGCCCCAGCGGAGAAAATCAAAATTTGATTAAAAAGAAAGGTTAGTAATATGATACTTACTAAAGAACAGCAGGCTATTCTTGACGGTGAGAAGGGCGAGACTATGGCGAAGGTCATGAAGACCCTCGTTATGTACGGCGATGCCTTCGGCGCTGAGAGAATGGTTCCCGTAACCTCTAAATACAACCATCTTGTTACTTCATTCGGACTTAAGATGATGACTCCCGTATTCGATCTTATGCAGCAGCTTATCGATGCGGGCGTGGTATCCGAGCAGAAGTTCTCGGTTGACCCAAGACCTATAGACAAGAACGTTCCCGCAAATCCTCTTCAGAAGCTTATCTTTAATAAGTTTATGTACTCCAAGCAGGATTTTTACGAGGATCAGCTCAAGTCGCTCGGACTTCTTGAGGACGACGCGTTCACCTGCACCTGCTATATGGACGAGGTGGGCAACAAGCCAAAGAAGGGCGAGGTGCTCTCCTGGGCAGAGTCCTCTGCAGTAGTTTACGCAAACTCTGTGCTTGGCGCGAGATGCAACAGAAACTCGGGAATTATTGACATTATGGGCTCTATCGCAGGCTGTGTTCCCGAGTTCGGACTTCTTACCGACGAGGGAAGAAAGGCGACCTGGATAATCGAGATAAAGACCGAAAAGAAGCCCGAGGCTCAGCTTCTCGGCTCTGCTATCGGTATGAAGGTAATGGAGGCAGTTCCTTATATCAAGGGACTTGACAAGTGGCTCGGCACAGAGCTTGACGACGCTACCTGCACCTATCTTAAGGACTTCGGCGCGGCTACCGCTTCAAACGGCGCGGTTGGTCTTTACCATATCGAAAACCTCACTCCCGAGGCTAAGGAGCAGGGAGACGCTCTTATTTGCGAGGGCGCGCAGGTCTACGTTATCGACGACGCCGAGCTTGAGAGAGTTTACAAGAGCTATCCTGTTATCTGGAAGAAGGCAGACGCCTCTCCCAAGCTTTGCTTTATGGGTTGCCCTCACATGTCTCTTGAGCAGCTCAAGAGCTGGACCGAGAGAGTAGAGAAGGGACTTGCCGAGGCAGGCAACAAGAAGGTAGTGATCCCCACGGTATTTACTTCCTCGCCCGCAGTTCTTCGCGAGTTTGAGAAGACACCCTACGCCGAGAGACTTCGCGCAACGGGCGTTATCACATCTTACATCTGTCCGCTTATGTATATGAACAATCCGCTTTGCGCTAAGATGCCGGTAATAACCTCGTCGAACAAGCTTCGCACCTACACTACCTCGAGATATTACACCGACGATGAGATACTCGTACAGATAACAAAAGGAGGAGCGGCAAAATGAGTCAGATAAGAGAATTTAAGGGACGCGTAGTCACCCCCGGAACAGTAAGCGCAGAGGCGCTCGTTTCTCACGGCGGACTTAACACGCTCGCTTCCTTCCAGAAGGCTCTGCAGTTTGGCGACAAGACCGCTACCTGCGGAGATCAGAACAATCCCGACCTCTACGGTAAGCAGATGCTCGGCAAGGCGCTCTGCCTGCCTCAGACCATCGGATCTACCACGGGCGGACTCGTGCTTTATTGCGCTTGCGCTATGGAGCGTCAGCCTGCTTGTATGCTCTTCTCCAAGCCTATCGACTCGCTCGCGGCGGCAGGCGCGATACTTGCTGATGTGTGGGTAGATAACGTAAAGATGCCCGTCGTCGATTGCCTCGGCGACGAGTTCCTCGATTACGTTAAGGACGGCATGACCATAACCCTTAAGGACGACGGCGTCGTTGTAGTTGAGGGGTAAGTTAGTTAGGGAGACGCGAGGACGCGATTTTCTGTTCTTTTCTTGAAAGAAAAGAACCAAAAGAACTTCAATGAAGGGAAAGCTTGGGTAAGAACAATGCCACGTGCAAAGTTTTTGCTCAAGCTTTTTTTAATTAAATCCACACCTATTTCGCCAGGTCATCCTGAGTGAGCGAAGCGAATCGAACTTTCGGATGAAGGAGCGGTAATATAGCGAATTCATCCGAAAGTGAAAATTGCCAAGGCAATTTTCAGGATCTACAAAAAGATTTGGTTGTCTTACTTGATTTAATGTTACGTTTAACCTCTCAGGCGTCTACGCCGCCAGCTCTCCTATGAGGAGAGCCTTTTTGTTAGTGAAGATCCCGCTGAACATAGTCTTACTTAAAGCCTTCTCCAATGGGAGAAGGTGCTGAGCTTTAGCGAGGCGGATGAGGTGTAAAAAAAGAAAGATTAAGAAAAGGACACCTCATCCGTCAGACAGCTTCGCTCCGTGTCTGCCACCTTCTCCCACTGGAGAAGGCTTGGTTGCGGTTCTCGCCTTGCAATTTGGTATCGCCCCTGTTGATTGTAGGGGACGACATCCTTGACCTCCCGTTTGCTCGGCATAATCTTACCTAAAGGCTCTCCTTTTAGGAGAGCCTGCTTCACTTCGTTCAGCGTAAAGTTTGCAAAGCAAACTTATGGCGGTGTAACCGCCTGAGAGGTCTAATACAACCAAACATCGAACGAGATCCCTCGGTCGTGGGCGAGCCACTCCCTCGCTATTTTTGACTAACCCGTCAAAAATAGTTCGACTACTGCTTAGCTTCGCACGCCTAAAGTTTTCTTTGAAAACTCCGCGGCGATTGTTACCGTATCCCCCTATCAAAACAATATATCGCCGCTCCGCTCAGGATGACCTGCTCAAATTGGGTGCGGTTGGTAATTTAACGTAAACGTGACGTCGGGGACGCCTGCCCCTACGATAGAAATATCTAATAGCCCACTAAAATCTGTAGGGGAGGATATTATCCTCCCGTTTTATATCTCTCACAAATTCGTTTTCCGAGTTGCAAAATTCATACGGGTATGATATAATTATATTAACTTCTAGAAAAGGAGGACGTTATGATTGACAAAAAGAGAGGAGCTCTGCGATATAAGCCCTCAAAGGAGTATCTCTCCTCTGAGTTCTACGCAAAGCTCCGCGCGATAAAATATACGGGGGATGACAGAAGCGACGTTATGCTGACCGCGCTCTCTCAGCTCGGCTACCACGAGGGCGACGCCGATTGCGATATGGGCGGGGGAAATGCCGACGGCAGTAAGAATTTCGTTGAATACAACCGCCACTTCGGCAAGCTTGACAACGACGAGGGAAACGGCATAAGCTACGGCTACGCCTGGTGCTGCGCCTTCGTTACCTGGTCAACGGACGTTGCGGGCATCGACCGATCGGTCGTGCCGATAGACGTTACCTGCACTCGCCTTGCCGCGCTGATGGACGAGAAGGGCTGCTTTGAGCGCTCGGTCGCCTTCGGGGGAAACTATATCCCAAAGAGCGCCGACCTTATCTTCTTCCGCCACGGTGAGAATACCCACACCTCGCACATCGGGCTCGTGCTGTACTGCGACGGCGAGACGGTATATACCGTTGAGGGCAACACGGGCGGTGCGGTGCGCCAAAAGAAATATCCTCTCTCTGACCACTCGCTTTACGGCTTCGGCACTCCGAGGTATAACGAGGATAGCTCTGTCGCTATCGACTTTTCGGCGTATATCGGCGAGTAGATCAGTCGATCAGCTCTTCCTTTTTTGCCGACTCAAGCGCGCTTTCGTCAAAATACTCGAGAGGATCTACGGCAAGCTCGCCGACCGTCATCTCAAAGTGAAGATGAGGCTCGTCGGCTATCTCTACCATTGCGCTCTCGCCAACAGTTGCGATAAGCTGTCCGGAGCGGACGGACACACCCTCGGCGATTCCCTCGGGGAGAGTTTCGGCGAGGTTCTTATAGACCGTAACGCAATCGCCCGAGTGCTTGATGGCGATGCAGTATCCCATAAGAGTATCCACCCATATCTTAGATATTTTTCCGTCGGCTGCCGCGTAAACGGGCGCGTTTTCCTTGGTTGCAAGGTCAACGCCTATGTGAACGCGGTAGTCTTGCATTGTGGGGGAGAATACCTGAAGCGTGGGGTCGTGCTTGTTTGTCAGCTTTCCGCTGACAGGAAGAATAAAGCTGGGTATCTTGTTGCCAGTGCTGACAGAGCCTCCTACAGATCCCGTGGGCTTTTCTGTTGCCTCGGGCTCGGTAGGCTTTTCGGTAGGTTGTTCGGTGGGCTTTTCAGTTATCTTATTGCCGCTATCGTCAGGAAGCTTGGTAGGCTCTTTGGAGCGGTTTGAGGCGATCGCCGCCGCGATGATGACTACCAGCGCCACTACGAGAGCAAGCACCGTGAAGAGATAAGAGCGGTTGATCCTTTTGTTTTTGAGCTTCTGCCACAGGCTTTGCTTGTTATTGAAAGATGAAGGCATATTCATAAACTCCTTTGTGTTAGTTACTGACCTTATTTTTAACGCGAAGGAGTTCTTTTATTCAGCAAATAAAAAATATAGAGAAAATTTCATAAATGCGCGCAGAGGGGTAAAATAAACGTATTGACAAGTGTTGCGATCTGTGTTATAATATATGTAGTTTTGAATACTACATTTAAAAATGTGAGGTGAGGCGCGTGAAAAAAAGAGAAAAAAAGTCTAAGATCGAGCCTCGCCGTATAGTCTTTCACGACGAGAAAAACGACGAGTTCTCTACCGCCCAGATCGAGCCTAAAAAAATAGATGGCTCGTACCGATACGAGAGGACCGACGGAATTCGTATAATTCCACATATTTTTTGGTACAGATGCGTCGCCGTGCCGCTCGCGACCTGCTTTCTGAAGCTCAAATTCAGGCATAAGATAGTAGGACGAGAGAAGCTGAAGGAAGCAAAGGGAAAAGGATATTTTATTTACGGCAATCACACACAGATAATTGCCGACGCGCTTATCCCGACCTTCATCTGCTTTCCGCGCGATGCGAGCGTTATCGTTCACCCGAACAACGTCTCAATGCCATTCTTAGGCAGAATAACGCCCTATATGGGCGCTTTGCCGCTCCCCGAGGGGATGGAAGCCACGCGCAATTTCAACGCTATTATAAAGAAAAGAATTGACGAGAAGCGCGCCGTGTTCATCTATCCCGAGGCTCATATCTGGCCCTACTACACGCGAATTCGTCCGTTTGGCGACGAGTCGTTTATCTATCCCGTAAAGCACGGCACTCCCGTTTTCTGCTTTACCAACACCTATCAGAAGAAGGGTAAGAGAGAACACCCTCAGCTTATAAGCTATATCGACGGCCCGTTTTATCCCGACGAGGCTCTGCTGCCAAGAGAGCGCAGAAGAAAGCTTCGCGAGCAAGTTTATGCCGCTATGTGCAAGAGCGCCGAGAGCTCGGACGTGACTTGGATAGAATACGTGGACGGGCGCAATAATAAAGAAGAAGAGTAAACACGGGAAGGTCTTTTATGATAAATATATTGATGTGTGGAAACAAGGGGGTATTCGACGGTGTGTTGACCTGCGCGCTGTCAATATTCAAGCGAACAAAGACGCGCGAGCCCTTTGCGTTTTACCTGCTCACTATGGACGTCAGCCACCTGCGCGCCGATTATCTGCCGATAAGTGAGTCGCAGAGAGAATTCCTTGAGGAAGTGGCGAGGTCTTATAATAAAGATAACAGAGTAGAGCTTATCGACGTAAGCGAGATGTATGCCGAGGAATTCTCGGGTTGCCCCAACGAGAGCGCCTACTGCTCGCCTTATACCCTCATCAGACTGCTCGCCGACAGGCTCGAGCAGCTGCCCGACAAGCTGCTTTATCTCGATGCCGATATAATGTTCAACCGCGATATTACCTTGCTTTATGACACCGACGTGTCGGGCGTGGAATACGCCGCCGCGCGCGATCATTACGGCAAATATCTTATATATCCCAATTACATCAACGCGGGAGTCCTGCTCTTTAATATGAAATATATGAGAGAGACGGGAATATTCGCAAAGGCACGCGAGGAGCTGAGGCGCAAGAAGCTCACCTTTGCCGATCAGAGCGCGCTTATACGCGCTACCACCAAGAAAAAAATGCTTGCGCAGAAATTCAACGATCAGAAGTTCTTGCATTCGCATACCGTAGTGAGACATTTCTCAAAGAGGCTTTTCTGGCTGCCGTATCCTCATACTGAGAATATAAAGCAATGGCAGGTAGAAAAGGTCCGCAAGGTATTCGGATATCGACAGTTTGACGACGTGCTTGACGAGTATCTGATGCTCGTGCAGAACTTCGGGGAGAAAAAATATGACGCCTAAAGAAACGATACATCTTTTTTATGCCTGCGACGACGCCTTCGTAAAGTTTACGGCGGTATCGCTGCACTCGATTATGAAAAACGCCGACCGTGAGCTCAAATACCACGTTCACGTTCTTTATACAGATATAGCTGAGGAGACTAAGGCAAGAGTACTTGGTATGGCTGACGAGTGCTTTGAGATAAGCTTTGATAACGTCAGCAGATACCTTGACAACCTTTGCAGAAGGCTTCCTCTCCGTGACTACTACTCAAACACTACCTACTACCGTATGTTTATCGCAGATATGTTTCCCGCGATAGACAAGGCGATATACGTGGATAGCGACACTGTGGTGCAGGGAAATATTGCAGAGCTTTACGCACATGACGTAGAGCAATACGACCTCGCCGCATGCCACGAGCAAGCGATGGTTCAGGTGGACGTTTACGGTAGCTACGTTGAGAAATGCCTCGGACTTGACAGAGATCTTTTCTTTAACGCGGGCGTGCTGCTCATCAACTGCCGCCGCTTCAGAGAAAGACGTATTCTCGAGCGCTTTGCCGATCTCCTCGGCGTTTACGATTGCCGTGTAACTCAGGACGAGGATTATCTCAATATCCTCTGCCGCGATCACGTTCTTTTTCTGCCCCAGTGCTGGAACAGCGAGGTGTTCGGCGAGATGCTCGATAGGCCGCAGGACTGCAAGCTCATCCATTATATAATGGTTGCGAAGCCCTGGCACTTTACCGATTGCTGCCTTGGCGACATCTTCTGGAGCTATGCGAGCGAGACTGAGTTTCACGACGAGATAAAGGCAGTTCTCGACGCTTACACCGACGAGCAGAGAGCGGCGGATATGGCGTCTGCCGACAGACTCTATCAGCTTGCTATTGACGAGACCGCGCGCGAGGATTCCTATGTCGCGAGGGTGAGAGCCAAGCAGGACGCGAGCAGAGTAGCAGTGGTAGATAAGATAGCGCTCTACGAGCGAGAGGGACGCTTTGACGAGGACGTCGAGGACGATCCGCCAAGCAGAGCCATCGAGCCGGGCGAGGTCGATTATCTCCGCAAGAAGCTCTCAAGCAAGATCAAATGCAAGAGCGCGTATTCAATGGCTCGCAAGTTCCTCAACGGAATACTTGAAAACAAGCAGATGATAGTCAGCGACATCGTGGGCGTGGAGAATTTTGCCGCGCTTGAGAGTGGCGCTATCGTCACCTGCAATCACTTCAACGCCTTTGACAGCTTTGCTATGCAGATGGCGTACGAGAGCGCGGGACATAAGAAGAGAAAGCTCTATCGCGTTATCCGCGAGGGCAATTACACCTCTTTCCCCGGCTTCTACGGCTACCTGATGAAGAATTACAACACGCTTCCCTTAGCGTCAAAGCCCGCGGCAATGAAGGAATTTGTGAGAGCTACCGATACGCTTCTCAAAGAGGGTAACTTCGTTCTGATATACCCCGAGCAGAGCATGTGGTGGAACTACCGCAAGCCAAAGCCCCTCAAGAGCGGCGGATTTTACTTTGCCGCCAAGAACCGCGTTCCCGTTCTGCCGTGCTACATCATTCTGCGCGACAGCGATATTATCGGAGAGGACGGATTTCCCGTTCAGGAGTACACTATCCATATACTTGAGCCTATCTATCCCGACGCCGATAAGTCGGTGACCGAGAACTCGAAGATAATGATGGAAAAGAACTTTGAGGAGTGGAAGCAGCTTTACGAGCGCGAGTACGGAATTCCGCTCAGATATACCACAGAAGCGTAAAATAAAAACAGATCTCCCCCGCAATTTGGCGGGGGAGATGAGAGGTTATATGAACTTAAGAAAAGCGAGAAGCGACGAAAAGGAAATAATAAGAGCGCTCTATCTCTCGGTCAAGGGGAGCGAGGGCTGTACCTGGAACGAAAATTACCCCTCGGATATAGAGATCGACAGAGACCTCTCAAACGAGGCTCTTTTTGTACTTGTCGAGAGCGGCGAGATAGTCGGGGCGGTGTCGGTAGTGGAGCCGCACGAGCTTGACGAGATGCCCTTCTGGCAGGAGAGAGATCGCGTGCGCGAGATAGCGAGAGTCGTCGTGCGCCCCGATAGACAGGGCAGGGGATACGCCGAGAGGATGCTCTCGATGCTCTTTGAGCAATTCAGAGGCGAGGGCGTGCGCGGCGTGCATATCCTCGTGGCAAAAAAGAACGCCGCGGCGTCAAGGCTTTACGAAAAGCTCGGATTTGACAGGCGCGGCGAGTGCTTTGAATACGGTATTGACTTTTTTGCCGAGGAGCTTTCGTTGACACTCAGTTGACTATAAAGCCCGTGGTGGTAACGTAGGCGCAGAGCGCGCCCGTGTCGTCGGTGATGCTTATCTTGTAAAAGCAGGTGCTGCGTCCTCCGCGTATCTTCTCGGTCTCGGCGTAAAGAGTGCTGCCCTTGACGGGAGAGAGATAAACTATCTGAGAGGTCTGAGTTACGGTAGGATTCTGCTTGAAATTCGAGGCTATCGCAAACGCGAAATCAGCCATAACGAAGAATACACCGCCCATTACCTGACCGAGCGCGTTCTTGTGCTTGTCCTCGATCTTAAGAGCGCATTTGGCATATCCCGGCTCTGCCTCGAGTATCTCGATGCCCGTGGTTGCCGCGGCGTAAAGATCCTTCCCGAAAAATTCTTTTGCTTCATCAATATTGCTCATGATAGGTCTCCTGAGTTTTGGGGTTAGTTTTCCCCGAAAAATTTAAAATATGACAGACGGCGCGATATTTCGCAGGACCGCGGCCGACTATGGAGATATTATAGCACATCACACCGCCAAATGCAAGAAGTTTGACCTTATTTTTGAAATAACCGCTTGACAAAAATGAATATCTGTGGTAGAATAACTAAGCAACGTCAGAAAATCAAATATGTACAGTATGCATCATAGAGGGTTATTTCGCCTACGGCGAAGATACCCACACCCTACGCAAGCCACAGCGAGCTTGTCGATCTTCGGGGGGGTATGCGAAGTGGATTCGACGAGCAAGCTCGCCGATCCCCATCTTCAAGGCTCCGTAAATATGATGCACGCTGTTGCATCATATTTACGGAGGGATATCGAAGTGGTCATAACGAGGCGGTCTTGAAAAACTCTCGTTACTGTCACTGCAAAATCGTGAAACCCCTTGATTTTATTGGGGTTTTCGTGGGTTCATCTGCACGTTGCGAGAAGCGTTTCTCGCAGTTTTCTCGCAAATTTCTCGCAGGTTTCTCGCAATTTCCGAATGTTTTCGAACCCATTTTGAATTGGTTCGGTGACTATTTGGGACAATTTAATAGCCTACGGAGGCATATCGAAGCGGTCATAACGAGGCT
>JAFVRA010000057.1 GCA_017504545.1 Clostridia bacterium | reverse complement strand
GGTACCGATGAGGTGTCCGAGAAAGCTACATCAGAAAAACATCAAACAAGAAAGCTCTATCAAAACAAAAGAGAACGAACCAAACCCCTTTTAAAAATCCCCTTTCAAGTTCTTTGGCTCCACCTTTCTCGAAAGAAAGGTGGAAAAAGCCAAACCCTAACTAACTTCATAAACCAACTCTCCAAAAACTAATACAGAGGTGCAAAATGGCAAAGAGAACAGACATCAAAAGAGTAATGATAATCGGCTCGGGACCTATCGTTATCGGTCAGGCGGCTGAATTTGACTATGCGGGCACGCAGGCGTGTCTCGCTCTCAAGGAGGAGGGCTACGAGGTAATTCTCGTAAACTCCAACCCTGCAACGATAATGACCGATACTACCATAGCAGACAAGGTCTATATGGAGCCTCTGACACTTGAATACATTGCTAAAATAATCCGTTACGAGCGCCCCGACGCCATTCTCCCCGGAATCGGCGGTCAGACGGGACTTAATCTCGCTATACAGCTTGAAAAGAAGGGCGTTCTTAAGGAATGCTGCGTTGAGCTTCTCGGCACATCGAGCGAGTCTATAGAGCGCGCAGAGGACAGAGAGCTCTTCAAGGAGCTTTGCCAGTCTATCGGCGAGCCCGTAATCCCCTCTGAGATCACCTACAGCCTCGAGGAAGCTAAGGCTGCGGCAGCGCGCATCGGCTACCCCGTAGTTCTCCGCCCCGCATTCACTCTCGGTGGCACGGGCGGCGGATTTGCATACAACGAGGCAGAGCTTATCGAGGTAGGAACAAACGCATTCAGACTCTCGCCCGTTCATCAGGTGCTTATCGAAAAGAGCGTAAAGGGCTACAAGGAAATCGAGTTCGAGGTCATGCGCGACGGCGCTGACCACGCTATCACCATCTGCGGCATGGAGAACATCGACCCCGTCGGCGTTCACACGGGCGACTCTATCGTCGTAGCTCCCGTAATGACGCTGAGCGACCACGATCTCAAGATGCTCAACGACAGCGCTCTCAAGCTCATCAAGGAGCTCAAGATCGAGGGCGGCTGTAACGTACAGTTCGCGCTCAACCCCAACTCCTCCGAGTACTATCTCATCGAGGTCAACCCCAGAGTTTCGCGCTCGTCCGCACTTGCATCCAAGGCGTCGGGCTACCCCATCGCGCGCGTTACCGCGAAGATCGCAGTCGGTATGACGCTTGAAGAGATCAAGATAGCAAACACCACGGCGGCATTCGAGCCTCAGCTCGACTACGTTATCGCTAAGTTCCCCCGCTTCCCGTTCGACAAGTTCACCACCGCGTCCAACCAGCTCGGAACTCAGATGAAGGCTACAGGCGAGGTAATGGGAATCGGCTCTAACCTTGAGGAAGCGCTCCTTAAGGGTATGCGCTCGCTTGAGGTCGGCGTATATCACGTATATCACTCAAAGTTTGACAATATGAGCGACGCTGAGATCCTCGACTACATCTCCACCTTCCGCAGTGATAACATCTTCGGCATCGCAGAGCTTCTCGCGCGCGGCGTTACCGTAGAGAAGATCCACAAGATCACCGAGATCACGCCTCTCTTCCTTGAGGCTATAAAGAAGATAGTCGATATGGAGGAGACGCTCAAGGCGCACCGCTTTGAGATAGAGACACTCATCGAGGCAAAGAAGATGGGCTTCTCGGACAAGTACGTCGCGAGAATGTGGAAGTGCAGCGAGCTTGAGGTCTACGAGTTCCGCAAGCAGCACGACCTCTTCCCCGTGTTCCGTATGGTAGACACCTGCCACACGGGCTCGTATATCCCCTACTTCTACTCTTCCTACGAGGGCAAGAACACATCTGTTCTCTCGGACAGAAAGAAGATCGTGGTTCTCGGCGCAGGTCCTATCCGTATAGGTCAGGGCGTTGAATTTGACTACTCCACCGTTCACGCGGTATCCACAATAAAGAGCTCGGGCTACGAGGCGATCATCATCAACAACAACCCCGAGACAGTTTCCACAGACTACACCACTGCCGACAAGCTCTACTTCGAGCCTCTCACCCCCGAGGACGTTATGAACATCATCGAGTTTGAGAAGCCCGAGGGCGTTATCGCTTCTCTCGGCGGACAGACGGCTATCAACCTCGCACAGCCCCTCTTTGACAGAGGCGTAAAGATAATCGGCACCGACTGCTCGGCTATCGACCGCGCAGAAGACAGAAACGCCTTTGAGAACCTTCTCAACGAGCTCAACATTCCTCGCGCTAAGGGCAAGGCAGTTACCAAGATCGAGGACGGTCTGGCTGCGGCGGCAGAGATCGGATACCCCGTTCTCGTTCGTCCTTCCTTCGTTCTTGGCGGTCGCGCTATGCAGATCGTAGGAAACGAGGAGCAGCTCCGCACATACCTCAAGACCGCGGTTGAGATCGACGAGGACAAGCCTGTTCTCGTTGACAAGTACATCAGCGGTAAGGAGGTCGAGGTCGACGCTATCTGCGACGGAAAGAACGTATTCGTTCCCGGTATCATGGAGCTCGTAGAGCGCACAGGCGTTCACAGCGGCGACTCTATCAGCGTATATCCCACCTTCTCTATCTCCAACAAGGTAAAGGGCACTATCCTTCAGTACGCAAAGAAGCTCGGCCTTGGCATCGGCATCGTTGGACTTTACAACATTCAGTTCATCGTTGACGAGCACGACGACGTATATATCATCGAGGTAAATCCCCGTTCCTCGAGAACAGTTCCCTTCCTCTCCAAAGCGACAGGCTACAGCCTTGCGGACATCGCTACCGAGGTAATTCTCGGCAAGTCGCTCAAGGAGCAGGGCATTTTCGACATCTATCCCGAGGAGAAGGACCGCTGGTACGTAAAGGTTCCCGTGTTCTCCTTCAACAAGCTCCGCGGACTCGACGCTTACCTCTCTCCCGAGATGAAATCTACGGGTGAGGCTATCGGATACGACGACAAGTTCTACCGTGCGCTCTATAAGGCACTTCAGGCATCGGGCATGAAGCTCCAGAACTACGGAACGGTCTTTGCTACCATCGCGGA
This sequence comes from Clostridia bacterium, assembly GCA_017504545.1. Taxonomy (GTDB): domain Bacteria; phylum Bacillota; class Clostridia; order Oscillospirales; family CAG-272; genus HGM12713. The sequence continues at coordinate 7,616 of JAFVRA010000057.1, read as the reverse complement.
CAAGGACAAGCCCGAGGCGCTTCCTCTTATCCGCCGCTTCTACAACCTCGGCTTTAACATCGTTGCTACCTCCGGAACTGCTAAGTTCCTCAAGGAGAACGGCATCCGCACTCACATCATGAAGAAGCTTGAGGAAGACACCGACGAGATCGCGCACGCGCTCTCTCAGGGACACATCGCGTACGTTATCAACACGCGTGACATAGACTCTGTCGGCTCTGCAAGCGACGGCGCTCTTATCCGCCGCTACGCTACCGAGAACAACGTCACCATTATGACCTCTCTCGACACCGTCCGCGTACTTCTCGACGTGCTTGAGGACATCACGATCACTATTTCTACTATTGATAGCTGATAAAAGATCGATCGCTCCTCTTTTAGTAGATCCCTCACTGTGCAGGCAAGCTGCTTGTTCGCCTTTTTTCGCCTGACACGGTCGAAAAAAGGTTCGACTGCGTGTCGGTCGTACATAAGCGAGCTCAACTTTAACCATATCTCGACACTCCGCTCAGGATGACCTCACTAAATAGTAAAAATATCTCCAATAATCTAAATATTAAATCGCCGTCATCCTGAGTGAGCGAAGCGAATCGAACTTTTGGATGAAGGAGCGATAATATAGCGAGTTCATCCAAAAGCGAAAATTGTCAAGACAATTTTCGGGATCTACAATAAAGTTCTGCTATCCTGCTTGTAATAATGTTACATTTAAACACATTACGGCTCAAACGAGATCCCTCACTGCGCAGGCAAGCTGCTTGTTCGCCTTTTTTCGCCTAACACGGTCGAAAAAAGGTTCGACTGCGTGTCGGTCTTACCAAACGCGCTCGCCTATTCTATGATCTCGACACTCCGCTCAGGATGACCTTAATAAATAGCAATAATCTTCCCTTAAAAACCTAACCCTTAAATCGTGAGGTTAAAATGTTCGTTTACATTATGACTAACAAATCCAATTCCGTGCTGTATATCGGAGTAACTAACGATATACATCGCAGGATTGAAGAACACAGGCTGGGAATCAATGACGGTTTTTCAAAAAGATATTCTATCTGTAAGCTCGTCTATTGCGAAAAGCACGATGATCCAAGCAAGGCAATATCAAGAGAAAAGCAGCTAAAAGGTTGGGTGAGGAAAAAGAAAATTCAATTAATTGAAGGCACTAACCCAACCTGGAACGACATTTCGGAAGAATATTAATTTTAAGACAAGGAACGACATGAAAGACACACTTTTTAAAGTAAAAAGCAACAGACTGATCGCCAAGAACACCTACGAGTGCGTTCTCGTTGGCGACACATCGGACGTCACCGCCGCAGGTCAGTTCGTCAACATTAAGCTTGACGGCTTCTACCTTCGCAGACCTATCTCTGTCTGTGACAAGAGTGGCGACGAGCTGACGCTTATATACAAGGTCGTCGGCAAGGGTACTGAGCTTATGGCAAAAACACCCGTCGGCGAGAGCTGGCTCGTTCTCACGGGCCTTGGAAACGGCTACGATCTCGAGAAATCGGGCGACGCTCCCCTGCTCATCGGCGGCGGCGCAGGCGTTCCCCCGATGTATCTCCTCTGCAAGAAACTCGCAGAGCAAGGCAAGAAATGCACCGTCATCCTCGGCTTTGGCTCAAAGGACGAGGTCTTCTACGAGGAAGAATTCAAGGCTCTCGGCGCTGAGGTTTACGTCACCACTGTCGACGGAAGCTACGGAAAACGCGGCTTCGTCACCGACGCTATGGACGGTATCGACTACACCCACTTCTACACCTGCGGTCCCGAGCCTATGCTCAAGGCTGTATATAACAAGTCCACCACGGGCGGAAGCTTCAGCTTTGAGGAGCGTATGGGCTGCGGATTTGGCGCTTGCATGGGCTGCTCCTGCAAGACTATCACGGGATATAAGCGCATCTGCAAGGAAGGTCCCGTTATGCAAAAGGAGGAGATCTTATGGAAAAGCTGAGTGTAAATCTCTGCGGAATCGAGCTTGACAACCCGATAATTCCCGCAAGCGGCACGTTTGGCTTCGGCTACGAGTTTGCAGAGCTCTACGACATAAACATCCTCGGCACCTTCTCCTTCAAGGGTACTACCAAGGAGGCAAGATTCGGCAATCCCACGCCGAGAATAGCAGAATGCACGAGCGGAATGATAAACGCCGTCGGCCTGCAGAACCCCGGAGTTGACAAGGTCATCGGAGTTGAGCTCCCGAAGCTTGCAAAATGCTTTAACAAAAAGGTTATGGCAAACGTATCCGGCTTCTCGGTCGATGAATACGTTTACACCTGCGAGAAAATAGACAAGTGCGATCAGGTAGGCTGGATCGAGGTCAACGTAAGCTGTCCTAACGTCCACGGCGGCGGAATGAGCTTCGGCACCTCACCCGAGGCGGCGGCAGAGGTAACTCGCGCTGTCAAGGCGGTAACCACCAAGCCGATAATCATCAAGCTCTCGCCCAACGTCACCGACATCGTAAGCATCGCAAAGGCGTGCGAGGCGGCAGGCGCTGACGGCATCAGCCTTATAAACACGCTTCTCGGAATGAGAATAGACCTTCGCACCCGCAAGCCGATAATCGCCAACAAGATGGGCGGATTTTCGGGCGCGGCTATCTTCCCCGTCGCAGTTCGTATGGTATATCAGGTCGCTCACGCGATAGATATCCCCGTCGTCGGTATGGGCGGCGTAAGCTCGGCTGAGGACGTGATCGAGATGATGCTCGCGGGCGCAACTGCCGTACAGGTGGGTGCGGCAAACCTCATCGATCCCTTTGCTTGCAAGAAGATCATCGAGGATCTCCCCGCCGTTATGGATAAGTACGGCATAAATTCACTTGAGGAAATAATTAAAGGAGTAAGATAAAATGGGAAAAGACGTAATCATCGCGTGTGACTTTGACAGCGCGGAAAAGACATTTGCTTTCCTTGATCAGTTCAAGGACGAAAAGCCCTTCGTTAAGATCGGTATGGAGCTCTACTACGCTGAGGGCCCCTCGATCGTTCGTGAGATCAAAAAGAGAGGTCACAAGATATTCCTCGACCTCAAGCTCCACGACATCCCCAACACAGTTAAAAAGTCTATGGCAGTTCTTTCTCGCCTTGACGTTGATATGACCAACCTCCACGCCGCAGGTACAGTCCGTATGATGCAGGCGGCTATCGAGGGACTCACTCGCGAGGATGGCTCAAGACCTATGCTCATCGCTGTTACACAGCTTACCTCCACCGATCAGGAGAGCATGGAAAAGGATCTTCTTATCAAGGAGGACATCGCAGAGGTAGTTATGCACTACGCTCATAACGCGAAGATAGCAGGACTTGACGGCGTCGTTTGCTCGCCCCTTGAGGCAGGCAAGGTGCACGAGAGATGCGGAGAGGGCTTCGTTACCGTTACCCCCGGCGTTCGCTTCGCTGACGGTGACGTGGGCGACCAGAAGAGAGTTATGACTCCCGCCGCCGCAAAGGAGATCGGCTCGGATTATATCGTAGTCGGCAGACCTATTACCGCCGCTCCCGATCCCGTAGCCGCTTACCGCCGCTGCATCGCTGAGTTCGTAGGTTAAGTTAGATATAAGTTAGTTTATGTTTAGTTTTTTCCACCTTTCTTTCGAGAAAGGCTGCCGCAAGCGGCGACGAGTTTTGCTTTTGCAAGCAAAATGCAAAACGTCGTAGCGCAAAGAACTTCAATGAAGGGAAGGCTTTAATTAAGCGCTGCACCCAGTGCAAAGTTTTTGCTCAAGCTTTTTTTAAAAAGCTTGCGGTTTCCAAAGGCAGAGCCTTGGTCGCTCGTCGCAACGAGCGAAATAATCTCGGCGCTTTTCTTTTTGGTTGGAGCAGGAGCGCGCCCGGTGGGCGATAAAGCGAGTGCGATCAACGGAAAAAACAAGGAGAATTGAATGCGATTTAGCGTTCAAGGCGACTATGTTTTTGACCGGGCAAGTCTTTTTCTTTTGCGCCTTGTGTGTCAAAAGAAAAAGCGTTATGCAAAGAAAATAGCACAAAGAACTTCAATGAAGGATTTGATTGCGAAATATCCCATTAGCCTTCCCCAGCGGGGAAGGGGGACCGCTTGCGGTGGATGAGGAGAAAAGAAGGCTTTGAGGTGTGTCGATATGTCATATAGCTACAACAAAAACTTAGTGAAAAATGCACAGACGCTTCGCAAAAATATGACCCCCGAAGAAAAGCACCTCTGGTATGATTTTTTAAAGCATCTACCACTTACCATAAATCGTCAGAAGAACATTGAAAACTTTATTGTTGATTTCTTTATTGCAAAAAACAAAATAGCCATTGAAATAGATGGAATTCAGCACGAAGGCGACAGTAACAAAGAAAAAGACATCGCAAGAGATGCAGAGTTAGAAAAAATGGGGATTACAGTCCTGCGTTATTCAAATCATAGTATTCGTTATAATTTTAATCAGGTTTGCGAAGATATATTAAAGCATTTGGAATTGATATGACCGAAGGTGGAGCGCGGGTTTTCCTCATCCACCGCAAGCGGTCCCCCTTCCCCGCTGGGGAAGGCTTATGAAAGGAGTAACATTATGGAAAGCTACAAGAGAGAATTTATACAGTTTTTAGAGGGCGCGGGAGTGCTCAAGTTTGGTGATTTCACTGCCAAGAGCGGCAGAAAGATCCCCTATTTCATCAATGCGGGAATGATAAAGACGGGCGACGACATCGCCAAGATGGGCGAGTTCTACGCAAGAGCTTATTTTGAGAAGCTCGGCAAGAAGCCCGCAGTTCTTTACGGCCCTGCTTACAAGGGCATCTCGCTTGCCGTATCGGCATCGGTCGCTCTTTCAAAGAACGGACTCAACGTTCCCTTCTTCTTCAACCGCAAGGAAGTCAAGGATCACGGCGAGGGCGGCGTTTTCGTAGGATACGTCCCCACCGCAGGTGAGGAGGTCGTCATCATTGAGGACGTTATCACCGCAGGCACCGCGATCCGAGAGAGTATGGAGATACTCTCTCACCTCGAGGGCGTAAAGGTTGCCGCTACCTTCATTATGGTTGACCGCAAGGAAAAAGGACAGACCGAGAAGGGCGCAATGCAGGAGATCGAGGAGCAGTTCGGCTTCCCGGTTTACTCCGTAGTTGACGTTTACGACATCATCGAGTACCTCGACGAGAAGCCCGAGCACGCTGAGAACGTAGCAAGGATCAGAAACTACCTCGCGATCAACGGAGCAAAAGCGTAAAAAACGAAAGGAGAGTGCCCTATGCGACACCTTATCGGAATAGAAGACCTCTCGGTCGCAGAGATAGAACAGCTCATCGCCACCGCAGAGGATATTATGGCAAACCCCGCAAAATATTCTGCCGTTGCCTCGGGAAAGAAGCTTGCAACTCTTTTCTACGAGCCCTCGACTCGTACCCGTCTCTCGTTTGAGGCGGCTATGATGGAGCTTGGCGGCGGAGTGCTCGGATTTTCCGAAGCGCAAAGCTCGTCTGCCGCAAAGGGAGAGAGCGTTGCCGACACGGCCAAGGTAATATCCTGCTTTGCGGATATTATGGTAATGCGACACTTTAAAGAGGGCGCGCCGATGGTGGCGGCTATGAACGCGAGCGTTCCCGTGATAAACGCGGGAGACGGCGGACACAACCACCCCACCCAGACGCTGACCGACCTTCTTACCATCAAGTGCGAGAAGGGACGCCTTTCTGATCTCACCGTAGGTCTTTGCGGCGACCTCAAGTTCGGCAGAACGGTACATTCGCTCATCACCGCTCTTTCGAGATACACAGGCATCCGCTTCGTGCTCATCTCCCCCAAGGAGCTCACTCTTCCCGACTACATCAAGAGCGAGGTTCTTGACAGAAAGGGCATTGAGTACGTAGAGACTGCCTCTCTTGAGGATAGCCTTCCCGAGCTTGACATTCTCTATATGACGAGAGTTCAGCGCGAGAGATTCTTCAACGAGCAGGATTACATTCGCCTCAAGGATAGCTATATCCTCACACTTGACAAGCTTGATCTCGCAAAGCCCGACCTTTGCATAATGCATCCCCTGCCCCGTGTAAACGAGATCGCGGTAGGCGTTGACAAGGACAGCCGCGCGTGCTATTTCAAGCAGGTGCTTTACGGAAAGTATATCCGTATGGCGCTTATAAAAATGTTACTTGAGGAGGCGGACAAATGAACGTTGATGAGATAAAGAACGGCGTCGTTATCGACCACATAAGACCCGGCGGAGCGATGGCTATCTACCATTTTCTCGGCCTTGACAAGCTTGATTGCACGGTTGCGATAATCAAGAACGCGCAGAGTCGCAGAATGGGCAAGAAGGACATAATCAAGGTCGACACCGACATCGAGCTTGAGCTTTCGGTGCTTGGATATATCGACCACAACCTCACCGTCAACGTCATCAAGGACGGCGTTAAGGTCAGAAAGTACCACCCCGAGCTTCCGCTTGAGATAGTTGACATCGTCAAGTGCAAGAATCCTCGCTGCATAACCTCTACCGAGCAGGAGCTTCCCCACGTTTTCAAGCTCACCGACAGAGAAAACAGCGTTTACCGTTGCATCTATTGCGAAAGCAAGGCAAAGAAGTGATAAATTAGAGAAAAAGACAGAGAATTCAGGTTCTCTGTCTTTTTTGTTACAAAGCGGGAGGATGATATCCTCGCCTACAAATAAAAAAGAATGTCCGTAGGGGAGGCGTTCCGCCTCCCGTTTGTTTTTATTATAAATTTTCTCTGTGCCTCAATTCATCAGCTCGTCGGTAAGACGAATGATCTCTGGAGCGAGCTTTTTGCGCTTTGCCCGAACGATTGCGTTATATATCGGGTATGCAACGCTTACAAGCACGCCGCCGAGCACGCCGATGGCGATGCCGATGACCATTGCCATATCGCTGTACGCGCCGAGAATGCTTGAAAGCTCCGTCATAATAAGGCTCATTCCAAAGCCGAGTATGAGTGCGCCGACGATACCCAAAATTATGGCTACCGTCTTTGCCGTGTTCGTCACGCTCGCATCAAGACGGTATAAGCGTGCCATCTTGTCCTCAGTTTCGGGGGGCTGTGTGTATTTGTCGCGGATGCGCTTGAGTTCTGCCTGCTCCTTTGCGGAGTAGGTGTAGGAAAATCCGCTCTGTCCGTTATTCCTTTCTTCCATTTTCGACCTCCGCTTTGAGATTTTTCGTTCCGTTTATTATCATTCCGATCGCCATGATAAGCACCACGACCGATACGGCAACGCCAACGCCGCCAAGCATCATTTTTTCGCTGAACGCGTCCATCGTTCCGTCGCTGAAGGTGGTCAGCAAGGTCGAGGTGAGCGTCAGTATCGACACGCAAGCGGACGCAAAGCTGATAGCTTTGGTGGCGGAAAAGACGGGGCTGTTGTATTTTCTGTATTTTACTACGTTGACGATCGCCATGGTGAAGGACGTGAAGGTATATGCCGCCATCGCGATAGCCGTGATCATATGGTGCTCAAATGTTCTGTTCCAGTAGAGCATAAAGAAGATTATCACAGCAAGTGCGAGGTTCATAACAAGGAATATCCAGCCGCACGCGCGGTATTTGATCAGCTCTGCGCGGCGCTTTTCTCCCGGGGTGTATTTCCTTGTATAGGTGAGCAGAAAGAACCTCATTATGGCAAGGCAG
>JAFVRA010000056.1 GCA_017504545.1 Clostridia bacterium | reverse complement strand
CTCGAACCCCTGACCTCTAGCGTGACAGGCTAGCGTTCTAACCAACTGAACTACCGGGCCGTGTGGTGGGAACAATAGGGCTCGAACCTATGACCCTCTGCTTGTAAGGCAGATGCTCTCCCAGCTGAGCTATGCTCCCATTTTTGCGCGTCTTTGCGACAGCTTTATTATTATAACACAGTCATTTCGCTTTGTCAATACCTTTTTTTATTTTTTTAAAAAAATTTCATCTCTCTATTTTTGCCTATAATTTCACTACTTCTATTGCTTTTTTTCTCATTTGGTGTTATAATATAGAGTGATGTAATTTTGATTTTTTACAGTATTTTCGTGGAGGCGCGTATGAAAGATTATAAGCTTGAATTTTCCCTGCCGCTTGAGGCGCTCGAAGAGAAAAAGGTATCCTCTACCTCTATATTTGACGGTAAGGTCCTTCACGTAAGGCTTGACGAGATCACACTTCCCAACGGCAAGGGCGCTACCCGTGAATACTGCCACCACAACGGCGCGGTCTGCGTTATTCCGATCTGCGACAACGGCGACGTGCTTTGTGTAAGACAGTTCCGCTACCCCTTCGGCGAGCCTCTTATCGAGATCCCTGCAGGCAAGCTTGACTCTCCCGACGAGAACCCCGACAGTGCCGTTCGCAGAGAGCTTCGCGAGGAAACGGGTGCAGTCAGCAACAAGATAACATATCTCGGACAGTACTACGGCTCGCCCGCAATACTTGACGAGCGAATTTATATGTATATGGCTGAGGAGCTTTCATTCGGCGAGACCGATTTTGACGAGGACGAGTTTATCGAGCCGCTGAGAATTCCGCTTGAGGCTCTCGTACAGATGGTGCTTGAGGGCAAGATAAGAGACGGAAAAACTCAGATCGCGGCGCTCCGCGCATTTATGATGCTCAAGCAAAGGAAGGACGCCGAATGCTGATATTTACAGTCGTTCTTCTCGTCTTAGTCATTCTTGCGGTCAGCTATATCTTTATGGTAATGCCGCGAGTTACCGACGGTGCGGATATGGATCTGCAATGCGCCGACTACGCGCACAGAGGGCTTCACGGCGGCACTCTGCCCGAGAATTCGCTTCCTGCATTCGTAGCGGCAAGAGATCTCGGCTACGGAATAGAGCTTGATCTGCGAATGTCTGCCGACGGCGAGATATTCGTATTCCACGACGATTCTCTGCTCCGCTTGTGCGGCGTGAAGAAAAGTATCTCTGCAATGAAGGCGGCAGAAGTAAGATCTCTCTTACTTTCGGGAACGGCTAACCGAATTCCCACGCTCAGAGAGGTGCTTTCACTTGTCGACGGTCAGGTGCCTCTCCTTATTGAGATAAAGCCCGACGTCAACACCCCCGCGCTCTGCAAGAGGCTCTGTCTTATTATGGACGGATACAGCGGCGCGTTCGCGGTAGAATCCTGCGATCCTGCCGTGTTGATATTCTTCCGCAAGTACCGTCCCCGATACGCGAGAGGACAGCTCGTTGCAAAATTCACCCCGAAAGACGCCGCAAAGGACGAAAGAATACCGAAAAATCGCTTCAAGCTCTTTGCGCTTACACATCTTTTTACAAACGTAGCCACTCGCCCCGATTTTATAGCGATCGACGGCAGACTTATGCGCGAGCCCGCGTTTCTGCTCTCTACAACTCTTTTCAAGCGCCCCGGATTTGTCTGGACGGTCAGAACAAAAAGGCAGTACGAGCTTTGCAGAAAGCAAGGACTCTACGCTATATTTGAGAACATAGAACCCTGAAAGTAAAGGAAATTATATTATGAAAAAAGCATTTACAGTTGCAGATATCCTGCTCCCCGATTTCAATAACGTCTCAGCAGAAAAGTGGGCGGTGATCGCCTGCGATCAGTTCACGAGCGAGCCTCATTACTGGGAAAGCGCCGACAAAACCGTGGGCAATTCTCCCTCTACGCTCCGCGTAATTCTCCCCGAGGTCTATCTTAGCGAGACCGAGCAGCGTATTCCTGCCATAAACTCCACTATGGAGGTCTATCTCAATGACATCCTCTGCGAGCATCCCGACTCCATGATATACGTCGAGAGAGTGCAGTCGGACGGAAGTGTGCGACGCGGCATCGTTATGGCGGTCGATCTTGAGTGCTACGATTTCAGAAAGGGCGCTGACTCGCTCATCCGCGCAACAGAGGCGACGGTTATTGAGCGTATTCCCCCGAGAGTAGCGATAAGACGTGACGCGAAGATCGAGCTTCCGCACGTTATGCTTCTGATAGACGACCCCGAGCGCACGGTCATCGAGCCCCTCTCGGCAGAAAAATGCTCTGAGCTCGCTTATGACACCGATCTTATGCTCGGCGGCGGTCACATCACGGGAAGATTTCTTAGCGAGGGCGCTAAGGCAGCCGTATCCGACGCGCTTGACGCGCTTATCACCCCCGAGGCTATGCAGAAGCGCTACGGCGACGCCTCGCTCTCTCCCCTGCTCTTCGCAGTTGGCGACGGAAACCACTCGCTCGCTACCGCAAAGACAATATACGAGGAGCTTAAGGCGACTATCGGAGAGAAGGAAGCATCCGAGCATCCTGCGCGCTATGCCTTGATAGAGGTAGTCAATATCCACGACGAAGCCCTCAAGTTCGAGCCTATCTACCGAGTTGTATTCGGAGTTGACTCCGAGGATATAATATCTGAGCTTAAGGCTTACGCAAGCACTCTCAGCGGCGCGGCAGAGGCGCAGAGCGTTGAGTATATAACCTCAAGCACAAGCGGCAAAATTGACTTTGCACACCCCGACAAGCAGTTGACCGTCGGCACCCTTCAGGACTTTATCGACGGCTTTCTGAAAAAGCACCCTGAGGCTGAGGTGGACTACATTCACGGTGAGGACTCTGTAAAGAGCCTCGTGTCTCCTACTTCCGTAGGCTTCATCTTCTCGGGTATGAGCAAATCCGAGCTTTTCAAGACCGTAATATACGACGGTGCACTCCCCCGCAAGACCTTCTCTATGGGTCACGCGGAGGACAAGAGATACTATCTTGAGTGCAGAAGGATCACTAAATAACTGAGATTTGGAGAACTGCTATGAGTGATAATTGGGAAATACTTCGCAGAGAATGCGAGAGCTGTCAGGGCTGCGAGCTTCATAAGACGCGCACCAACTGCGTTTTTGGTGTTGGCAACGAAAACGCTGATCTTCTCTTCGTAGGAGAAGCACCCGGCGACAACGAGGATAAGACGGGAATACCGTTTGTAGGAAGAGCGGGAAAGCTGCTTGACGAATACCTTAATGCCGTTGATATTCCTCGCGAGAGCGTGTACATAGCCAACATTCTCAAGTGCCGTCCGCCCAAGAACCGCGACCCTCTGCCTGCAGAGGAGGACGCTTGTATGGACTTCTTGCGTCGACAGGTAAAGCTTATAAACCCCAAGATGATCGTTTGTCTTGGCAGAATATCCGCTATGCGACTCATACGCCCCGACTACAAGATAACCAAGGAGCACGGAGAATGGGTGCAAAAGGGTAACTTCCTTATCACCGCCGTTTATCACCCTGCACTTCTCTTGCGCGACCCAAGGCGCAAGGAGGATATGCTTGAGGATATGAAAAAGATAAAATCAAAGCTTGACGAATTGAACTAACCGCATTAAGAAAGGATACACAAAATGGATTTCTCCGCATTCCTCAACACAGTCATCACAATGTTCGTTATCCTCATCGTCGGATTCGTGTTGGGAAAAACTAACGTAATAGACTCGACCGCTTCAAAGAAGCTCTCAAAGCTTATAGTAACCGTTGCTCAGCCCGCGCTCATTATAAATTCGATAATCAGCAGTCCTTATTCTGCCGACAATCTCAAGCTCGCGGCAATCAGCCTTATATTCGCCTTCGCAATGCACTTCATTATGGCGTTGATCGCATTCGTGGCGTGTCTCAAGCTCAAGGAGGCAAACGAGCGCAAGATCACCGAGTTTGCTATGGTATTCGGAAATATCGGATTTCTCGGTATTCCCGTACTTGGCTCTCTCTTCCCTGAGAACGGCGCCTTCGTGGCTTCCTTCTTCGTGGTAAGCTTCAACATTCTGCTTTGGATAATCGGTCTTGGCATAATCGCACGTGGCAGAGACGACATCAAGATGAACGTAAAAAAGGTACTTATAAATAAAGGAACCGTGCCCAGCCTTATAGGATTCGTGGTATTCCTCATTCCCGCGGTATTCCCACAGTTTGCTCTCCCCGTTTTCGTGACTAAGAGCGTTTCTTATATCGCTTCTCTCTGCACCCCCGTTTCTATGCTCATCATCGGTGCCCTGCTCGCGCCCCGCAGTATGAAGGATATATTCGGCTCGGGAAAGGTATATTATCTCTGCCTTTTCAAGCTTATAGTAATTCCCCTCTTCTTCTGCTTCACTCTCAAGCTGCTCGGCTTTTCGGACTTCTGGGTGCTCTTCGTCACCGCAGTATCCGCAATGCCATCGGCAACCTCGACGAGTATGTTCGCAGAGCTTTACGACACAGCCCCCGGATTTTCTGCGCAGGGCGTCGGTACGTCTACCCTGCTGTCTATCGGCACGATGCCGTTGATAATCTTAATTGCAACTAAGATAGTCGAGTGGGATATAGGACTTTTCAATATTCCGATATAAATTTTTATAAAAATCTGATTTTTTTAACAAAAAGCCTTGACAAAGGGACCTTCAAGTGCTAAAATTACTTTATCAAACTAAAGGAGACAGTAAAAATGAGCCGTTACTTCGCTAACAATTTCTTTTACCTTTATTTTTATTACTATTGCGGTAATAACTGATAAGGGTGTTTTGTTGCGAGCTTCGGAATTTTTGCCGATCTTAAGGGTTTAATTTATGTAATTAGAGCCTCTCGATGCCAAGCACCGAGAGGCTTTTTGTTTGGATCTACTCTTCATCAGCTCTCGGTGTTCCCGGCGATCCAATTATTCAAATCAAAAACAAAAGGAGAAATTATTATGATCGCAGTACTCAGACACGGAACGAATGAAAAGCAGATACAGAGCCTCACCTCTTGGCTCCGCGCACAAGGGATAGACGTGCATATCTCAAAGGGTAGTCAGCACACCGTCATCGGTCTTATAGGAGATACCAGCAAGATAGACGCAGATCTTCTTGAAAGCCTCGATATAGTTGACAGCGTCAAGCGCATCAGTGTGCCCTTCAAGAGTGCAAACAGAAAGTTCCACCCCGACGACACCGTAATCAAGGTAGGAGATACCTCTGTTGGCGGCGACGTATTCACTCTTATCGCAGGCCCCTGTTCTGTTGAGAGCATGGAGCAGGTCGGAGAGATAGCAAAGTCGGTAAAGGCGTCGGGAGCTACCATGCTTCGCGGCGGCGCGTTCAAGCCTCGCACCTCGCCTTACGATTTCCAAGGACTCAAGGCAGACGGTATAGAGATGTTGCTTGAGGCAAAGAAGCAGACGGGACTCCCCATCGTTACCGAGATAATGAACGCAAATCACTTGCCTCTCTTTGAGGTTGTTGACGTAATTCAGGTCGGCGCGAGAAATATGCAGAACTTCGAGCTTCTTAAGGAGCTTGGAAGAACTAAAAAAACTATACTTATCAAGAGAGGTCTTGCGAACACTCTCAAGGAGCTTCTTATGTCAGCCGAGTACGTTATGGCAGGCGGCAACGAGAACATCATTCTCTGCGAGAGGGGCATCCGCACATTTGAGACCTACACGCGAAACACGCTTGATCTCTCGGCAGTCCCTATGCTTCAGGAGCTTACCCATCTCCCCGTTATCATAGATCCCTCGCACGCTACGGGCGTTGCAAAGCTCGTAAAGCCTATGGCAATGGCGGCAGCCGCCTCGGGCGCTGACGGACTTATGATAGAGGTACACAACGATCCCGCTCACGCGCTCTGCGACGGCGCTCAGTCTCTCACGCCCGAGGCGTTTGACGAGCTTGCACGCGCGGTGCGCCGCGTAGTAGAAGCTGTAAAGGAGATATAAAAATGACTGTTGGCATTTGCGGACTCGGACTTATCGGCGGCTCTATGGCTAAGGCTTACAAGGAGTCGGGACACAAAGTGCTCGGATATGACCTAAATGAAGCGACGCTCGGCTACTGCTCTCTTGCAGGCATTACCGACGGCGTGCTTGACGAGAGCAGCATACCCGAGTGCGATCTGATATTTATTGCGCTCTACCCTGTTTCAGCGATAAAGTATCTTGAGGAGATAGCGCATCTTGTTTCAAAGAACGCGACGGTCATTGACCTCTGCGGAACTAAGGCTAAGATATGCGAGTGCGGCTTCGCGCTTGCAAAGGAGCACGGCTTTACGTTCGTCGGTGGACACCCGATGGCAGGAACTCAATATTCGGGCATAAAGCACGCCCGCGCTTCTCTTTTCAGAAACGCTCCTATGGTGTTAGTGCCGCCCGTATATGACGATATTGCCTTTCTTGACGGCATCAAGCAGCTTCTCGCACCTGCGGGCTTTGGTAAATTCTCTATTACCACCGCAGACGAGCACGACAGAATGATCGCCTTCACCTCACAGCTTGCACACGTGGTGTCAAACGCCTACGTAAAGACCCCCACGGCGCAGAATCACAAGGGCTTCTCGGCAGGAAGCTACAAGGATCTTACGAGAGTAGCGTGGCTCAACGAAAATATGTGGACGGAGCTTTTCCTTGAAAACAAGGAGCCTCTGCTCTATGAGCTTGACCATATCATCAACTCTCTCTCGGAATATAAGGTTGCTATTGAAAACGACGATGCGGACACTCTCCGTCAGCTTCTGAAGGACGGAAGGCTCGCAAAGGAAAAGGTTGACGGTTAAAAACACGAAACAGATTTATTAAGGACGGACAGATATGAAAACTGTAAAGGTAAACGCTTCAAAAAGCTATGACGTTATCATCGGAGATAGACTGCTTGAGAGACTCGGAGAATATGTAAACGAGGCTGTCGGCAAATGCAGGCTCTGCATCGTTACCGACGATAAGGTGGACGCTCTCTATTCCGAGTGCGCTGAGCGCTCCTTGAGAAGCAGCGGCTACGAGACCGAGAAATTCGTTATAAAGAACGGCGAGGCTTCAAAAAACACTACTTCGTTGATAGCTCTTCTTGAATTCCTTGCAGAAAACCGCTTCACGCGCTCTGATTGCATCGTTGCTCTCGGCGGCGGTGTAGTTGGAGACCTTGCAGGCTTTGCCGCAGGAGTCTATCTGCGTGGAATACGCTTTATTCAAGCTCCCACTACTCTGCTCGCCGCAGTTGACTCGTCGGTTGGCGGAAAGACTGCAGTTGACCTTGAAGCAGGAAAAAATCTCGCGGGAGTTTTCCATCAGCCCTCCTTGGTGCTTTGCGATACGAGAACGCTTGACACGCTTGAGGAGAGGATCTTCTCAGACGGCTGTGCGGAGGTCATAAAATACGCTATAATCAACGACAAGCCTATGTTTGAGCGCCTCAAGGGCGGTATCAAGAGCGACATTGAGCGAGTTATCGCAGAATGTGTCGCACACAAGGCAGAGATAGTTGAGAAGGACGAGTTTGACAGAGGCTGCAGACAGCTTCTCAACCTCGGACACACGGTAGGACACGCGATCGAGCTTTGCTCGGGACTTACCGTATCCCACGGAAGCGCCGTCGCTATCGGCACGGTCATTATCACTCGCGCGTCTGTCGCTCTCGGATATACGAGCGATGACGAGCTTTGCGAGATCATCTCGCTTTTCAAGAGCGCGGGGCTACCGACAGATTGCCCCTACAGCGCCGAGGAGCTTTTCGGCGCGGCTACGGCTGACAAAAAGCGCGAGGGAGACAGCATCACGCTCATTCTTCCCTACGGCATCGGCAACTGCAAGCCCTATAAGCTCCCCGTAAGCGAGCTTTGCGAATTTATCAGAAAGGGACTCCGATAGCTATGAAACTCTCTCTCTCCTTTGATGCGCCGAAAGGCAAAATAAAGGCGATAACCTCAAAATCGGTGGCTCACCGCCTGCTTATCTGCTCTGCCTTTGCAGACTCTCCCACGCGTATTCTCTGCGAGGAGACCAATAAGGACATCGAGGCGACCGCCGCTTGTCTCGACGCGCTCGGTGCGAATATACAAAGAAACGCGCCTTATTACGATGTAATTCCCGTCTCTCCCGAGAATATAACGAGGGGCGCAACGCTCCCCTGCGGCGAGAGCGGCTCTACTCTGCGCTTTCTCCTTCCCATAGCGGCAGCTCTTGGCGCTGATTGCTCGTTTTTGCTTGAAGGACGCCTCGCTGACCGTCCGCTCTCTCCTCTTCGCGAGGAGCTTGAGTCTCACGGCGTTTCCATCAGCGGCAAAAATCCACTCTCTATTAGCGGAAAGCTTTGCGGGCGTGAATTTTCTATCGACGGAAGCGTGTCCTCGCAGTTTGTAAGCGGTCTGCTCTTCGCGCTCACCCTGCTTGAAAACGAGGCTAGACTTACGGTTACGGGCAAGATAGAATCCGCCCCCTACATTGACATCACCTGCTACGCTCTCTCGCTTTTCGGCGCACCCGTGCAGAAGAACGAAAACAAATTTACAGTCGGCGCTCGCTCCTCACTCACCTCTCCCTCTTATCTTGAGGCCGAGGGCGACTGGTCAAACGCGGCGTTTCCGCTCGCTCTCGGTGTGCTTAGCGGCGAGGTCGAGGTATGTGGTCTAAATCCCGACTCGGCTCAGGGCGACAAGAGAATAATCGATATTCTTTTGCGATTTGGCGCGGATATTTCGGTCTCTGATAACGGCTCGTATATCGCGCGCCGCTCAAACCTTAAGGGCATAGACATAGACGCCTCGCAGATACCCGATCTCGTTCCCGTGCTTGCTACCGTCGCGTCTGTCGCAGAAGGAAGAACGCGCATATACGGCGCCTCAAGGCTTCGACTCAAGGAGAGCGACAGGCTCTTCACCGTCTCTGATATGCTAAGGAGACTTGGCGCTAAGATCGAGGAGAATGACGACGGTCTGACTGTAGAGGGTGTCAGAGCTCTTCGCGGCGGCTCTGTAAGCTCGTATAACGATCACCGTATCGCGATGAGCGCGGCGGTTGCCGCCTCAGTATGCGAATCTGCCGTTGAAATAGACGGTGCAGAAGCGGTAAATAAGTCCTATCCTACTTTCTGGGAGGACGCAGGCTCACTCGGTGCAAAAATTTCGGATATTTGATCAAATTATCCTCAAAAGCTATTGAAAAAACACGTAAAGTATAGTAAAATATACTGAGATAAATATTATATATAAGCGATTTTTCAAAAAATCACGAAAGGTAAAATTATAAATGCAAAAATACGACGTACTGATAATCGGCGCAGGTCCTGCCGGAATATTTACCGCGCTTGAAATGCTTAAGCTCGGCTCTGACAAGAAAATACTCATTGTCGAAAAAGGCAGAGCGATAGAAAACAGAAGCTGCCCCAAGAGCAAGACCAAGGCGTGCGTTTCCTGCAAGCCTTATTGCCATATTACAACGGGATTTTCAGGCGCAGGAGCATTCTCTGACGGAAAGCTCTCTCTCTCCTACGAGGTTGGCGGAGACCTTCCTTCGCTTATCGGAGAGAACGTGGCTCAGGATCTCATAGATTACACCGACGGAATATATCTTGAATTCGGCGCTGACTCTCGCGTTGAGGGCGTTGGCAACGAAGAGGAGGTCAAGGAGATAAGAAAGAGAGCTATCAAGGCAGGTCTTAAGCTCGTTGACTGTCCCATAAGACACCTTGGAACCGAAAAGGCTCAGGATATCTACTACGCTATCGAACAGTATCTTCTCTCTCACGGCGTTGAGATACGCTTTGGCTGTGAGTGCAGAAATATCATTCTTGAGGACGGTATCTGCAAGGGCGGAATTCTCGCTGAGAAAGGAAATGAATACGAGTGCTTTTCGGATCACACGGTTGTCGCTACGGGCAGAAGAGGCGCTGACTGGCTCGAGGCTCTTTGCGAGGAGCACGGCATCTCTCACCTCCCGGGAACTGTCGACATCGGCGTCAGAGTTGAGATAAGAAACGAGATAATGGAAAACGTGAACAACGTGCTTTACGAGTCCAAGCTCATCGGCTATCCTCAGCCCTTCAAGAACAAGGTGCGTACATTCTGTCAGAACCCCGGCGGATTTGTTAGCCAAGAGAACTACGACAACGATCTCGCTGTCGTAAACGGACACTCCTACAAGGATCTCAAGTCCCCCAACACCAACCTTGCTATCCTCTGCTCGCACAACTTCAGCGTTCCCTTCAATCAGCCTATCGCTTACGCTAAGAAGGTCGGCGAGCTTACCAATATGCTCGGCTCGGGACATATTATGGTCCAGCGCTTCGGCGATATTCTCGACGGCAAGCGCACCTGGGAGGAGGAGCTTTCGCGCTCTAACGTGCGCCCCACCCTTCCCGACGCGGTCGCAGGCGACATAACCGCCGCTATGCCCTACAGAGCGATGACCAACATCATAAACTTCATCAAGGCAGTTGACCTCGTCGTTCCGGGCTTTGCCTCCAACGAAACGCTTCTTTACTCGCCCGAGCTCAAGTTCTACTCAAACAGAGTAAAGATGGACAAGGAGCTTAACACCAATATTGCAGGACTCCACTGCCTCGGAGACTCAAGCGGATGGACGCGCGGTCTTATGATGGCTTCGGTAATGGGAGTTCTGATGGGCAGAAAGCTCGTCTGATATAAGGCTTTTTATTAAACGGGAGATATGTATATGGCTACCTCTTACGGAAAAAATCTGAATATTTCCATATACGGCGGCTCGCACGACGAGATCATCGGCATCAGAGCCACGGGACTCCCGAGGGGCTTCGTCTTTGATCTTGAGAAGCTCGCGCGATTTATGGAGCGACGCGCGCCCGGAAGAAATTCTCTTTCCACAACGCGCAAAGAGCCTGACCGCCCCGAATTTCTCTCGGGTGTATCTCTCCTTGAAGGCAACAAGGCGTGTCTTCGTGGCGACGAGCTTCACGCTATCATAAGGAACACCTCTCAGCGATCCTCTGATTATTCAAATCTTGAGTTTATTCCCCGCCCCTCGCACGCTGACTACGCCGCGAGAATGAAATACGGCGAGGGCGTTGACCTTCGCGGCGGCGGACACTTCTCGGGACGTCTTACCGCTCCTCTCTGCATAATCGGAGGCATCTGCCTTCAGTACCTTGAGGAAAAGGGCGTAAATATAGGCGCGCATCTCTATTCTGTTGGCTCGGCTAAGGACACTCCCTTTGACCTCGCTACAGTCGGCAAGGGCGAGCTTTCACTCCTTGAAAAAAGAAGCGAATTCCCCGTTCTTGACGAGAATGCCGAGGGAGAGATGAAGAGCGAGATCGAGAGTGCAAGACTTGAGGGCGACTCGGTCGGCGGTATCATCGAATGTGCCGCTATCGGACTTAGTGCAGGACTTGGAGAGCATATCTTCTCGGGCGTTGAGAGCAGGATCTCTGCGATTGCCTTCTCTATCCCTGCCGTAAAGGCGATAGAATTCGGAAACGGATTTGAATGCGCTTCTCTTCGCGGCTCGCAGAACAACGATCAGTTCTGCACCGACGGAAGCAAAATATACACCAAGACAAACAACTGCGGAGGAATACTCGGCGGTATGACAAACGGAATGCCGCTCGTATTCAGAGTCGCTATGAAGCCCACTCCCTCGATATATCGCGAGCAGGACAGCGTTGACATGGTCAGCATGAAGCCCGTAAAGCTCACTATCAAGGGCAGGCACGATCCGTGCGTGGTGCTCCGCGCGCTCCCCGTCGTCGAGGCAGCCACGGCTATCGCGATAGTCGATATGCTTCTTGACGACTGACAAACTGCTTAAGAGGCAAGAAAAATTATGGAAATCAACGATATAAACGATATAAGAAAAGAAATAGACGAGATAGACAAGGAGCTTGTTGATCTGTATATCCGTCGTATGAACTGCTCGGCAAGAGTTGCCGAGTATAAGCGTGAGCACGGTATGCCAGTGCTTGACGCATCTCGCGAGAGGGCTCTGCTCAATAAAATATCCGAGCTTTCGGGAAGCGAGCTTGAGGGATATACGAGAACTCTCTACTCCACGATCCTCGACCTTTCGCGCTCCTATCAGCACGCAAGGCTCGGCGAGACCTCTGAACTCTACGAAGAGATAATGACGGCTATAGACAGCACGCCGAAGATGTTCCCCGAAAGAGCCGACGTGGCGTGTCAGGGCGTTGAGGGCGCATACTCTCAGATAGCCGCAGAGCGACTTTTCCGCTCGCCCAACATTATGTTTTTCAATGATTGGGAGAAGGTATTCTCTGCTATCGAGGCGGGAATGTGCCGCTACGGCGTTATCCCGATAGAAAACAGCACCGCAGGCTCTGTAAAAAAGGTATATGACCTTATGATAAGCAGAAACTTCAAGATAGTAAGAACGGTGCGTATCAAGATAGACCATTCTCTGCTTGCAAACAAGGGAGCTAAGCTCTCAGAGATCAAGGAGATATTTTCGCACGAGCAGGCGATCAGCCAGTGCTCTGCGTTTCTCTCCTCTCTCGGTCCTGACGTTAAAATAACGCGCGTTGAGAACACCGCCAAGGCGGCGCAGATGGTTGCAGAATCGGGAAGAACAGACGTTGCGTCTATCTCCTCTCGCTCTTGCGCCATTCAGTACGGTCTTACTACTCTCGCGAGCGCTATTCAGGATAACGGGAACAACCATACGCGCTTTATCTGCATAACAAACAATACCGAGATATATCCCGGTGCAGACCGCACCTCGCTTATGCTCGTAACTCCGCACAAGCCCGGAGCGCTCTACAGAATCCTCTCGCGCTTCAATTCGCTTGGAATAAATCTTATCAAGCTTGAATCGCGCCCGATACCCGAGAGAGACTTTGAGTTTATGTTCTACTTTGATCTTGAATCCTCTGTATATTCCCCGAAGCTCGCTCAGCTGCTTGCCGAGCTTGAGCAGGAATGTGAGGAATTTACTTATCTCGGCTCGTATTCGGAGGTGATCTGATGAAAACAGGATATTCTTCGCTCCGTTGCGGACTTATCGGTGAGCATCTCGGTCACAGCTTTTCGGTAATGATACACGAGCTTCTCGGCGATTACTCCTTCGTTCTTCGCGAGCTTGCTCCAAGCGAGCTTGAAGCCTTCGTCAAGAGCGACGAGCTTGACGCGTATTGCGTCACCATACCCTACAAAAAGGCAGTTATGCCCTTCCTTGACGTTATCTCCCCCGAGGCGCAGGCTATCGGTGCAGTTAACGTGGTGGTAAACGGCAAGGACGGCAAACGCTACGGCTACAACACCGATTATTTCGGCTTTGACTATATGGTAAGTCGGTCGGGCGTTTCGGTAGAGGGTAAAAAGGCTGTAGTCCTCGGTGGCGGCGGCGCTTCGGCAACCGCTTGCGCGCTTCTTCGCGACAAGGGCGCTAAAAGCGTCGTGGTGATCGACAAGGACGACAACACTCCCGAGGGTATTGCTCCCCATCGCGACGCAGAGATAATCGTAAACACGACTCCCGTCGGAATGTACCCTAAAAATATGATCTCACCTATCTCGCTTGACGACTTTCCAGACACTCAGGCGGTGCTTGACGTGGTATATAACCCCGCTCGCACGGCTTTGATGCTTGATGCCGAGAGGCGCGGTATCGCCGCGGTCGGCGGACTTTCAATGCTCGTCGCTCAGGCGGCAAAGGGATTTGAGCACTTTACGGGAGACTCTCGCGAGGAAGGCATTATCGGCTCTGTTCTCGCGCAAATAACCGCTCGTTCAAGCAATCTTATCCTCGTCGGCATGCCCGGTTGCGGCAAGAGCTCGGTCGGAGCGATCATTGCAGACAAGCTCGGCAGAGACTTTCTTGACGCCGACGCAGAGTTTGAGAAGATGCACTCCATCACCCCTGCGGATGCTATCCGCACGCTTGGAGAGGAGAAATTCAGAGAAATGGAGACCGAAACTGTTGCTTCTCTCGGAAAGCTCAGCGGCAAGGTCATCGCCACGGGCGGCGGCGTTGTCACAAGAGAGCGCAACTATCCTCTACTCCACCAGAATGGCGTGATAGTTTTCCTTGAGCGCGATATTTCTCTGCTCCCCACAAGTAACCGTCCGCTCTCTCAAGGCAATTCCCTTGAGAAGCTCTATAATTCTCGCATCGACTCCTACCGTCGCTTTGCAGACATTACGGTAGAAAGCACGGGCATAATAGAAAAAACGGCAGAGCTGATAATATCAGCCTTTCTTGAATTCGTCAACCAAGAGGTTTCCGACAAATGAAAAAAATTCTCGTTATAAACGGCCCTAATCTGAATATGCTCGGAATTCGCGAGCCCGATATATACGGAAAGCAGGATTTTGCCGCGCTTGAGGAATATATCAGAGCCTCGGCACGCGAGCTTTCTCTTAGCGTCTCTCTCTTTCAGTCTAACCACGAGGGCGAGATAGTTGATATAATTCAGTCGGCTTACGGGCTCTACGACGGTATCGTCATAAATCCCGCGGCATATACCCACACGAGCGTTGCTATACTCGACGCGCTCAAGGCGGT
This sequence comes from Clostridia bacterium, assembly GCA_017504545.1. Taxonomy (GTDB): domain Bacteria; phylum Bacillota; class Clostridia; order Oscillospirales; family CAG-272; genus HGM12713. Next base: position 3,159 of record JAFVRA010000056.1, on the reverse strand, counting down.
TGGAATACCTACCGTCGAGGTACATCTCTCGGATATAAATTCCCGCGAGGAATTCAGAAAGCACTCCTTCGTTTCGATAATAGCTGTCAAGACGATCTGCGGGCTCGGCTTTGAGGGATACCGCAAGGCTCTTGAATATTTCTCGTAAGCTATGGTAAGAGGATTTCTTAATATAAGCGACGAGGGGATCTTGCTCCTTGGCTTTCCGCTAAAGCTTTCGCCCACCGAGCAAAAGCTTCTTATGGCGATATGCGAGAGAGATGCGACCATTGAGGAATTATCCACACTTCTCTGCGAAGGCGTAAGCCGCCAGAACGTTGCAGTGCATATAAACTCGATCAATCGCAAGGCAGAGCTTATCAGCGGCAGAAGACTCGTGATTTTTACAAACGAGTGCTATACGCTCAACCCTTATATGTGAGGTGACTATGAGCAACAAGGAAAATTATCAACTCTCGCTTGAGCGCACGCTGAAGTCTATCGAGGGGCTTGAGAACAAGAAAACTCTGCTCCTGCACGCCTGTTGTGCTCCCTGCTCAAGCTATGTGCTTGAATATCTCTCAAAATACTTCGATATAACTCTGTTTTTCTACAACCCTAACATCTATCCCGAGGAGGAATTCCGCTTCCGCGAGGACGAGCTTCGCAGGCTTATCGGAGAGATGCCTTTGCCGAGTGGCGTAAATATCATCTCAGGCAGATACGATCCGTCAGAGTTTTTCGATATTGCTCGCGGCTACGAGGAGCTTCACGAGGGAGACGAGAGATGCCGCAGATGCTACGCGCTTCGTCTTGAGGAAAGCGCAAGGGCGGCTAAGGAGGGCGGCTTTGATTACTTCTGCACCACCCTTTCGATAAGCCCCTACAAAAACGCCGAATGGCTTAATACCATAGGCAAGGAAATGTCCGAAAAATACGGCGTTGGCTATCTCTTTTCAGACTTCAAGAAGAAAAACGGATATAAGCGCTCCTGTCAGCTCTCCGAGCAATATTCGCTCTACAGGCAGGACTATTGTGGCTGCGTGTTCTCAAAGCACGCCGTCGAGAAAAGACTTAAAAAATCCGCAGATCAATGCGGTAGCAAATAATAAAACAATTACAATGCAAGGAGAACAAAAACAATGAGGTACAACGTTTTTATAAGTAACGAAAGCCTTTCTATCACCTGTGACGATAAGCTGATAATGAGCGGCATCACGCTTAACTGCAGCTTTTCGAGAATGTCTGACGTCATCTTCGTTCCGACAGAGATAGAAAGAGACGGAAACAAGATTTCCGTAAGCTTCAAGCGCAAGTATCGCTCGACCTACGTTGAGCTCAAATACGGAATCGTAGAATTTGAAGAGATCGGCAGCTCGCTGAAGGTCTCGCTCAACGCCCTCGCGGGTAGATATTACTTCCTCGCTCACGGCGGAGCTCATATTTGCTTCACTATGCCTGAGGGCACTACGGGTGCTCTTGCACTCGACTCTATGGTTCCCTGCTGGATGAACGTCTCCTTCCCTAAGCAGATGGGAGATATGCAGGAAAACGTTGACAGCCTTGCCTTTAAGGCTAACGGTCTCGACGTTCACGTTCTCCCTCTTTGCAACAATAAGACCGCATCGAGAGTTTCTAAGGACGGACTTAAGATCTCCCCGAGAAACAACGGCGCTCCCGAGATAAATTCTACGGTTATGTGTATCACCGCCGCTACCGATCCTTACGAGGCTGTACACGGAAGCTTTGTCAATATGAAGGACTGCGGCGCCATCACCGTTCCGCTTGCCGCAGACAGAAAATACCCCGTAGCTCTCGAGGGGCTCGGCTGGTGCACGTGGGAGGCATTCCACCACGGACTTACCACCGACAAGGTGCTTGCAAAAATGGATGAATTTGCCGCTATGGGCCACGTTCCCTCCTGGGTGCTTCTTGACGACGGTTGGGCAAACTACAACGAGGGCAAGCTCGTAACTCTTACCGAGGACACCGAGAAGTTCCCCACAGGTCTTATCGGACTTACCACCATACTCAAAGAGAAATACGGCGTTAAGGCTGTCGGCGTATGGTGCGGAATGGGCGGTCACTGGAAGGGTATCGACCCCGACGGTGAGGTAATGGCGCAGCTTGGCGATTGCTTCTTCCAGTCTCTGAGCGGCATCAAGCCCGGACCTACCGAGGAGCAGGCGTTCAAGTTCTGGGATACCTGGTTTGCTTACCTCAAATCTCAGGGCATCGACTTCGTAAAGGTCGACGTTCAGGGCGCTCAGCAGGGCTTCTACGACATTTACTACAGCGGCGCGGCAGGAACGAGAGCGATACACTCTGCTCTTGACAGAGCTGCGGAAAAGCACTTTGACGGTGCGCTTATCAACTGTATGGGCGCGGTTATGGAATCGGCACTCTGCCGTCCCTCCTCCTTTATCAACCGTACGTCCTACGACTTCTACCCCAACCGCAAGTTTGACCTTGCTTTCCATACTATTCAGAGCGTTTATACCTCTACCGCTCACAACGAGATACATTGCTGCGACTTCGATATGTTCTTCTCCAAGCACGATTGGGGCGAGGCTTGCGGAGCAATGGCAATAATGAGCGGCGGACCCGTATACCTGAGCGACAACCTCGGCGCAAGCGATCCCGCGATAATCTCAAAGCTTTGTCTTGATGGCGGAGAGCTCGTAAGATACGACGTTGCCGCAAAGCCTACGGTAGACTGCTACTATACCGACTGCTCCAAGGCTGAGACCGCGCTGAAGTTCTTCTCTCTTGCTAAGGAGAATATCGGAGTTATGGCACTTGGCGTTACCAAGGATAAGACCGTAAGAGGAACCTTCAGACTCTCTGACCTTCCCAGCGGCGTAGTTAAGGCAGAACAGTATCTGCTTCACGATTTCGCAAGCGGCAAGTACACTCTCGTAGATGCGAAATCCGCGCTTCAATTCGCACTCGGCTATGAGGATTGCGTTATCTACACGCTCTACCCCGTATCTGAGGACGGTATGGTATCCGTCGGCGATCCCGCATACTACTGCGAGGGCTCAATGCCTGCAGTAAAGACCGCTCACTACAGCGAGTTTATAGACTAATATCATACAACGAAAAAAGGACACCGTTTGGCGCACCTGCGATAAAGCAGGTGCGCCTTTTATACGTTCCGTTGATATTTTCAACCCAAAT
>JAFVRA010000055.1 GCA_017504545.1 Clostridia bacterium | reverse complement strand
TCAAGAGCGCCTAAAAATATGAATCTCGCGGCACAAATATAAGTAAAAAAGCAGAAATTAATGCAAAAGTAATGAAAATCCTTTGACATTGACGAAAAATTGTGATATAATATAATGAAAAATTCTGTCAAGCTTCCAACGGAGGTCATTCATATATGGTAATCATCACCGACGTTCTGCCCAAAAGCAGAGCCGAGAGGGCGGGAATTCTGTCAGGCGACGTTCTTGTTTCTATCAATGGAAAAGAGATAAACGACGTTCTCGACTACAGATTTTACCTTGCCAATCGAGAGATCACGCTCGTCGTACTTCGAAAGGGCGCTGAGCTTTCGTTCAGAATTGTAAAAAAAGAATACGACGATATCGGTCTTGATTTCGAAACTCCGCTTATGGACAAGAAGCACTCCTGCGAGAACAAGTGCGTTTTCTGCTTTATCGACCAGCTTCCCAAGGGAATGAGAAAGACGCTCTATTTCAAGGACGATGACTCGCGACTTTCATTTCTTCATGGAAATTACGTTACGCTTACGAATATGCACGACCGCGACGTTCAGCGCATAATCGATATGCATATTTCTCCCGTAAACGTTTCGATACACACCACAAATCCCGAGCTTCGCGTCGCTATGATGCACAATAAGCGCGCAGGCGAGGTGCTTTCCTACCTCGATCGCTTTGCAGAAGCGGGTATCTCGCTTTGCGGACAGATAGTTCTCTGCAAGGGGCTCAACGACGGCGCCGAGCTTGACCGCTCGCTCCACGATCTAATAAGACTCTATCCTGCGCTCAACAGTGTCTCGATAGTCCCCGCAGGACTTACGCGTTTCCGCGGCGGTCTTTATCACCTTGAGCCCTTCACGCCCGAGGAATGTGCATCTGTCATCGCGCAAATAAACGCTTACGGAGACTACTGCCAAAAGCAATTCGGCACGCGCCTCTTCTACCCTGCCGACGAGTTTTATATCAAAGCAGGGCTTCAACTTCCCGACGACGATTTCTACGGTGAATACTCTCAGATAGAAAACGGCGTTGGTATGCTGACCGATATGAAGACCTCGGTTGAATACGAGCTTGAGGATCTCTCGTTCTACTCGGATTATAAGCCACCGAGATGCGTCTCTATCGCTACGGGATACGCGGCTTACGATCACATGCTCTCGCTTGCAGACAAGCTTATGAAAAGCTTCGAGGGACTTGAGATCAAGGTCTACAGGATCAAAAATGAATTCTTCGGAGAGAACATAACAGTCTCGGGACTGCTTACGGGCAAGGATCTTTGCGAGCAGCTTTCGGGCAAGGAGCTTGGCGAGGAGCTTCTCTTCCCATCCAGCGCGCTCCGTGCGGACGGCGACGTCTTTCTTGACGACGTCACTCCCGAGGAGCTTTCGAAAAAGCTCGGAGTTCCCGCAACAGCTACCGAGAGCGACGGACAAAGCTTTATTTGCGCCGTGCTCGGACTGAAAAACTAAAGTAAAAAACATCAAAGGAAGGTAATATAAATGGCAAGACCTATAGTTGCTATCGTCGGCAGACCTAACGTCGGAAAAAGCACGCTTTTTAACAAGCTTATCGGCGAGCGCCGCTCGATAGTTGAGGACACCCCCGGAGTTACACGCGACCGTATCTACGGCGAGACCGAATGGTGCGGCAAGATGCTCTCTGTTATAGACACGGGCGGTATCGAGCCGAAAACTGACGATATAATTCTCAAGCAGATGCGTTTTCAGGCAGAGATCGCTATCGAGAGCGCAGACGTTATAATATTTATGTGCGACGTCCGCACGGGACTTACGGCTGACGACAGAGACATTGCCGTTATGCTCCAGAAGAGCGGCAAGCCTATAATTCCCTGCATCAATAAGTGCGACAGCGTCGGTCAGCCCCCGTTTGAATTCTACGAGTTTTACGAGCTTGGCTTTGAGTGCGAGCCTATCGCGGTATCCTCAGTCCACGGAAGCGGCACGGGCGATCTTCTTGACGCCGTTCTTGAAAAGCTCCCCGAGGGCGCAGGCGAGGAGGAAGAGGACGACAGCATCAAGGTTGCCGTCATCGGTAAGCCTAACGCGGGCAAATCCTCTATAATCAACAAGATAGTCGGACAGAACCGCCTTATCGTCTCTGACATCGCGGGCACCACGCGCGACGCGGTCGACACCCATATCGAGATAGACGGAACTCGCTTCACCTTTATTGACACCGCAGGCATCCGCCGCGCGTCAAAGATAAACGACAAGATAGAAAAATACAGCGTTCTTCGCGCTCACATGGCGGTTGAAAGGGCTGACGTCTGCCTTATCATGATAGATGCGGCTACCGGAATCACCGAGCAGGACGAGAAGATAGCAGGCATCGCGCACGAGGCAGGCAAGGCGTCTATCGTCGTAGTCAACAAGTGGGATTCTATCGAGAAGGACAACTCTACCGTCAACCACTTCAACGAGCGCATCCGTACCTCGCTTGCATATATGCCCTACGCGCCCATTGTTTACGTTTCGGCGCTCACGGGTCAGCGTATAAACACGCTCTTTGACCACATCAAATACGTTTACAATCAGTCCACCACCCGTATATCCACGGGTATGCTCAACGACGTGCTTGCCGAGGCTACAATGAAGGTTCAGCCGCCCTCTGATAAGGGCAGACGCCTTAAGATATACTATATGACGCAGATCTCGGTTGCTCCCCCCACCTTCGTTATCTTCTGTAACGATGCTGAGCTTTTCCACTTCTCCTATCAGAGATATCTTGAGAACTGTCTGCGCCAGACCTTCGGCTTTAACGGCACGCCCATAAGACTTATTATCAGAATGAAAGGCGACGAGCACTGAGAATGAGCAATATCAAGGGAATCCTTTTTGATTTCAACGGAACTCTGTTTTTCGACAGCCACTTTCACATCCGCGCCTTTGAGGAATACTTCCTTGAGCGCGGTAAGGAGAAGCCGACGCCCGAGTTCATAATACACAATATCTTCGGCAGAAGCAATCCGAGAATATACGCTGACAATTTCGATCCCGATCCAACCGACGAGGACTGCAGGATATTCGCCGACCGCAAGGAAGGACTCTACAGAAAATTCTGCCTTGAGTCGCCCGAGGAGATGCACCTGTGCGACGGAGCGCCCGAGCTGCTTGATTTCCTCAAGGAGAACGGCATTCCCTACTGTCTTGCGACAGGAAGCGGACTTGACAACGTCAGCTTTTATATGGAGAATATGGGACTTGGCAGATGGTTTGATATGAGCAATATCATCTACGCCGACGGAAGCTTCAACGGAAAGCCAGAGCCCGACGCGTATATACTCGCGGCAAAGAAAATTGGGCTCTCGCCCTCGGAATGTATCGTCTTTGAGGACGGAACGAGCGGAATAGTGGCGGCAAGGCGAGCAGAGGCAGGCGCGGTCATCGCGCTCTACGATCACTCTCTTCCTTCACCCTTTACCGACGGAGTTGAGTGCGACGCGGTATATCCCGATCTCACAGATTGGAAGGAAATTCTCAAAAAATTTGGAGTTTTGAGGTAAAAATATGTTTGTAGATAATGTAAGAATATACGTAAAGGCAGGAGACGGCGGCAACGGAGCAGTTGCCTTCCACCGCGAGAAATACGTTTCTCACGGCGGCCCTGACGGCGGCGACGGAGGCCACGGCGGCAACGTCATCTTCCGCGTTGACAAGGGCTGTAACACTCTTCTCGCCTTCAAATACCGCCACAAATTCATCGCAGAGAACGGCGGCAACGGCAAGGGAGGCAAGCTTCACGGAGCAACTGCCGAGGATCTTGTGATACTCGTTCCCCCCGGAACTCTCATTCGCGACGAGGAGAGCGGAAAGGTCATTCACGATATGACGGACGATGACGGAGCTGACTATCTCTGCTGCAAGGGCGGCAGAGGCGGCTGGGGCAACAGACATTTCGCTACCCCCACCCGTCAGATCCCTATGTTTGCAAAGAGCGGCAAGAAGGGCGAGGAGAAGAACCTCGTGCTTGAGCTTAAGATGCTTGCAGACATCGGACTTATAGGCTACCCAAGCGTTGGAAAATCCTCTATACTTGCTCGTATCAGTGCCGCAAAGCCGAAGATAGCCGACTATCACTTCACTACTCTTTCCCCTAACCTCGGAGTAGTTTCTGTAAACGCCGAGGAGGGCTTCGTTGCGGCAGATATACCCGGACTTATCGAGGGTGCGGCAGACGGCGCGGGACTCGGACACGCATTCCTTCGCCACGTTGACAGATGCAGACTTCTGCTTCACGTCGTGGACATCTCCTGCTTTGAGGGCAGAGATCCTATCGAGGATATAAAGAACATCAACTACGAGCTTCGCCGCTACAGCCCCGAGCTTGCTGAGCGCCCTCAGATCATCATAGCCAACAAGTCGGATATTCTTGACCCCGAGGTCGTGGATATAGCCGAGTTCGAGGAATTCGTTTCCGACAACGGCTGGGAGCTTATGTACGTTTCCGCCGCTACGGGTAAGGGACTTCCCGAGATGATACAGCGCGCCGCAGAGCTTCTGCGCGAGCTTCCGCCTATGCTCGTTTACGAGTGCGAATACGAGCCCGAGGACGCTTACGTAGGCGCTTCTCACGATACGGTCATCCGCCGCGAGAACAACACCTTCTACGTTGAGGGCGAGTGGCTCTACAACCTCGTCGGACAGGTCAACTTTGAGGACTACGAGTCGCTCAACTTCTTCCAGAGAGTTCTCAAGAAGAGCGGAGTTTTCGAGCTTCTTGAGCAGAAGGGCTGTACAGACGGAATGACGGTAAGCATCTACGATATTGAATTTGATTACGTTAAATAACCAAGGAGATATATATGAATATCTGGCACGATATTGACCCTGCGGTCATCACGCCCGATGATTTTTCGGCGGTCATTGAGATATCCAAGGGAAGCCGTTGCAAGTACGAGCTTGACAAATACACGGGACTGCTCAGACTTGACCGCGTGCTCTACACCTCTACGCACTACCCCGCAAATTACGGATTTATTCCGCGCACCTACGCCGACGACGGAGACCCGCTCGACGTGCTCGTTATCTGCACTCAGGAGATACTTCCCATGACTCTTATCAGAGTTATGCCCATAGGCGTTATGCGAATGCTTGACGGTGGCGCGATAGACGACAAGATCATCGCCGTTCCCTTCTCCGATCCCACCTATAATTACATACGCTCTATCGACGAGCTTCCGCCCCACATCTTTGATGAGATAATGCACTTCTTCTCTGTATATAAGCAGCTTGAGAACAAGCAGACAGCCGTTAAGGAGCTGCTTGATGCGGCTGACGCCAAGCGCATCGTAGCCGAGTGTATTGAGAGCTATAACCGCAAATTCGCAAAGAACTAACCGTATTCCAAAGGAGCGCCATCCCAAATGGTCAGATTTATAATAGTCCGCCACGGACTTACTGATTTCAACAGACTAAGAAAATATCAAGGTCAGCACGAGGCAAATCTTGAGCCGATCGGCATCGAGCAGGCTGAGGCCACAGCCGAGCGCGTTGCCGCAGAATACCGCCTTGATGCTATCTATTCAAGCGATCTCTCAAGAGCCGTGAAGACCGCAGAGCCATTTGCAAGACGGTTCTCGCTCCCCATCAACAAAGACGCCGCCTTTCGCGAGGTCGACGTCGGCGAGTGGACGCTTCAGCTGATAGCAGACGTTGAGAAGAACTACCCCGAGGATATACGCTCCTACAGAAGTGCGGTCGGAGAGTTCAGATTTCCCGGCGGCGAGAGCTTTGAGGACACTGAGAGGCGCGCCATGGGCGGACTTATGAAAATTGCCGAGAAGCACGACGGCGAGACCGTCCTCGTAGTCTCACACGGCGGCACGATACGCGCTATGATATGCTCCCTGCTCGGTTATCCCATAAAGGAGCTCTCACGCGTAAATCCCGTCGGCAACGCATCGATAACCGTAGTTGAGTACGAAAACGGTCAGGCAAGATTTATACTTACGGGCGAGCGCTCGCATCTACCCGAGCATCTTAAATAACTAAAAAAACTCACCAAAAGCGTGGCTTTTGGTGAGTTTTTTGTTTATCCGTTAAATGCCGAGAGAAATTCCTGAAGTCTCTCGTTGTCGCTCGAGAAGACCTCGTCGGGACTGCCCTCGGCAGCAATAACGCCACCGTCCATAAATACGATCTTGTCCGATACGTCGTGTGCGAATTTCATTTCGTGCGTGATGATGACCATAGTCATATCAAGCGCCGCAAGCTCCTTGATTACCTTGAGCACCTCGCCCGTTATCTCGGGATCGAGCGCGCTCGTCGGCTCGTCGAAGAAAAGCACGTCGGGGTGCATCATAAGCGCCCTAGCGATAGAAACTCTCTGCTGCTGACCGCCCGAAAGCTGGCAGGGATAAAAGTCTCGCTTTTCCGATAGTCCGACCGTCGCTAAAAGCTCCTCTGCCCTCTTGTTTATAGCCTCGTATTCAGCCTTGAGAACATCGTGCCCGAGCTTCTGCTTCTTGACCTTCTCCTTCGCGCGAAGCTTTGGCGCGAGCGTCAGATTTTCAATAGTCGTGTATTGCGGAAAGAGGTTGAAGGACTGGAATACGAGCCCGAAGGTCTTGCCGCCGACAAGCTCACGTCTTTGTCCGTCTATCCACACCTCGCCGCCGTCTGCCTCCTCAAGATTGTTAAGGCAGCGCAGAAGCGTGGTCTTACCGCTTCCCGAAGGGCCGATTATAGAAAGCACCTGCCCCTTTTCAAGCGAGAGGTCTATTCCCTTAAGCACCTCAACGCTTCCAAAGCTTTTTTTAAGTCCGTTTATCTGTAAAAATGCCATATCCGCGCCTCCTATATCTTGTAGTAGGATAGCTTCTTTTCAAAGAAACCGAAGAGAAGCGTGAGAATTCCGACGTAGATAAGGTAAAATACAGCCGTGTAGAACATCGGCCAGATAATGCCGTATGCGGCGTAGTTCTCAGCCGCCTTAAGCAGCTCAACTACCATTATAACTCTGGCAAGAGCGGTATCCTTAACGAGCGTGATGACCTCGTTTGACATAGGCGGCAGTATGCGCTTGACCACCTGCATAAGTATTACCTTGAAGAAAACCTCGCTCTTCTTCATTCCGAGCACCTGCCCTGCCTCGTACTGTCCCTTCGGTATGCTCTCTATGCCACCTCTGTATATCTCGGAGAAATAGCAGGCGTAGTTGATAACGAACGCCACGATGACCGACGGAAATCTATCAAGGAATGTCCAGCCGAAAAAGCCCGGAACGTAAAACACTACGAATATCTGAAGCATCAGCGGAACGCCGCGGATTATCCACACGAACACCTTAGTTACGAAGGCTAAAGGCTTGAATTTTGACATCGAGCCAAACGAGATGATAAGTCCGAGCGGCAACGCCATCACCAGCGTGAGAATGAATATCAGAGTTGTCGTTTGAAGTCCCTCAAGGAGCTTCAGAGTAATTTCCCAAAATTGCATTTTGCGAGTATATCCTTAAAATCCTGCTGCTTTATTATTCGTAGCTTACCTTGAGGCTGTTCTCAAGTCCGTACTTCTTTGCGAGCTCAAGAAGCTTTCCGTTCTCGTCAAGAGTCTTGATAGCGCCGTTTACCTTAGCGGTAAGGTCGCTTCCCTTCTTGAATCCAACTGCGTAGTACTCAGCAGGAAGCTCGATCTTCTCAACGATAACGAGATCCGTAAAGTCGCCGTTACCGCAGATGTTCTTCGCGAGAAGAATATCAACGACAGCAAAGTCGGACGCTCCGGACTTTACCTCGAGGAACGCGTTGTTCTGCGCGGGGAATTCAACGAGCTTGCCACCCTCACCTACAGCGTCCTTAGCGTAAGCCGCACCTGCGCTTCCGCCTTCAACAGCAGCGGTCTTGCCAACGAGGTCAGCCTCGCTCTGATACCGCTCAAGGTTCTCTGCCTTTACGACAACACACTGCTGATTGAGCATGTACGTATAAGAGAAATCAACGAGATCCTTTCTCTCGATACCGTCATCAGCGGAGTTAGCGGTAAAGCCGTTCCAGATGCAATCGATCTTGCCGGAATTAAGCTCGGAGTACTTCTGCTCCCAGTCGATCTCCTGGAATTTAACTTCCATATCGATAAGCTTGCCGACTTCCATAGCAAATTCGCTCTCAAAGCCGGTCCAGTTGCCGTTCTCGTCAACCTCATTCATATTTTCAAATATAGTTACACCGCAAACGAGTGTGTCCTTTTCCTTGTTACAGGACGAAAAAGCCGCCATCGCGCCTACGCAAATAACCAAAGCCATCAAAAGTGCAATAAATTTTTTCATGATTTTTTCCTTTCTTAAACGCGCTTTATCACTTTACCGCGTTACTACGCTACAATAATACCACACTTTCCCCTCTTTGTCAATAGCTTTTGGATTTTTTATACTTTAAATTATTACATTTTTCTCCTTTGTCATAGCCATCGACTCTTCAAAAGCATATTATAACTATAGAGCGACATTCGTGCGCTCTGCTAAACTAACGACAGAAAGGTTGATTGCGATGTATAAAGACGACAATTTTATCACGAGAGAGGGCTGCAGTGAGGCGCTTCTCCGCATGATGACAGACGGCAGAGGCAATACCCCGCTCTCAGAGGGTGCAAGACAGAAGCCCTCCTGCGACGGTAGCGACAGAAGCAGTTCTGCCTCGTTCGGACTTCACGGCTATCCTCTCGGATCTGTATATGCTCCCCTTCAGAGCTTTGAGGAGCTTTACGACCTTGACACAGCTCACAAGCAAGGCACTATCTTCAAGGAGCTTGACCTTGACTTCCACGGAAGAAGACTTGAGAGAGGAGGACGGATGCAGTGAACAACCGTATGAACAGATACAGAAGAGACAATACCGCCTGCCCCTGCAACAGCGCGGGTGGCGGCAACGGATGTGCTCCCGACTATAACGGAAGTGCTGAGATGCTCAAAAAGAGACTGCAGAAGGTAGAGTTCGCGCTCGTTGACACCATCCTCTACCTCGACGCGTACCCCGAATGTAAGGCGGCTATGGCGCATTACAAGAAGCTCCTTAGTGAGCGCGACGGACTTCTCGCAAAGCTTAACGCGATGGGCGTGCCGATGACGGCAATGAGCAACTACTCGGACGAGTGGAACTGGACTAATTCCCCGTGGCCCTGGGAATACGAAGCCAACGTTTGATAAAAAAGGAGATAAGCTATGTGGACCTATGATAAGAAGCTTCAGTACCCCGTAAAGATAAAGAACCCCAACCCCAAGCTCGCAAATATTATAATCTCTCAGCTCGGCGGCCCCGATGGTGAGCTTGGCGCATCGATGCGCTACCTGCATCAGAGATATTCCTGCCCCTACGAGAAGATCACGGGTATCCTCACCGACGTAGGCACAGAGGAGCTCGCGCATCTTGAGATGGTGGCGGCGATAATCCATCAACTGACCAAGAATCTCACGCTCGAGCAGATAGACGGCACTCCCTTCGCGGCGTATTTCGTGGATCATACCACGGGCGCGTACCCCGTAGCCGCATCGGGCGTTCCTTTTGATATGAAATACGTCGGCGTAAAGGGCGATATTCTGACCGATCTCAACGAGGACCTCGCCGCCGAGCAGAAGGCGAGAACCACCTACGACAATATCCTTCGCCTCTCGGATGATCCCGACGTCAACGACGTCATCAGATTCCTGCGCGAGCGCGAGATCGTGCATTATCAGCGCTTCGCCGATGCCCTCCGCATCGCCCAGGATAACCTTGACTCCAAGAACTTCTACGCCTGCAACCCCTCCTTCGATAAGGGCTGCGGACGCAAACCCAGATAACCCCAAAAGCCTTCAAGGGAAGCGGCGTGCCGCTTCCCTTTTTTGCGTTTTCGATCAATTTTTTAAAAATTTATGTAAAATCGTGAGAGTTTTTGAATTTTTTTGCGGCTATTATATTGTAGGGAAAAACCGTAATGCATGAGGCGTTTTGGCGCGCGTGTATGAGCGGGATATTATCTGCTAAAAATAAGCTTTAAAGAGAGGGACTGAAAATGAATGAAAATCAAACCAAAACAGAAGGCTTTTTTGAAAAATTGACTTCTCCGAAATGGACGTCAGCAAGAATATGGATCTGCCTGATATTAAGCGTTATTTCGCTGATATCGGTGATAATGCTCGCTTTCGTTCCGATATGTGTTTCTATGGACGGCGCTATATCTTTCACCGCGTGGGGCGCTATCAAAGCGGCTAACTCAGACGATCCGCTTCTGAAGGATTTCTTCTTTATAGAATTCGGAGCGCTGCTGCTTATTGCCGTTCTTGCTATCGTAGTTATCGTATTTATATTTAAAAGCATCATTAATTTCTCAAATGAGGACAAGGTCGCCAAGAACACCAAGAAGCTTCTTACAGTTGCTTCCGTAGGCGTTCTGATATATACCGCGTTCACGTTTATATTCTCTCCGATAAACTCTATGATCGGCGGCGCTTCGCTGAGTGACGTATCCTACGCACCCGTGATAATCGTAGCAATCACCGATATTGTCTATGCCCTTTCTGTTGAAACGGTCAACGCCTACAAAGCAAGCAAAGACTTTGAGGGCAAGGGTGCTGCGAAGAAGCACGAGGAAGAGCGAAAGGCAGAAAAGCGCAAGATCTTCCGCAATCAGCTAGTTCTTCTTATCTTTGCCGTCGCAACCTTTGCTATTTCCACCCTGGCATTGATGTCGAAAATAATCAAGGTCACCTTTGATAACGCGATCGCGAACATTCCCGAGCTCGTTATCTCGGGTAAGGATCTCCTTTTGGGAGATTCCAGCCTCTCCACCCAGGGAGAAAGAGTTCTCGCATACTGCGTTTTTCTGCTCTTCTTCCTTACCGCAGGATTGCTGATACTCTCGCTCACGTCCTTCCTTGCAAGATCCTCTCAGTTCAACAAGGTAGTAAGCGCTTCGCTTGTCGCAAGCTCGGTATCCTGCGTTCTCGTAGGACTTTTCGGACAGTATTATAAGATCGTCCAGAAGCTTAACGAAGAAATGACCTTAAAGCTTCTCGGTGATTTCTCATTGCCGACCGAGGATCTTTTGAAATACGAGATCAAGAGTGAGGCGTTGGTATACACTCTGGTGCTGTTAGGTGTTCTCATTATTTTGTTTGCTCTCCGCCCTTTGACAAAGGCAAAGGAGGCAGAGGCTCGCCTGATGAGCCTTGGCGGAATGCATTATCTTGCTACCGCGGATATCCAGATAGAAGACGCAACTATATCCGACCCTGTGGGCAATTCCGTACCCACGGAATCCTATGCCGAGGACGAGATCGCGCCCATACCGCAGGAGGACGCTCACAAGAGCTTTGATCCCTGCCCTGCATTTACCGAAATCGATAGAAAGATACCGAGCTTCAAGTCCGAGCTTCAGATAAAGCAGGAGCATTTCTTCAACGACCCCAAGCTTCCCTCTCTGGTAAGCTATATAGTTCAATACGCGCGTGATTCCAAGCATCATCTGTCGTACACCGAGGAAAAGGTCGCTACCTTCTTTGCTGGTCTCGGAGCAACGAGGCTCTCGATACTTCAAGGTATGAGTGGCACAGGTAAAACTAGTCTTCCTAAGATAGTTTCCGAGGCGCTGATGTCTACCTGCGACATAGTTGAGGTAGAATCCTCCTGGAGAGACAAGAACGAGCTTTTGGGATATTACAACGAGTTCAGTAAGATATACACCCCCAAGAAGTTTACTCAGGCTCTCTACAAGGCGTGTCTGAATTCCGACACCCTTACCTTTATAGTGCTTGACGAGATGAACCTCAGCCGTATTGAGTATTACTTCTCGGATTTTCTCTCGCTTATGGAGAACGATCCCGATAAGAGAGAGATCAAACTGCTCAACCTTCCCCTCGAGCGCACGAGAAACGGTAAGCACGAGAAATACGCGGCGCTCGTTGACGGACACACCATAAAGATACCGCAGAATATCTGGTTCATCGGAACCGCTAACAGAGACGAAAGCACCTATGACATAAGTGACAAGGTATACGACCGTGCTCACACCATGAACTTTGACAAGAGAGCGCAGAAGCCTCTCTTCTACGGCGAGCCTATCCCCGCGAGATATCTTCCCGCATCCGAGCTTATCAGACTTTTTGAGGAAGCAAAGGCTACCGTCAGAATAAATATCGACGATTATCCCGTAGTAAAGAAGGTCGAGATGCTGCTTGAGCCCTACAATATCTCCTTCGGTAACCGTATCGCTATGCAGATAGAATCCTTCGTCAGCATATACGCATCCTGCTTTACCTCGAGCGATCAGGTGATCCACGACGCGTTTGACATCATTCTTTTGAGCAAGGTCGTTAAGAAGCTTGAGCTCAAGAGCGTTCTTGATAAGGAGGATCTTGCAAATGAATTTGAAAAGATCGGTCTTAAGAGATGCGCGGGCTTCATTATGAACCTCAAGGAAGATTAAGCTGACTTGATCTGCCATAAATTACTCTTCAATAAGATCGACCAAGGAGGTGAGGATCAAAGTGGAGGATATTGTCTTAGATAATAATAATGACAGTCTGTACGAAGAGCTTTTCCAATATATGAACGACCACAAGCGAATCACCTTTGGCGAGTACGAGTCGGCAGTATTGAAGGATCTGTGTCTGTTCAATATGCCAAACGACGAGTACATTGCCAACGTTGAAGCAACGCTTGATGCCATTATTCACGCCCTGCCCTCATTCAAGCGCATTTTCGCAAGACCTATCATTCGTCTTAAGGACGAGCATCATATAGTCCCCGTTGAATCCGTCAAGGTAATAGACAAGCGCTCGCTTACCCACATAGCCTCAAGATGCGAGCTGTGGGAAAATATAACCGAGGACGGCATAAAGCCGCGTAAGCTTATGACACTTGAGCATATAGAGACCTATTCGATATATGAGAACTTCGCATTTGCCTGCGCCGTTGATTCGGTGTTCAACTATATAAACAGAACGCTTATAAGAATAAAGGATATCGTCTACGGATGCAGAGATATTCATTTCAATATGCTCGATAGAACGCATCACAGGCTATACTTCCTTGCGATAGGCAAGCTTTATCTTGAATACGTCAGCTCTACCGCCTCTAAGGAGCGCTGCTCTCGCTGTATCGACAAGATGCTTTTCATCGACAGGACTCTGCGCCTCAAGCTGAACTCCCCCGTTTACCGCCATTGCAAAAAAAGGACTTATTCCATAAAGCTCAAGAAGACCAACATATTCAGATCTCACAAGGACTACGCCGAGATATACAAGATACTGAAGATGTTCGACGTCAGCGAGGAGGACTCCGCAGGCGTCAAGAGAGAGATATCGGTCGAATGTCCCGAATACAAGGCGTTCTGCAAGATGGTGACCGTTTTTGCCGTAAGCCATTTCAATTACGAGATACCCACGGAATATACGCTTGACGCGGATAATTTCGCACTTGATTGCAGCTTTATGGATTGGCAGCTTTCTGCGCGGTGGATAGAGCACAAGGTGGCTGATACGTTGGTATTCACCACCAAAAAGAACAAGGAATTCAGATCCTGCGTGGTGTTTGGGAACGAATCCTCATTGACACCTGCAAGAATGAACGAGCTGAAGCGCGATGTCGCGGCAGACGAATATCTGATATGCTCTCCCAACGTATACGGAAGCACGGAGCTGCTCTATCTGAGCATTTTTGACATCGACTCATTCAGGCGGATACAGCAGATATTGCTCAGAGGTATGATATGCGCCGATACCGAGCGCAAGGTTTGCGCCTTCTGCGGTAAGCCGCTGATCGAATCCGAGCACGGACACAGATGTAACTCCTGCATGTCCGAAATAAGTACGCACGTCTGCCCTGAAACTAACAAAAGCTATTTCGTTTCAGAGGTGCTGACGAGCGAGGGCAGCACTCTCGGAGAAAAGAAAGCGCAGATCGAAAGGCGGCGCTTCCTGCACGACAGACTCAGCGAGGCTCAGCTGCATTTCAGGAACATCACCCCGATAACTCCACACGCTAAGCCCATCTGCCCGCATTGCAGAAAAGCACACGATATTTAAATCCCAAAGCTTAAGGGAAGCGGCACGCCGCTTCCCTTTTCATATCTTCTTTTTTTCAATTTTCACTATTTCCCCCGAGGACTTCATGATACAGTCCTGCGGGACGGTTCCTCGGACGGAGGTGAGGGGGTAGATGCGGCTATTTTTGCCGACTATCGTGCCGGGGTTGAGGACGCAGCCGCAGCCTATCTCGGCGCGATCGCCGATCATTGCGCCGAGCTTTCGCATACCCGTGGTGTAGCTTTGCTCGGCGCGCACTGTCACTTCCCTACCGTCAGAGCGCAAATTTGAGCATATCGCGCCCGCGCCGAGATGCGACATACATCCGAGGATCGAATCGCCGACGTAATTATAATGCGGCGCCTGCGCCCCGTCAAGCAGAATGCAATTCTTAAGCTCGCTTGAGTTTCCCACGACTACGCCTCTGCCGAGTATCACGTTCCCTCGGATATACGCGCCGACACGTATCTCGCACCCATCTCCTATGATCGCAGGCGGAGATATATGCGCGCTTTCTGAGATGCTCGCGCCCTTCCCTGCAAGCACGCCGTCCGAATAAAGCGAGTAGCCCTCGATGCCTTTCTCAATCAGCTCGTTTATATACCCCGAAATGCGCTCGACTATCTGCCACGGGTATTCGCAGGCTTCAAAAAGCGCGCGAAGGTGCGGCGGAATGCTTTCAAAAAGGCTCTCTGTTTTTATTGATATATCGCTACTCATAGAGCCAAATGCCCCCGTTCTTCTATGGCTCTCGCGATCCGCTCGGCGTAATCAAAGCAATTCTCCTCGCTCTCGCACTCGACCATTATTCTTACCACAGGCTCGGTGCCGCTCTTGCGAAGTATCACTCTGCCGCGCCCCGAGAGAAGCGCCTCTATCTCGCAGAGTGCCTGCCTCACCGCCCCGTCGCTCATCACGGCGTTCTGATCGCGTACCTTGAGGTTTTTGGTGATCTGAGGATATATCCGCAATCCCTTGCATAGCTCTGAGATAGGACGCTTTCTGTCGCACATCTCCTCGCAAAGCATTATTGCCGTAAGCAATCCGTCGCCCGATGTCGCGTATTTTCTTATGATTATATGCCCCGACTGCTCGCCTCCGAGCGTGAGATCGCCCTTTTGCATCTCCTCAAACACAAACCTATCCCCGACGGCAGTTTCTACGCTTGCTATGCCTATATCCTTAAGCGATCTCGCGAGTCCGCCGTTTGACATTACGGTAGAAACGACCGTATTGCCGCCGAGCATTCCGCGAGCTTTGAGCCTCCCGGCAAGAATATATAAAATTCCGTCGCCGTCCACAACTCTGCCGCGCTCGTCAACCGCTATGCATCTGTCGCAATCGCCGTCAAAGGCAAAGCCGACGTCAAGATGCTGATCTCTGACGAGCTTTTGAAGCGCCTCGATATGCGTAGAGCCGCAGGACACGTTGATATTCAGCCCGTCAGGCTCAGCGCCGATAAGCGATACCCTCGCGCCAAGCGCTCCGAACACCGCCGAGGCTATCGACCAGGAGGCTCCGTTGGCGCAGTCTATGCCTATTCGCAGATGCTTGTAGGAATGCGAGGCGAGCGAGATAAGATACGCGACGTATCTGTTGCGCCCTGCGACGTAATCTACTATTCTTCCTATCTTCTCGCCCGTGGCAAAGGGTATATCGCCCTCTATTCCGAGCGGAGACAGATTGCCGTCTATATAACATTCCACAAGCGCGGCGGTCTTGTCGTCAAGCTTCTCGCCGTAGCGGTTAACCACCTTGATACCGTTGTCGCAGAAGCGGTTGTGCGAGGCGGTTATCATAATTCCGCAATCAAAATCGTCCTTGACGGTAACGTAGGAAACGCTGGGCGTTGTAGTAACGTGCAGCATATAGGCATCGGCACCCGATGCGGTAAGCCCCGAAGCGATCGCGTATTCAAGCGTATAGCTTGAGCGGCGCGTGTCCTTGCCGATGACGATGCGCGGACGGTAGCCGCGCCGACTTGCGCCTGATAGCGACGAGGAATAATACCATCCTAAAAATCTTCCCACCCTGTACGCCTGAGAAGACGTGAGGTCAACTCCTGCCTCACCCCGAAAGCCGTCCGTACCAAAGTATTTATTACCGACGCTAATTTTCTCTTCAACAGTCATATTTATCCCCTCCCTTTACTATATTTTATTGACTTTTGGGGATAAATATACTCCTGACTTTTCAATTAAAAAGCAACCTGCGAAAATCGCAGGTTGCTTTTCTTTTTATTTATTCTTCCCATCTTCCCGAGGTGAAATCGGGGATCTCGACGGGTGCTGAGCCGTTTGCAATAGATATTTTGGAAAGCGCGGTTATTGCCATCCAAGACGCCGCATCGTAAACGTCTATCGGCATCGGTGCGTCTGCTCTGAGCGCGTCGAAAAAGGCTTTGAGCTCAAGGTAATCCATACCGCCGTGTCCGCCCCTCACGCCGTCCTCAAGGAACTGCTTCCAGACAGGATGCTCGTATTCACGGGCGTAATCATCGGCATTTCCAACCTTGTTTTTCACCCAAGACCAGTCGTATGCCCTGTCCTCTTGTCTGTCAAGAAAGACAGAATCGGTGGCTTCCTCGTACATTCCCTTGGTGCCTCTCACGGTAAAGCCGCGGCTGTAGAATCTCGGAAGAGTTGTGTCAAGGGTGAGCGTGATAGTCTCTCCGCGAGCGCATTTTATGACCGTTGTGACCACGTCGCCCTGAGCGAATTCCGCGTTTATCAGCGCCTCATCGTCAGACTTATTCGCAAGGATATATTCGTGCATACCTGCGGCGCAGGACGCCGTTGAAGTAAGGCTTACCATTCGGTTGCCCTTGTTGATACCGAGTATTCTGGCAATAGGTCCTAACTCGTGTGTGGGGTAGTTCTCGCAGTTTCTGCTAAGATAATTGCGGAGTCTGTAGTGTCTGTTCTCAACTCCAAACGCGATCTCCTCGCGCAGATCGTGATGATAGCCGCCGCTGCAATGGACTATTCTTCCAAAGAGTCCGAGCTCGACCATATTCTTTATCATAAGCTCGCGGCGACCGAAGCAGCAGTTCTCAAGGAACATAAAGGGTACGCCCGTGCTTTCCTGTGTTCTGACGAGCTTCCAGCAATCCTCAACCGAGTAAGCACCGCCGACCTCAAGCGCGACAGCCTTGCCCGCTCTCATCGCCTCAAGGGCTATCGGGATATGGCTTTCCCACGCGGTGAGAATCATCACCACGTTGACGCTTTCGTCAGCAATGGCAGCCTTATAATCGGTATATACCGCAGGGCGCACGCCGCGGCTTTCCTCAACCGCCTTAGCGCAAGCCTCTGCTCTGTCCTCGTATATGTCGCAGACCGCGCCTATCGCATCTACCTGCTCAAGCACAAGCTCAAGAAGCGCTCGACCTCTCTCACCATAGCCTATGTAAGCCACGTTTATATTTTTCATAAATTACCACCTTAATTTATGCGGTTATTCTCTGTCAAGCATATTAAGAAATCCGCTTGCCGAATATACCGTATATTTTCCGACCTTCTCGCCATTGTCAGCAAGACGAGGCGGAGATTCCATAACTGACGCGTATATTGTTCTCGGCATCGGCAAAACGACGATCACCTTCTTGTTTTCACTCTCAAAGTCATAATCTACCTTTGACATAAAGTGAAATAGCTCTGCGCCAAACACCTTAAAGGTTATTTGCCTCAGCAGGTTGCCCTTATCCGAAAAGACTATGGGAGAATTTCTGAAAGCTCCTGATATTATCTTGCAATCGTACGTGGCTTTTTTCGTTAATACGCTGAAATCTATACCGTCCGTAAACTTAAATATAGCCGTACTCGGCTTATGCATAACAGAAAGTCTGCGATCATCGGTTGAACAAAGCTTATTCAAAGCTTTTACAAATTTTCTGCATTTAAGCATTGCTCTTATGTAAGAATACGCTACTACCACTCCGACGATAGCTATAATTATAAGTGGTATCCAGAGAAGCATCCAAACGCCAAACAGATTCCAAAGAGTTACTATTCCCGGAACAAACCAAGGAATAATGACCGACGCGCCTACAAAAGCAAGCGCGACAAAAGCGAGCGCCTTTAGCGTATCAACAAGCTCCGAGGACTTTTCTCCGCGGTTTTCTTCTCTCAAAAATTCTTTTCTTGCAGAAACGTGTGCAAAAATAAGTAGCAAGACAAGTAAAGGCAGGGCAACAAGGAGCGTATAGACTTTAGCGAGCGCATTTGAACTGACCGAGGTAAAAAGCCACTCGGAAAGCGAGCCGTAGGTAAGGCTGAGCGGCAACGCAACTGAGAATATAACAAGAAGCGCAAGGTCTGTATAAAAGCAAAGAGAACAAAAAACATCCGCAAAAAGTGAAAATTGCTTTCCTTTTTTCTCTCTTCTTTCAAGAAAGCTTTGCTTTTCTCCTCTGTTTTTAGAGATAAACGTAAAATATACCGAATGAAAGAGTAGGAGAAGCAAGACAAACACGATACAGGCGACGATTTTAGGAATTATCGGAAGATCGTCCTCCATACCGAACATATTGTAATTAAATATCAGGCGCGAGATATTTCCAAGAGCAAAAAAAGCAAAAAATGATACGCCCGAGCGAATGAGAGACGCCAAAAGCGGCGGAAGCTTTGTTTTGTTCATTTTTCTTTATCCTTTCGGTTAGATAAATAAATTTTACCATAAAATAATAAGCGTGTCAACATAAATCTTTTGGTTAGTATAATTTGTAGGGGACGACGTCCTCGGCGTCCCGCAAAGAGCGGGAGGATAATATCCTCCCCTACAGACAAATTTTAAGAAAACAATCAAACCCGTAGGGGCGATTCACGAATCGCCCTTTAGGACCGTCGGGGACGCCGGTCCCTACAATCAAGAAAGAGAACATTTTACCCCATTTGAGCAGGTCATCCTGAGCGGAGCGGCGAGATATAGGTACGATAGGGTGATATGTAAGTAACCGCCGCGCAGCCGAACTATTTTTGACGGGTTAGTCAAAAATAGCGAGGGAGTGGCTCGCCCACGACCGAGGGATCT